>JBAUOE010000179.1:0-9250 GCA_049579585.1 Solirubrobacterales bacterium | reverse complement strand
TTGAAGGTCACTTTGCCAACCTTGCCCGCTGCGGGTTCAACTACGGTTTCGCAGTTCGGCGGAGTTCCTACCTGACCGGCGGGGCATTCAGTGGGATCCGGTTCACCGGAAACTGCGGCGGTGCCGGAAAGCCAGATTGAGCCGTCGAAGCTGTCTGCTTCACCAATCAGGCCACCGATGATTAGCGCACAGGTACCTTCCGGGGTGGGCGCGACGTCGGTGACGTCATCGATCGTGACTCCGGTCCAGGAACCGAGGAGGGCGATCTGGCCGTTACTCAGCGGAGTGCCGCTCAAAGTACCGGCTTCTTCGCCGAAGTCAGCCGAGCCACTGCTGGCCAGCTGAATGTTCATGTTCTCGATTGCGCACTTGACGCCAAAGCCCGGAGCATCAACGGTGAGCGTGACCGGAAGGACTCCGGTGAATGCGCCGCTGGCCTGGTTGAAGTTGCCAGTGATGTCTTTCGCAGCTGTGATCGACAGAGTGATGATGCCGATGCCTTCGCCGCCATCGATTTCCTGGTCCGGAAATACAAATGAGGCGGGAGGAGCGAGGAAGTCCCCGTTTTCGGCAAGCGCGCCGGCTACATCAACTGAGAGCGGCGGTTCGGATGCGGGGTCGAGTGCGTGAAAGGTCGACGTTCCGAGGCTCTCCAAGGAATCAACCTTGATCCACGAATCGTTGAAGCTGAGTTCAAGTTGCTGGGCTGCGGTGGCGCTGGACGTGCCAATGGCGCCGACCATAAGAACGGCCAGAAATGCCAGGACCGTGGTCTTGAGCTTGGTTGAAAGTCGGCTCGAGCGGCCGGATGACTCCCTCATTGTGTATCTCCCTAACGTCATGGCGCTGCGGCCAGATTTATTCCCTGTACGAATCCGCGGGGCATGTGTGAACGCCATCACACGGGTTCTGGCGCGGAGCATAGCGAAACCAGGGGGATTCCGCAAACAGTCGGTTCATGAGGCAGGTAACGGTTCTGTCCGTCAGTTGAACCAGACCGGAGGGGGAAGCCCGGTCCCGTGGCGGGACAGGCGTTCCCAGATGATGGGCCGTGAAGGATTCGAACCTTCGACCTTGAGATTAAGAGTCTCCTGCTCTACCAACTGAGCTAACGGCCCTGAATCGGTGATCGACTGGCGTTCACCGGAGGGAAAGTATAGATCGGCACGCCTTACCGTGCCTGCTTATTACGGTGCGGTAGCCGCGGCTCCCGCACTGTCCTGCGTTCCGAGGCTGCCGGCGGGCTCCTGTAGCGACTGGCCACCGTCCTGCTTGGCCTGCTGCCTTGCCGCTTTGAGCTGCCTGGCGATCGAAGCACCCTGCTGGGCTGATGTCTTCAGCTGCGCTTTGAACTGCTTGATCTCGGTTTCATCAGTGATGAAAGTCAGTGCTTCCTTGCCGGTAGCTGCCGCGGCCTCGGGGTCCTGTGCGAGGTACTGGAAGTAAGCGAGCTGCAGCATCTGGGTGGCTGGCGACTGGCCTTCACCTTTCTTGAATTCCTGCTTCGCGTTTTCAACCACGACTTCCTGTGCCTTGACCGCTTCCTTGCTGTTGCTCTCGAAACGGGCGACAGTGCCGCCGATCGACAGTCCGTTGAAGGTCTGGGCCATCAGCAACGCAACTGAGGGGTCGGGGTTTCCTTTGGCAGCCTTGAGGTAGTCATCCCAGGCATCGGCCGCAAGGTCGTACTGGACGCCGGCGGCGGAGGTGACGATTACCTGCCCGGTCGTCGGGTCGATTTCACTGAGGGCCTTACCGGCCGAGGTGCGGGCACGGATCAGTTCTTCCTTGGCCGCGAGGTTGTTCGGCTCAGCGGCAATGCGAGCCTCAAGATTCTCGGAGCGGTTGATGCTGACTTCAGCCGCGTTCGTATCAACGCCACCGGTACCGCTGGAGAAAGGACTGATGTTGCCGGGAAGTCCGATCACGACGAGCGAAGCGACCATGATCAGGGCAAGCAGTACATAAATGACCTGGATGACCCGTTTGCGCCTGCCGCGCAAGTCAAACAGCATCCTCTGTTCAGGTTCTTCAGCCACTGCCTTAATTCTCCTCGATCGTTGGCACGTCCGGTTCGGAGGCTTTGCTTCTGCCAAAACCCCGAGCGAGGAAGATACTCAACTCGTAGAGCAAAAGCAGCGGAACCATCTCGATCAGCATCGAGAGTGGGTCGACTCCGGGGAGTGCGGCGGCGATCACGGCGATGATCAGATAGGCGTATCGACGGTTCTTGCGCAGCTGCTGGATGGTGACGATCCGCAGCTTGACCAGGGCCAGGATGATGATCGGCATCTGGAATACGAAGCCGCCGGCGAGCAGGGTGGTCGAGAAGAAGGAGTAGTACTCCCGGGCCCTCAGTTCGGTGTTGAACTGGTCACCGTTGAACCCGAGAAGGAAGCTGATTGCCGCCGGCAGGATTATGAAATAGGCAAAGATGACGCCGACGATGAAGAGAACGGGGATGAAAACCAGCAGTGGCAGGATCGCTCTTCTTTCCCGGGGTGAGAACGCCGGAAGGATGTAGGCGAAGAGCTGGTAGCTGATCAGCGGGGCGGAAACGATTATCGCCGCGTAGGCGCTGACCGTCACCGATGTCATGAATGCCTCGGTCGGGGCGAGCACGATCAAGGCCTGGTTCGCTTCGGGTAGCGGCGCTGCCGCGATGTCCAGGATCAGGCCGGACTGCCAGAAACAGAAGGCGAAGATGATGCCAACCGCGACCAGCGTGAAGATGATCCGGGAACGAAGCTCATCGAGATGATCGGTGAGACTTAACTGCTCGTCGTGACTGACCGGCTTGAGCTTTGCCAAACCGGAACCTCAGTCTTTTCGCTCGGAAATTACCTCTGACTCGACCGGTTCGGCCGAAACGTTCGCATCGTTTTCTTCGCGAATGTCGTCATTGATGATTTCGGTTACCTCGGGCTCAGCTCCCGGGGGTGGAGTCAGTTCGGCGGGTTCGAGGTCTTCGTCCTCGTCTTCGTCGTCCTGGCTGTCATCACTGCCGATATTGCTCATGCCTTCACGAAACTCGTTGATGCCCTTGCCAAGCGACTTGCCGAGTTCCGGCAGGCGCTTGGGCCCGAAAACAATCAGGGCAATGATCAGGACGATCGCTATTTCGAGAGGGCCGATGTTGGGAATCACAGTGTGATCCTACCTACGCGCATGACCGGGCCCCGGATCAATCCTTGAAGTTCAGGTAGTAGCGGGACGCGGTCGGTTCGGCCTGGCCCTGGTATTTCGAACCGTTCTTGTCGGTGCCGTAAGGGCTGTCGACTGCTTTGTCCATGCGCATGAAAGAAAGCTGGCCAATCGGCATGCCGTGGTAGATCGTGATCGGCAGGTTGGCCACATTGGAAAGTTCAAGGGTGAGGTTTCCGGAGAATCCGGCATCCACGAATCCCGCGGTGGAGTGAATCAGCAGTCCGAGACGACCGAGTGAACTCTTGCCTTCGAGGCGGGCAACGAGATCATTCGGCAGGGTGACCTTCTCGAGGGTCTGGCCAAGCACGAACTCTCCGGGATGAAGGATGAAGGGTTCACCTTCTTCCGGGCGGACCAGGGTTGTCAGGTCTTCCATCGGCTCCCGCACGTCGATGTACGGGTAACGGGAATTGTTGAAAACCCGGTAGCTGGAATCAACCCGGAGGTCAACGCTGGAGGGCTGAACCAGCCCCGGCTCGTACGGATCGATGAGGATCTTTCCTGCTTCGATCTCTTCCCTGATCGTGTGGTCGCTGAGCACCATGGTCGGGAGTATTCCAGAACCTGCGGCATCCACCACCGCATGCCTTCAGCTGTACCGGAGAACCACGCCGTCCGCGATCAGTTCGAGCAGCTGGCGCTGCTCCGTGTCGAAGCCGGCGGAAGCCAGTCCTGCTTTGGCTTCTTCGATCAGATCAATCGCCCTGGCACGCACCTGATCAAGGGCACCTGTTGCCGCAACCCGGTCGCAAAGCACTTCGGCGGAATCCTCATCCAGACTGTGAAAATCGACCTCGAGCAGGTTCGGTTCGATGCTCGCAGCCACGATGTAGGGCAGGGTGACCGTGCCATCAAGCAGGTCTGTGCCGCGAGCTTTCCCGGTGCGTTCGACCGGGCCGGAAATGTCGAGCACGTCGTCCAGCATCTGGAAAGCCAGGCCGATCCGGTTGCCGAAGAGGGACACGACTTCCGCCTGGTCCGGCCGGACCGTGGAGCGACCCAGCACGCATGCCGCTTCGAACAGACGGCCGGTTTTCAGGCTGCAGCGCTCAAAGTAGTCGGCTTCGGCAAGCCCCAGGTTGAAGGCACCGCGACGCTGCATCAGCTCTCCGCGGGCAAGGTCAACTGCGGTGCGGCTCAATTCCGCCACCGCTTCCTGATCCCCACCGTCGACCAGCACCCGGAAAGCCGTCGCGAAAAGCTGATCGCCAACCGAGGTGGCTCGATCCCGCCCCGCCCGGGCGAAAACGGTGGGAACACCCCGGCGGAGAGGAGCACGGTCGAGCACGTCGTCGTGAACGAGGCTCGCCATGTGAACCAGCTCAACTGCAATCCCGGCCCGAACCGCAGCCTCGCCACCTTCAGGCCCGGCGCAAAGCAGAACCAACATCGGTCGCATCCGCTTGCCACCGGCTTTGAGCGTGGCGACTGCATCTTCCGACAGCGGCCCGCCCCGGTCCACCGACCGTGTCAGGCCGGTCTCTACATCTTCAAGAGCTTTGGGAAGCCACGCTCCGGCAGTATCTATGACTGCCGTAACCGGCTCGGGAGCTGAACGCTCCGGGGTCATCTAACCCCGGAATGAAGCGCGATAATGCTGCCCGCCATCAGGGTCCAGCGCACATGGCGGAATCCGGCAGCGTCAAGCCTGGCGCCGAGCGTTTCTGCGTCGGGGAAGCTGCGAACTGATTCCGGCAGGTACTCGTATGCGGATGAATCACCGGCGGCTTTGCCAAGCACGGGGACTATCCGGTCAAACCAGAGTTTGAAGAATGTGGCGAGCGGCTGACGACGCGGCTGGGTGATTTCGAGGATTGCGAGCCGTCCGCCGGGCTTGAGCACCCGGTGCATCTCGGCAAGTCCTTTGGGCAGGTCAGCCAGGTTACGGGCACCGAAAGCGATGGTTAGCGCATCAAAAGATTCATCTTCGAACGGGAGGTCGAGCGCGTCGGCCCACTGGTACTCAACCTGGCCAACCAGGTCCCTGGCGGCTTTTTCGGTGGCGATCTCCAGCATCGGCCGGGAAAAGTCGGCTCCGGTGACTTCGCCTTCAGAACCAACCCGTTCGGCCAGCATCAATGCCAGATCACCGGTACCGCAGCAGAGATCCAGAGCCTTCTGCCCCGGCTCGAGGCGAACCCTGTCGGCCGCCCGGGCACGCCATGTCTGGTCGAGGCCCGCGGTCATCACACGATTCATGCGGTCATAAACCCCGCTGATCCGGTCGAACATCGAATTGACCTCGCCAGCGAATTGGTCGTCGCCCCTCTGTGGGGGCTTTTCGCTCACCGGAAAGCCCTATTCGAGAGAGGCCAGGTAATCGGCCACTTCGTCTAGGTCCTTCTCGCCCAGGCCTTCATAGGAAGGCATGATGCCCGGACCGATGATCAAGGATCGCTTGATCGCGCTCGGCGGAATCATCGAACCGATCTCGGACAGGTCGGGGCCGAGTCCTCCATGGGTACCGCTGTGCCCGATCGCGTGGCAGGCAAGACAACCGGACTGGGCAACTACCTGCTTGCCGGCTTCGTACTGCGGCGCGGTCGATTCTTCAATTTCACTGGTTGAGCCGCCGGTCGCGCCGAGGAAAGTCAGGTAAGCCATGGCGATGATGATCATCACGCCAGTGATGCTGGCGATCGGACGCTTCCATGGAATCCGTTCCGGTCCACGGTCGAAAAATGGCAAAAGCAACAGCAGGACCATGCAGATCGTCGGGACACCGACGGTCGCGATCGGGGTCAGGGCCGGCGGCTTGATTACGCGCAGCAGCTCGAACAGGAAGAAGAAGTACCACTCCGGACGAGGGGTGTAAGTCGTGGTGGTCGGATCGGCCTTCGGGCCCTGCTCCGCACCCATGACCAGCGACATGATGATCAGGACTGCGGCGACCACACAGAACATCACCGAGTCCTTCATGATCGCGTATGGGAAGAAAGGCTTGCCCTTCTTCTTCAGGATCTCGTATTCGCGGAGGTATTCCTCCTTTTCACGTGCGTTCACGGGGAGGCCTCCTCTCCGGGGGCTGCGTCTTCATCGGTGGCCTGGCCATCAGCCAGATCCTGCGATGCGGGATCGACCGGAGGCTCTGAAACTTCAGGTTCAGTGGCTTCGATGTTGACTTCGGTGTCGTCGGCGATCGCTACACCGGCTTCGATTTCTTCTTCGCGGCGGGCCACCTTCGGACGGGCAACCTTCACCCACGGCGGCGCGGTCGTACCGAGCTTGACTACCAGGAAGAGGTGGGCACCAATCAGGGCGCCGATCAGCCCGGGCACCACCATCATGTGGAGCGCATAGAACCGGGACAGAGTGGTGGCGCTGAAGTCCGGACCTGCTCTCAGGAAATCAGCGAGGTATGGACCGACAACGGGGCCGGAAGCGGTGATGTTGTTGGCGACGATCGTTGCCCAGAAGGACCTCTGGTCGAAAGGCAGCAGGTAACCGGTGAGACCCATGACCATGGTCAGGACCAGCAGCACCACACCAATCACCCAGTTGAGTTCACGCGGGTACTTGTAGGCACCGAAGAAGAATGTACGGGCCATGTGAAGGAAGATCAGGATGATCATGAGGCTGGCGCCCCATTTGTGAAGGCCACGCACGAACTCGCCGAGGAAAACCTCGTTGGTCATGTGGGTGATCGACGCGTAAGCCTGGGTTGCCGACGGCGTGTAATACATCGACAGGAACACGCCGGTGATCGCCTGCATCGCGAAGATGAACATCGTTGCCGAACCGAGCGTGTAGAACCAGTTGGTTCCTTTCGGCACGTGGCGCGACATCATCGCGGTGAAGATGCCGGTGCTGTTGGTCCGTGAGTCGACCCAGCCGGCAGTGTCGATCGCGCCTTCCCGGCTGTGATGGACCGCGAGATCCTTGTGGCCGCCCAGTTTTTCCTTGCGGCTCGGCTTGACCTCGTCGGTCATGGCGCCGGACTCATCAGGATCTGCACCGGTGTCGGTGTCTTTTTTCTTGGCCCTCGAGGGAAATGGTGACTTCATCTAAAGATCAGCCGCTCAGTTCGAAGGGGGCGGGAAGGTTGTGGGACGAGGCGGGTACAGGAATTCCCAGATACCGCCGGTGAACTCTCCGGGGTCGCGAACACGGACCGCCTTGAGCTGGTTGGTAACGCTGTAACGCGGGCCGAGCTCAACCCGACCGGCCTTGATCCGGGTCTGGAAGCGATCCAGGGGACGAACCGGCGGTCCACCGATGCGCTTGCCGACGAAGTCGTAAACCCCGCCGTGGCACGGACAAATGAAGTTAGCTGCTGCCTGGACGAAACGAACCGGGCAACCGAGATGGGCGCAACGGGTAGAGATCGCGATGAACTCGGTCGGATCCTCGTCGTATTCCTCGGAACCCTGACGTACGTATGCGGTTGTCTTGCCGACTTCACCGATTCCGGTGATCTCGGTGAAGACAACGGCACGGTAGGTCTCCTGATCGAAATCGCCGATCTTGCCAACCGCTTCCCAGCGTTCTTCACCGCGGGTGAAGACCGGGGCCAGGGCGAAACCGACAACCGGAAGCACGACGGCCGCGCCGGCGAGTCCTCCGAGGGCCTGGCTGGCCACCGTGAAGACCTTGCGACGGGTCATCGACTCACCCTCGAAGTAGCCGCGAGGCTGAGCTTCTGGGAGCTTCGTGCGGGGACGATCCTCCGCGGAGAGGTTTTTGTTTTGCGAGTCGGACAAGGAACTAGAGATTGGTGGGCTGGAAGTCTATTGCGTTACGCGCGGATACGAACCGTCGCCCCAGACCGTGACTTTCAGCTGTGTTCTCTGACCACTCTTTCAGACCTTCAATCGATCCGTTTTCTCGCTGCTCCAACGCGCCGATCCGTCCAGGCAGATCGTTGTCGATTCCGCATGACAAAGCCAAGAGTTGAGCCAGCCAGAGAGCTTCGGCGGCTTCGGTTCGATCCTCCGCCCGGAGCTCCGCCGCGACCCGGATCAAATCCGACAAAATTCCTACGGATTCCGGGTCATTCAGTGCAGCGAGTCCGTTGATCCCGATCGCGTAGAAGAGATCGCCGGCCAGAAGGGTGAGATCGGCGTCGGCTCCGTGCAGTATCCGGGGGGTTCCGTAATGGCAGAGATAACCCTCGCGGACAGCCTCGACGACGAAGGCGTACTCGGCGGGTGAACCCTCCGTCCGGGGCCCGGCAGCAACCAGCTCGCCGAGGGCCGGATCGGATCCCGGCCGGGTGTTTACATGGGACGAAAGTGGTTCGCCTTCGGCGGCAACGGTACGGCTGAGTTTCAGCAACGCATCAGCCGCACTCAAAGGATCTCCTCAAGGGTGAGCCTGGCGGCTTCCAGGGTCTCGTCGATCAAGGCATCGTCGTGGGCCAGCGATACGAACCACGCTTCGAACTGGGCTGGCGGCAGGTAGACGCCACGGTCGAGCATTCCCCGGCAGAAGCGGGCGTGGGCTTCGAGATCGGTGTCGGTTGCGTCAGCGAAGTTCTCCACCGGGCTGTCCCGGAAGAACAGGGTCACCAGGCCCGGAACCGATGCGACCTGAAGCGGACGGTCCTTCGCCAGGGCTTCGAGTCCTCTGGCCAGACGGTCCGTCAGCTGTCCCAGGCGAACGTACGCTTCGCTGTCCAGCTGACCGAGCGTGGCAAGACCGGCCGCGACCGCCAGCGGATTGCCGGAAAGTGTCCCTGCCTGGTAAACGTCACCGGTCGGAGCGATGCGCTCCATGTATTCACGCGGACCACCGAAAGCGGCAGCGGGCAGGCCGCCACCGATGATTTTGCCCATCACGGTCAGGTCGGGATCTATCCCGTAAAGCTCCTGCGCTCCACCACGGGCAACCCGGAAACCGGTGATCACTTCGTCGAAAACGAGCATCGCGCCGTTTTCACGGGTCTGGTCCCGCAAAAATTCGAGATACCCGTCGGCCGGGGGAACCAGCCCCATGTTTGCCGCGACCGGTTCGACCAGCAAAGCCGCGACCTCGTGCTTCTGAAGAGCATCGGCGGCCGCTTCACGGTCGTTCCACGGGATCACCACGGTGCCCGCGGCCTGAG
>JBAUOE010000178.1:0-14205 GCA_049579585.1 Solirubrobacterales bacterium | reverse complement strand
ACGACCTCGCGGTCCAGCGCGGTGCCGCCTTCAGCGACGCGGTTGATTGCGTCGAGAAAAGCCGGGATGTCAGCCACCCGTTCTTTCAGCAGATAGCCAACACCGCCTCCGCCGCTGGCCAGCAGTTCCGAGGTGTAAACCGGTTCGACGTACTGGGAAAGGATCAGGATGCCGAGGCCGGGATGCTGCTCCCGGGCTTCGATCGCGGCCTTGATCCCTTCATCGGTGAAAGTCGGTGGCAATCTCACGTCGACGATTGCCAGATCCGGCTTATGGCCGTTCAGGAGGCGCAGCAGTCCCGGGGCGTCATCGGCCTGTCCAACCACCTCCACGTCGTTATCCCGCAGCAACGCAACGATGCCTTCGCGCAATAAAGCCTGGTCCTCGATGATTACTACTCGCATGGCAGATCCACTCTGATTGTCGTTCCTTCGCCGTCAGGGCTGTTGATCCCGATCCGGCCATCCAACGCTTCGATCCGGTTCTTCAAGCCGGTGAGCCCGCTGCCGCCCGGATCGGCGCCACCTGGCCCTTCATCCCTGATCACGAGGTTGATCTGCCCGTCACTGTCACGCAGACTCACGGTTACCGGTGCGCCCGGGGCATGTTTGTTCGCATTGGTTAGCGATTCAGCGATCACGAAATAAGCACCCGTTTCAACGATCGGCGGTGGCCTCCTGGTCAGAGTTGATTCAACCGTCACCCCGCCGGAATTGCGGGTCCCCAGAGATCTTGCTGCTTCTGCCAGGCCACGGTCGGCCAGCACCGGTGGCGCGATCCCGCGGGCAAGGTCACGCAGTTCGACGATCGCTTCACCGGCTTCGGCTTTCGCTTCCGTCACCAGCTTTCGTACTTCGGGCTGCTCGTCGAGCATTGCTTCCGCCCGGGCCAGCTGCATGCTCAGGGCCACCAGCCTTGACTGGGCGCCGTCGTGAAGGTCCCGTTCCACCTGGCGCAACTGGGCGGCCTGGGCCTCCAGGGTTCCCTGGCGGCTGCGGGTCAATTCGTCGACCCTTTCGGTCAGGACTTTCTCCTGGCCGGTTCGTAGCCGCTCCCAGTTCTCGCTGAGGAAAAGGTGAACGGCAACCAGTCCGAGCAGGCAGACGATCGGGATGCCAGGCCAGAAGCCGCCGCCACCGCTCATCGCCCAGATCAGGCAAAGCGCGACCGACGTGACGGCGGTGAGTGCCAGATGAAAAGCCAGCCAGCGGCGGCGACTCTCGAACTGGAGGGAATACCACCAGCTGAAGTTGATCGCGAGAGGTATCGACAGCCCGAACCAGACCCAGGCCGGCCAGAAGGTCCCGGCCCCGGTCAAGCCCCAGATCAGCGTGACCAGAAAACCGGTTCCGGCCGCGATGGCACCGTGGGCGGCCAGCACCGAATCCGTGTCAAGCCGCCATTTGCGGGTGGTGTCAGCGAGCGTCATCGCTCACAGTTACCAGGCTGGGTGCGTGATGCTCTCTATCCGATGTGGATCGCGGACGACCACCGGAACGGTCCGGGGCCTTGACGCCTCGTTCGCCGAGCAGGGTGACCATTGCCGGCAATGCTATGCCCCGGACTATGGTCGCGTCGATCAGGATTCCGACCGCAAGGCCGACACCGAGCATCTTCATCTCGAGCATCGGCAGGGTCGGGAAGATCGCGAAGACGGCAACCATCACGGCGGCCGCACTCGTCACCGCACCAGCCGTCGCAGCAACTCCTTCGCGGGCTGCCGTTCGCGGGTCCCTTCCGGCCCGGCGGGATTCGCGGATCCGTTCGAGCACAAGGATCGTGTAATCCATCGACAGGCCGAACAGGATCACGAACACGTTCAGGGGCACCCAGGCGGCAATCGCACCGTTCGATGTGAAATCGAGCAGTCCTTCGGCCCAGGTGTTCTGGAACACGGCAACGATTACGCCGTAGGTCGCGGCCATCGAAAGCAGGTTCAGCCCGACAACGCCGAAAGCCAGCGGCACCGAACGGAAGGTGGCGAACAGCAGGACCAGCGCCAGCAGGAGAATTGCCGCGACGACAATCGGTGCCGCCCGGTCAAGACGGTCGCCGAAGTCGGTGGTTTCAGCGGTCTCACCAGTCACTTTCAGCTGAGATCCCGGCAGGGACAGGGCAGCGGACGCAGGAAGTTCGTTCCGCAGGTCATGGACGATCTGCTGATTTTTGTCAGGGCCCTGCTCCGGGGCGGGAACCCGGATCAGGGCGGTGCCGCCGTCGCTCGCGACCTTGACCTCCGGCGTACCTGCGCCGCCGGTGACAGCGAGGGCCTGACCGCCGAGGTCGTTCAGCGCGGACCTTGATTCGGCAGAACCGAGGGAGCTGCCGGTCACAACCAGCTCGGTCGTGGCCGGAGCACCCGGAAAACTGGATTCGACCTGCTGGAGGTCAACCATCACCTTCGAGTCTTTCGGCAGGCCATACTCTGATTCCCCGCTGTTCAGGCCAATCGCCGGAACCGCAATCGTCCCGAGGACACAGGCAGCGCCGACCAGGGCCAGCAGGGGCCGGCGGGTAACAACCCGGGCAAGACGTGCCCAGAAACCCATTTTCGAATCGGGGACCAGCGACAGGCCGGTCCGGCGGGCCCGGCGCCGCTTGATGCGGCCGATGAACGGAAGGCGGCCTTTGTTGATGCGGTCACCGAGCAACGCCAGCGTGGCCGGCAGGACAGTGAGTGAACCAATGACTGCGATCAGCACAACCAGCATCGTGGCCAGGGCCATCGAAATGAACATCGGCAGGCCGGTTGCCGCAAGGCCGGCCAGGGCAATGATCACCGTGATGCCGGAAATGACGATCGCACGGCCAACCGTCGCTGAAGTGGCAGCGAGCGCAGAATCCGGGCCGCGGCCATTTTCGCGCTCTTCACGTTCGCGGCGAATGTAAAACAGCGAGTAGTCGACCCCGACCGCGAGACCGAGCAGCACAACCAAAGAGGTGCTGGCTTCACTGGCCGGGAAAACCTGCGAAATCAAGCCGAGCCCGCCAATTGCGGCGACCACTGAAGTGACCCCGAGCATCAACGGAACGGACGCGGCAACCAAGGCACCGAATGCGATGAAAAGAATCATCAGCGTGATCGGCAGCGAGATCATTTCCGCTGTTTTCAGGTCCTGCTCGACGATCTTTTCGAATTCCCGGTCGAGGGTGCCAAGGCCGATCGAGTTGACCGTGATGCCCGGGTACTCCGCCTCGATGGCTTCAACTGCGACGACCACGCCATCTATGTGGTCGAACGCTTCGTCCGGGTCACCACGCAGGCTGGCCTGAACGAGTGCTTTGCGGCCATCGTCAGCCAACTGGCCTCCCGCTTCATAAGGATCGACAACGGCCCTGACCTCCGGGTCGGTCTCGAGTCGGGCAACCAGGGAGTCGCTCGCGGCACGTGTTTCGGCGGCACTGCCGGTCGCGATCATCATGTTCTCGACCGCCGGGTCGGTCAGCCCGGCATCGGCCAGCAACGCGTTCGCGGCCTTCGATTCACCGATGTTCTGATCGTTGCCGGTGAGCATCTGCATGCCAGCCATCGAACCGGCCATGAACAGCCCGATCACAAAAACGAGCCATAGCGCGATTACCGTTTTGGGGCGGCGGGCGGAAGCCGATGCGCACCATCTGGTCGTGCGGGAGAGCTTTCCTCCGTCACCGAAATTTCGGCCGGAGCGGACTGGATTGGTGCGTAATTCGGACATGAGGCGATCCAATCAATGGATTCGCCTCATGTCTCTGGAGTTAGACCCCGGATTCGGGTCGGGAACCCGAAAGCCGAAGGTGGGGTTAACCCCCGTGCTTGATCTTCAGGTTCTTCGTTTTCTTTCCGCTGGTGGAAATGACGGTGACCTTCACCCGCTTGATTTTGCCGGCCCGGATTGCTTTCGTGGCTTTCTTGCCGAGCTTCACCTTGATCGATTTCGTGTCTGAGGAGCTGCCGGTTCCCAGCACCTTGCCGCGGTTGAACTTGCGGTTACCGATACGGAAACTACGGTTCGAACGCACCTTCGCTTTGCCGCCGCTGGCACTGTCCAGCCCGACGGTCAGGCTGCGTCCGCGATAGACCGCTGTGAGCGGGCTCGTGGCCGAGCGGGTAGTTCCGGACTTGACCGGAGCTGACGGCGGCGGGGCCAGCGGGGTTGAGGCCGCTTCCACGGTTACCGAAGCATCATCCGAGAGCTGGGCCCCGGGTGCCTGGACCGAGCTGCTGGTGACCGTCGCCGTGTTGACGTACTCGCTGTTACCGCCCGGGCTGCCGGTACGACCTTCGAGGCAAAGCAGGTAGAGGGTCGCGTTCAACGGATGGTTGGTTGGGTTCCAGATCTTGAAGACCCTGGTTTTCGGCTGCGGATCGTTGCCGAGCGGGATCAGCTCGTCGTCGTATTCCCAGCCGGCAACAATGCCTTTGGCATCTTCGCCGCAGACCAGCTGCTCCTGGACGGTTTGCCCGGGGTTGATCGTGATGCCCTTGGTGATCGGGGTGAACTGGAGTTCGGTGGTTCCACCGTTCACTTCGCCGGTCCTGTTCGACAGGCAGCGGATGCTGAGCTTCGCGGTCGTATCGTCCTGATCGATCTTCAGCGTGAACTTGCGTCCGGTGGCGCCGTCGGGAGCGCTGGCGATCACCCATGCGCGACCGCCGGTGACTTCGATGCCCGGGCTGATCGGCGTGTAACCGGTGCCACAGACCAGATTCACGGTGTGAACACCCTGGTCCAGCACGACTGTCTGTTCGACCGGTGGGCTGACCAGCAGTTCGTGGCCACCAGTCGTCTTCTTCGGGAGGCAGACGCCGAACAGTTTCACCTGCGCCTGGCCGGTGGAGTGGTTGGTGACCACGGCTTCGTAAGTGCTTTCCGACGTGGACGCGACCTTGTGCACCTCGACGCTGTCCAAGTCGCCGGTGTTCTGATCAACTGAATCGACCCTCACGGCACCGTCGGACATGATTCCGTTGGCGTCACAGGTGATCTGTGCGGTCTGTGTCTGCCCGGCCTGGATCGAGATGTGCTTTTCGACCTTGTTGATGCTGAGCTGGTCGTTGGCGGTGTCGGTTGTGAGGATCTTGGCGGTTGTGTGTACCTGGAAAGTCTTCGTTTCTCCAGGGGCGAGGCTGCCGATCACACATTCGACCTGCTGGCCGGCCACCGTGCATGGGGCATCGGCCGAATCGACGGTAAGTCCGACCGGCACCAGGTCAGAAATGCTGGTGTTGGCCGAAGCGGCGTCACCGTCGTTCTTGACTGACAGGGTGAAGATGACCTGTCCGCCATCGGTGACAACGGGGTTGTCGGCGATCTTGGTGATCTTCAGCTTCGGTGAAGTGGTCGGGCCGGTCGGGCCAGTGGGCGAAGTCGGGCCAGTAGGGCCGGTCGGCGAAGTTGGCCCAGTTGGCCCGGTGGGGCCCACCGGAACGGTCGGTGGCAGGCAACCATCAAACGGAGCGTGGTGGGTCTCACGGTTGGAGGTGAAGCTCTTGGCGATCACCTGGCCGATGTTGTGGCCAACATTGAAAGCATCGACATTCGCATTCGGCGCGAGAATCGTTCCGGCAAACGCCGAACCGGTGTTCAGGCCCACGCTGGTCGCAGCCGGGAAGTTCCAGAAAGTCTTCTTGTTGAAAGCAGCGGTGGCGTTGTCCTGGGCCTGGGTCCAGGACCCACCAACCCGGAAGTACATGTTCCCGTCGATCTGGATATTCGTGCCGGAAACATTGATCAGAGCCGTGGATCCAGCCGGAACCTCGATCAGGATCGCGACGTTGCCGGTCAACTGGCCCGGAGCAACCGAAAAGACATTGCGGGTCGAGTCGGTGCCCTTCAGATAGAGAGCGTTGCCGCCCAGCGAGATGCCGGCCGGATTGGAGCCGTTGGTATTGATCACCTGGGCGCTGCCGTTCGCTGTCGTGCCGGCCCAGGCGGTGGACTTTGCGGTCAGGTCACTGAAAGCCGAACCGAAATCGATCGGGGCGGTGGTCAGGTAGCTGCCACCACCATTGAAGTTGACGTTGCCGGTACGGCCCGGTACATACGCACTGCCGCGCTGCAGATTGAACGAGTTCGAGGTGCCATTGACCACAAGGGTGGGGTAGGAGGTCCCGTACGGCGGGTCGGTCAAGTGTGTGCCGACCGTCATGCCACTTGCGTTCAGGTTGCCGCCATAAGCGATCGCACCCTCGGATTCAGCACCACGCGAGCCATTCGTCTGTACGAACTCGGTGTAGCCGCTGGCAGCGCCAAGCGGGTTGGCGAGACATTCGGTGTCCGGAGCAGTAGCCGACGCCGGACTGGAGAATGCGAAAACAGCAAACAGTCCGATGATCAGGCTGATGGTTGCGGCTGCTGCCTTGCGTAAACGGGAATTCATTGCGCTGATTTTGTCCTCGAGATATCGGTTTTCAGGCACGCGAATTACGCGAACCCCTTTTTGGGCGAAACGCCCGGATCGATGCCGGATTCGAAACCCGGCTTTATCTCGACAACGCAACAAAGCGACTGCTCTGCTGACACGCACCCTGAACAACGGAAAAAACGCGGCCAGTTTGCGAGGCACGGAGCCTGGCGCAAACCGGAGTTATCGACTACCTGTGAACCATTTTCCTACACATCCATAAAACCTCTGTAAAGGCATAGTTGCGCTCTCTCAACGGAAACCGGGTCCAATCGAAAGATGCTTCAGGCAAGCAACACGGCCCCGGCCGGAAACCGGATCAATCAGAGGCAGAATCCGTACCTGAACGCTCGCTCTTTCGTGAGCGAGGCACGGTGCGGAAAATGTAGTCCCAGAAAGGGCTCGAAACCCCGTATCCGTAACGGTGGTCCTGGAAGTGGTGGCGCATGTGATGTTCACGCACGCTCTTGCCGATCTTCGTTTTCGGCACAAAATGATGGACGTAATAGTGCGTGTAGTCGTAAATCAGGTAGCCGATCAGAAAACCGGCAAATCCAATGAAACCATTGGGCGTACCGAAAACCAGGACAAAAAGTCCAAGGAACAGCGCGGCCAGAGGCAAACCGAGAGCCGGTGGCATTACCAGGCGCATCCTGTCGTTCGGATGATCGTGATGCACCCCGTGGATGATGAAATTGAGCTGATCGCCACCTTTGAACTTCGGGTGCCAGTGGAAAAGCAGACGATGGAGCCAATACTCGGAAAGCGTCCAGATAACCAGGCCGCCCGCAGTCAGGCCAATCACAGCCAGAGCATTCGCTCCCGCGTCGATCGCCAGGTAATACATCACCCCGATGATTGGAATGAAGATCACCGCGGGTATAGCTGGATGTACCCGCGAAAAGAAGTTCAGGAAAGAACTCTCGAAAAGATCGGGTGATGCCGATAGCTGGGATGTACGTTCGGTTGAACCCATGGGTCAGCCCGAATGGTAGCGTGATTGCCCCCCCGAACTTAGGAGAACCAGAGCCGAGTATGAGTAACAACGCCACGATCACCGAAAACGACTTCAAGGTTGCAGATCTAAGCCTGGCTGAATATGGCCGCAACGAAATCCGTCTCGCCGAGCACGAAATGCCCGGCCTGATGTCGACAAGGCGCGAGTTCGCCGACTCCAAACCGCTGGCGGGAGCCCGGATCACCGGTTCGCTTCACATGACTGTGCAGACCGCGGTCCTGATCGAAACTCTCACCGCTCTCGGCGCCGACGTGCGCTGGGCAAGCTGCAACATCTTCTCCACCCAGGATCACGCCGCCGCCGCGATCGCCGTGGGTCCGAACGGAACCCCGGAAGACCCCCAGGGTGTTCCCGTATTCGCCTGGAAAGGTGAAACGCTCGAGGAATACTGGTGGTGTACTGACCAGGCCCTCACCTGGCCCAGCGTCGGCGCCGACGGATCTGTCGGCCCGAACATGCTGCTCGACGATGGTGGCGACGCCACCCTCCTGATCCACAAAGGCGTCGAGTACGAGAAGTCCGGCACCGTGCCGGATCCATCGACCGCTGATGCCGAAGAGTTCCGCGTCGTACTCCAGATGCTGACGGACTCGGTCGCCAACGAGCCGACCAAGTGGACCGAGCTCTCCAAGGGCGTCATGGGCGTCACCGAAGAGACCACCACTGGTGTGATGCGTCTCTACGAAATGAAGGAAAAGGGCGATCTGCTCTTCGCCGCGATCAACGTCAACGACTCGGTCACCAAGTCGAAGTTCGACAACCTCTACGGCTGCCGTCACTCGCTGATCGACGGCATCAACCGGGCAACCGACGTCATGATCTCCGGCAAAACAGCCGTTGTCTGCGGCTTCGGTGACGTCGGCAAGGGCAGCGCTGAATCGCTGCGCGCCCAGGGAGCACGCGTGATCATCACCGAGATCGATCCGATCTGTGCCCTCCAGGCATCAATGCAGGGCTATCAGGTGGCAACCCTCGAAGACGTCCTCGAAACCGCTGACATCTTCATCACCACCACCGGCAACAAGGACATCATCGTTGCCGACCAGATGAGCCGCATGAAACACCAGGCGATCGTCGGCAACATCGGCCACTTCGACAACGAGATCGACATTGCCGGGCTCGAAAAGATCGAAGGAATCAACCGCATCGAGATCAAGCCGCAGGTCCACGAATGGCAATTCGCGGACGGTCACTCGATCATCGTGCTCTCCGAAGGACGCCTGCTGAATCTCGGCAACGCCACCGGACACCCGAGCTTCGTGATGTCGAACTCCTTCACCAACCAGGTGCTGGCGCAGATCGAACTGTTCGCCAAAGCCGACCAGTACGACATCGGTGTATTCGTCCTGCCGAAACACCTCGACGAGAAGGTCGCCCGGCTCCACCTCGATGCGCTTGGTGTCCGGCTCACCGAACTGTCGAAGGAACAGGCCGACTACATCGGCGTCCCGGTCGAAGGCCCGTACAAGTCAGACCACTACCGGTACTAAGGCTGCTGACTCAGAGCTAGCTGTCTCCGCAAGGGCCGCCCGAAAGGGCGGCCCTTGCTTTTGCAGGTCGGCGCCTCGGGGTTCTGGCCCGTTATTTACTGCTATCTCCGAAATTTCCGATCCAGAACGAAACCTGGCGGGGGTAAAACCGACCCGGAACCTGGGGCCTGGAGGTTTTGGCTGGCTGCGGATAGGTTTGGTTCATGCCGACTCCGTACGAAGTTTCCGTTGAAACCCGGGTAGCCCCGGCTCGCCTTTGGAAAGCGATCACCGACGTCGCACAGATCGTCTGCTGGTTCGGCTGGGATGCCGAGGCGCTGGCCGATGAGATCCGGTTCATATTCATTGACAACCCGGTGGTCGAACACGATCGAATGCGATTGACCTCCGAAGGGCTTGGTGGCATGTACCTCGAAGTCGCGGCCTCCGGGGAAAACTCGCTGATACGGGCAGTGCAGCCGGGAGATGACCCCGACGACGGGGAGGTCGACCTGATGAAAGAAGGCTGGATCGCCTTCTTCCATCAATTGCGCCGCTACGTCGAGGACCACACCGGAGAGGAGCGCCGCACGCTTTACCTCACAGGTGAGGGCAACGGCACCGAGGTTTCGGCATCCCTGCTGGCCAGGCTGCCAGGAGAGGTCTGGTTCGACGGTCGTCACACCCGGGTTGTCGCTACCGACGACCTGGGATACGGACTGATGGTGCTTTCGAACACCCCGCCGCTGGCAAGCGGGGAAACCGGAACTCTGACCCTCACGCTGAGCACCTGGGGACTCTCTGACAATGAGTTCTCCCAACTTGCGGAAAGCTGGTTCGACTGGTGGGGGCGGCAGGTTGCCGGGCCCGAGCTCGTCACCGGCCGCGCATAATTCTCCGGCGTGCAAACTTCTCCCCCCGACCTGCTTTTTCCGACCCCCCAAAATGCGGACTTGTTGCAGAGTTGTAAAAAAGAAAGCTGCGATTTGCGGGTTCCGGGACGACCACACTTCCACGCACTTGCTTGGATGCTCAGGTGGCCGCTCGCAAGACAGACACCCCCAAGTGCGAAGACTGTTATTTCCGCCGGAAGATGCTCTGTGCGCTCGACCTCGAGGAACCCTGCGGGACCTTCCGGGCCGACCGTCCCGAAGGCCTGGTTCCGCCCCGGCAGCCCGTCCTGCTGATGCGCCCGCCACGCTGGTCAACCCCGAACGGCTGACCGCCAGGACCCGCCACCGGGCTGAATCTGACCGCCCAAATCAAGAGCCCGCATGCGGCGGAACGGCCTGAGGCATAACCTGCCTTTGCATGGAGCTGACGGTTCTCGGAAAGTCGCCCGCTTGGCAGGACGCTGGAGGCGCCTGTAGCGGATATCTGGTGTCCCAAAGTGGAACCGTAATCCTGCTGGATTGCGGCAACGGGGTCTTCGGCAAATTGCGGAGCTACCACGACTACGTCGACGTCGACGCGATCTTCATCTCCCACCTGCATGCGGACCACTTCATGGACCTGGTGCCATATGCCTTCGCACTGACCCACGCGCCCCGTCAGCAGCCTGTGCCGGTGGATCGCTGGCCCGGCACCGACCATCCATCGCGG
This sequence comes from Solirubrobacterales bacterium, assembly GCA_049579585.1. Lineage (GTDB taxonomy): Bacteria > Actinomycetota > Thermoleophilia > Solirubrobacterales > 70-9 > 67-14. Next base: position 3,732 of record JBAUOE010000178.1, on the reverse strand, counting down.
CCGCCGCTTTATGCGCCGCCGGGCTCCCGCGAAACCTTTCGCACCCTCGGTTCGACCTTCGGCATGAAGAACCTGATCGAGGATGCCTTCAACCTCACTGAGTACGACCCGTCGGAAACGGTCACGGTCGATTCACTGACGGTTTCGTTCCGGGAAGTCCCGCACTACACCCAGACCTTCGCCATGGGCATCACCGGACCGTCCTGCCCCCGCATCACCTACGGCGCCGACTGCCGGCCAAACGACGCCCTGGTCGAATTCGCGAAAGAAACCGATCTGCTGATCGCTGAAGCAACGCTGCCACGGCCCGAACGGACCGGCATCCGCGGGCACCTGACGCCATCCGAAGCGGGGGAACATGCCGAGGCGGCGAAAGCGAAACAGCTGCTCATCACCCACATCTCCGATGAGCTCAGTGCCGAATGGGCACTTGCCGAAGCCAAAGGCAAGTACGAAGGGCCGGCCGAGGTCGCCTTCGAAGGCATGCGGATCGAGATCTGAGCAGGTGATGCAACCGGGCCCGGTCCCTAAGCTATGGATTCATGTCTGACCGCGACCTCTTTGCCAACTTTGCCCGGATGCGACGTGAGATGGACGAAATGCTCAGCGGTTCCTGGGGCAGGTCCACCTACACCAGCCGACGGGTCACCGGATTCGCTCCCAACGTCGACGTCTATTACTGCGGCGAACCCCAGCGGGCAGTCGTCAAATGTGACCTCGCCGGGATCGAACTGGCTACCGTGGGAATCGAGATCAGCGGACGCCAGCTGACCGTGGTCGGCGAGCGTGCCGTTCAGGAAACCGAAGGCCGGGTCTACCAGCAGGTAGAGATCCCGACCGGTCCATTTCACCACGTGGTTGAGCTTCAGGTGGATGTTGACGCGGACAAAGCAACCGCCAACTACGAAGACGGCATCCTGCGGGTTGACCTGCCCCTGCGTGACGAAACCGAAGTGACCAGGCGGGTTCCCATCGACCGGGCCAGCGGAAAGCCTGAGATCGATGGCTGACGAACACGACAAAACAGGCGAAAGCGTCACCGGCGGGTCCGTGAAAGCGGGCTCGGTTCCGGTGCTTCAGGTGGTTGAGAGCGGAGACGAAGAGGAGGCAATCCGGGCCAGCGAAGCTCTTCCGGAAGCAATGCCGGTATTGCCACTCAGGGACACCGTTGCTTACCCCGATTCGCTCGCCCCGCTCGGGGTCGGTCAGGAACGGTCGATAAAGCTCGTTGACGATGTTCTGGCCGGCAACCGCATGCTGGTCATGGTCGCTTCCCGCGAGCCAGAAGAAGACACTCCGGGGCCGAACCAGCTATTCGACGTGGGTGTGGTCGGCGTGGTTACCCGCATGCTCAAGGTGCCCGACGGAACGATCCGGGTACTGGTTCAGGGCAGTCAGCGGGTCCGGCTCGGCACTTACCTTGCCGAAGAGCCATATCTGGTCGCCCGCATCTCCGAAATGCCGGATCAGGTCGATCCGACCCCCGAGCTTGAAGCGCTCACCAGGAACGTCCAGCGGACATTCTCGGAAATCATCGAGCAAATCCCGTACCTGCCGGAAGAACTCCAGCTGGCAGTCACCAACGTCGATGACCCCTCGGCCCTGTCGCACCTGATCGCGGGCGCGCTGCGAATCTCGACCGAAGAGAAACAGTTGCTCCTCGAAGAGGTCGATGTCGCGAAACGCCTGCGCATGCTTTCCGAGATTCTGGCCCGCGAACTTGAAGTGATCCAGCTCGGATCACAGATTCAGTCGGAAGTCCAGTCGTCGATCGACAAGGGCCAGCGTGAATATTTCCTGCGGGAGCAGCTCAAGGCGATTCAGGCCGAACTTGGTGAAGAAGATGAGCAGCTCGCTGAAGCGAACGAACTGCGGGAGCGGATCGAAGAAGCAAACCTGCCCGAGCACGCGCTGAAAGCGGCCGACCGCGAACTGTCACGTTTGGAAAAGCTTCCGCCGGCAGCGGCCGAACACGGGGTGATCCGTACCTACCTCGAGTGGCTGGTTGACCTGCCCTGGGACAAGAACACGGTTGACAACCTCGACATCGAACACGCGAAAAAGGTGCTCGACGACGATCACTACGACATGGAGAAGATCAAGGATCGCATCCTTGAATACCTGGCGATTCGCAAGCTGAACCCGGATTCCCCAGGCCCGATCCTCTGCTTCGTCGGCCCTCCCGGTGTTGGCAAAACGAGCCTTGGCAAGTCGATAGCCCGGGCGCTCGGTCGTGAATTCGAACGAATCTCGGTTGGTGGAATGCGCGATGAAGCCGAGATCCGTGGACACCGGCGGACCTACATCGGCGCCCTGCCGGGGACGATAATCAGGGCGTTGCGTGACGCCGGATCCCGCAATCCCGTTTTCATGATTGACGAAATCGACAAGATGGGTTCCGACTACCGGGGGGACCCGAGCTCGGCGATGCTCGAGGTGCTCGATCCCGCCCAGAACGACTCCTTCCGGGACCATTACCTCGACATCAGTTTCGACCTTTCCGATGTGCTTTTCATTGCCACTGCGAACGTGCTCGACACCATTCCCGGGCCGCTGCGTGATCGCATGGAGATGATTCAGCTGGCCGGCTACACGGTGGATGAGAAACGCCACATCGCCCGCCGGTACCTGGTGCCCCGCCAGATCAGGGCGAACGGCCTCAAAGCGAAGAACATCGCCTTCACCGACCCGGCCCTGACCGCGATCATCGAGGAATACACGCGCGAAGCGGGGGTCCGCAACCTCGAACGCGAGATCGGCACGGTTTGCCGCAAGGTAGCGCGGGTATTTGCCGAGAATGACGGCAAAGGCAAGAAGGTCAAGGTTTCGGGCAAGAAGGTCCGTGAACTGCTGGGCCGCCGCCGGGTCTTCTTCGAGAGCCGCCGCCGGACCAAGGTCCCGGGTGTTTCAACCGGCCTCGCGTGGACACCGACCGGAGGAGACGTTCTCTTCATCGAAGCGACCGCGATGCCTGGCACTGGCAAGCTCGTCATTACCGGCCAGCTCGGCGATGTCATGCGGGAGTCAGCCCAGGCTGCGCTCTCCTATGTTCGCGCCAACGCGCAGAAAGTCACGCCCGACGCGGACGAAAAATGGTTCGCTCGCCATGACATCCACATCCATGTGCCGGCCGGAGCGGTACCCAAGGATGGACCGTCGGCCGGGGTCGCCATGACTGTCGCCCTGGTCTCCCTGATCACCGGGCGCCCGGTGAGAAACGATGTCGCCATGACTGGCGAAGTCACCCTGACCGGCCAGGTACTGCCGATCGGTGGAGTCAAGGAAAAATCACTTGCAGCGCAGCGGGCCGGCATCAAGCTGGTAATCCTGCCGAGCCGTAACGAAGGCGACGTCGACGAGATCCCGGAACACGAACGGGCGATCATCGAATTCACGTACGCCGGAAAAGTCAGTGAGGCACTGGAAATCGCTTTGGAACCCAAATAGCGGTTTGCCGGTATTCTCGAAAAACAGTTCACAAGATCAAGCGAGGGACGAAATGCCTAAAGACATCTCAAGTAAAGCCGGGCAGGCTTATTCCGCAGCCCGCGAAAACCAGTACGTCCGCCGTCTGATTGAAGACGAAGAGCTTCGAGACAGCCTGGCCGCTGCGTACTTCGCTGGCCGCAAGGCTTATGGCCGGGTTTCTTCGAACCGTGCCAGCGTCGCCGAATCGGTCACCAATGACCGCAAGGTGAAGCGCGAACTCAAGAACGCCACCGACGCCCTGCG
>JBAUOE010000177.1:0-3373 GCA_049579585.1 Solirubrobacterales bacterium | reverse complement strand
CGGCAAGGGCAGCTGAACCAGAATTCCATCGACCCCGTCGTCCTGCCCGAGGCTCTTGACCAGTTCGACCAGTTCAGCCTGCGGGATATCCGCCGGCAGTCCGTGATGAACGGAGCGCATGCCTGCCGCTTCGCATGCCTTGTGCTTGTTGGCGACGTAAATTTCGGATGCGGGGTCCGCGCCAACCAGGACTGTGGCCAGGGTCGGAACGTGACCGCCACCGGCCACGAAGTCGGCGACTTCAACCGCGACCCGGTCTCGGACCAGTTGGGATACCTGTTTGCCATCAATCGTTTTGGCCGGCAAAGTCTGTCTCACCTCTTCTGTATCGGCGCGTATTCGGCCATGAGTTTGCGTTCGGTGCCATCGGCGGAAAACCGAACGATAATCACCCCGCCCGGTTCGGAGCCGATGACGACCCCTTCACCGAACGAAGCGTGAAGTACGTCGTCGCCAACCGAAACTTCGACGGCGGTCGACGGCTGGATCGGGTCTGCCGGCTGGAAGTCACCGGCACCGGGATTGAAACCCGACCCCAGCGACCCATAGCTGCGTGAGCTGCCAAGGCCGCCCCCGACCTGCGAACCCTGATGATGGGTCAGTGACGCCGGAAGTTCATCCAGGAAACGGGAAGGCATTGTCGATTCGGCATGTCCGCCGTAAAGCCGGCGGGTGCGGGCGCTGGTCAGGTAGAGCCGTTCACGGGCCCGGGTGATGCCGACGTAACAAAGCCGTCGCTCTTCCTCTTCTTCGCCTTCGTCAAGCGCGCGGGAATGCGGGAACACGCCATCTTCCATGCCAACGATGAAGACCGTGTTGAACTCGAGGCCCTTCGCGTTGTGGAGGGTCATCAAAGTGAGCAGGGATTCCTCGGTTCCGAGTGTGTCCTGGTCGGTGTAGAGCGATATCTGCTGGAGGAATTCGTCCAGGGCGGAAACTTCGCTCTCGCCCTCGATCGCCCGGTTGGCGTCGAATTCGGTCGCGACGCCGATCAGTTCGCGCAGGTTTTCCGCCCGGCCTTCGGCCTCGATCGTACGTTCGGCCTCGAGCGACTCGAGGTATCCGGTTTCGGTGAGGATCGCTTCGAGCGTTTCCGAAACGGGCGAACGTTCCGCTTTCGCCCGCAGTCCGGACATCGTCGACTGGAATTCGGTCACCGCCCGGATCGCGGCGGTGCCAAGCCCGGGGACGGTTTCGGCGGACTGGGCGATGTCCCAGATGTCTTCTCCGGTGGTGTTCGCGTGGGCCATGATCCTTGACTGGCTGGTGTTGCCAATGCCACGTTTCGGCATGTTGACAATCCGGCTGAAGGACACCGAGTCACGGGGATTGGAGATGTACTGGAGGTACGCGACCGCGTCCTTGATTTCCGCCCGTTCATAGAACTTGGTGCCGCCGATCACCTGATACGGCGTTCCGAAACGGACCAGGGTGTCTTCAACCACCCTGCTCATCGCGTTGGTTCGGTAAAAGACGGCGATTTCGTCGACGCCGACACCTTCGCTTTCGATCAGGCGTTCGACCTCACCGGCAACCCAGCGGGCTTCTTCGTGTTCATCGCCGAGACGGACCACTTCGATCTCGTCGCCCTGGCCAGCGTCGGTCCAGAGTTTCTTCGGGCGACGGTCACGGTTGTTTTCGACGACTGCGTTCGCTGCGGTAAGGATGGTCTGGGTGGAACGATAGTTCTGCTCTAGCTTCACCACCGTGGCGTCGGCAAAGTCCTTTTCGAAATCAAGGATGTTGCGGATATCGGCGTGCCGGAACCCGTAGACCGACTGGTCTTCGTCCCCGACAACCGTGAGGTTGCGGTGCTCGGCGGCCAAAAGCTGGAGAAAACGGTACTGAGCGTGATTGGTGTCCTGGTACTCGTCGACCAGGATGTATCGAAAGGCCCGTCGCCAGCGATCCCGCACCGATTCGAACAGTTCCAGCACGTTGACGGTGCGGACCAGCAGGTCGTCGAAATCCATGGCGTTGTTCTCAACCATTCGTTTCTCGTAAAGCTCATAGACGCTGGCGACCGTGTCCTCGAAATACGAGCCTTGACGTTCTGCGTACGAAACCGAGTCGAGCAGTTCGTTCTTGGCACCGGAAATGCCTGACTGGATCGCCCTCGCCGGGAACCGCTTCGGGTCGATGTCCAGTTCTTCCATCACCCGTTTGATCATCCGCAGGGAATCAGCCTGGTCATAGATCGTGAATGACTTCGAATAGCCGAGCCGTTCAGCATCGGCCCGGAGCATGCGGGCGCAGGCCGAGTGAAAGGTGGTTACCCACATCGCCCGGGCGTGTCGGCCAACCAGTTCTTCAACCCGGTCCCGCATCTCGGCAGCCGCCCGGTTGGTGAATGTGATCGCGAGGATCTCGCCGGGACGGGCCTGACCGCTGGCCAGCAGATGGGCGATCCGATGGGTCAGGACCCGGGTTTTGCCGGATCCGGCACCAGCGATGACCAGCAGCGGCCCGGCACCATGCTCAACCGCCTGCTGCTGGGGTGGGTTGAGGCCGGAATTCGTGTCCGTAACGGCCTCCACTAACTGAAAGTCTTGGTGGATGTTCCTGCTGCGGTCACCAACCGAGGATATAGATGTGTCCGGCGGTGGCTCCGGGGCCCGGGGCCGTTCAGCCGCCAGCCGACGATCGGCCTTTGCGCGGCTTGGTAACCGGCTCTTCAACGTCGGGGTCGTCTTCTCCTGAAAGTTCCGCAATCTGCTTTTCCAGGGTCTTGATCCGGGCGGAAAGGGTTTTGACGGCATCCTGAAGCGGGTCCGGCAGGTGAATCCAGTCAGCGTCGGGACCTTCGACCTTCCGGCCTTCGATCCGGACAGGGTGACCGGGATTGCCGACTACTGTCGAGCAGGCGGGAACATCCTCGACCACTACGGAGTTGGCGCCCACTTTGGCCCCGTGACCGACGGTTATCGGCCCGAGCAGCTTGGCCCCTGAACCGATCGTCACGTTGTCTTCAATCGTCGGATGACGTTTGCCAGCCTGGAACCCCGTGCCGCCCAGGGTAACCCCCTGATAGAGGGTCACGTTGTCACCGATCTCCGCCGTTTCTCCAATCACGACACCTGCCCCGTGGTCGATGAAAAACCCCTGGCCGATCACGGCCTTCGGATGAATCTCGATGCCGGTAATCGAGCGGCTCACGTAAGAAATGAGCAGCGGCAGGAAAGGCACCCCGGCCGCGCAGAGGCGGTGGGCCAGCCGGTATGCCAGCAGGGCCTGAACCCCGGGCCAGGTGACCAGGATCTAGACGGTCGAGACGGTGCCGGTGGCGGGATCACGACCACGCGCGGCCGCGATGTGAGCACGGATTCCACCAATTGCGTTCGTGATCAGGTCTGGTCGGGCCACGGTTCTCAGG
>JBAUOE010000176.1:0-18858 GCA_049579585.1 Solirubrobacterales bacterium | reverse complement strand
GGGATCCTTGGTGCCGGTGCTGGCCATCAGCAGGCGCTGGTCCCGGGCACCCTCATTCGCGAGGCGCTGGACACGGTCGCTGGCGATCAGGTCACGGTAGGCCGCATAGGCCTGCTGGCCAACGGCGATCCCGAGTTTCGCCCGGAGTTCAGGCGAAACGTCGTCAATCACGGCGGCATCCCAACGGCTGATGAAAAGCGACGCGACGGAAAGCACCGCAGGATCAAGGCCCGCTTCGATCCGGCGTTCGATCCCCTTCAGGTAAGCGTCGGCCGCAGCAAGATATTGCTCGGTCGAGAAAAGCAGGGTTACGTTGACCGGGATCCCGCTGAAGATCGTCTCTTCGATCGCTGGCAGGCCTGCCGGGGTTCCCGGGATCTTGATGTAGAGGTTCTTGCGGTCAGCGCGGGCGTGAAGGTCTGCGGCCTGGCTGATCGTGGCTTCGGTGTCATCGGCGAGCAGCGGGGAGACTTCAAGCGAAACGAAGCCATCGACTCCGGCCGTGCGTTCATGGATTTCCTTGAACTCGTCAGCGGCCCGACGCAGGTCGGCGATCGCCAGTTCGAAGAAGATCTGCTCAGGGTCGGAAACGTTTCCTGAAAGCTCGGCGATCTGTTCGTCGTAATCGCTGCCGCCCGAGATCGCCTTCTGGAAAATCGTCGGGTTTGAGGTCAGTCCCGTTACCGAAAGTTGGTCGATGTAGTTACGGAGTGTGCCGTCGTCCAGGGTGCCGCGGGTGATGTTGTCGACCCAGAGGCTCTGTCCAAGGTCGTGAAGCTTGCGGTTGTTCTCGTTCATGGACCCTCCCGGGAGCGTTTGACGTGTAAACGAAGTCTTATCCGAGAGTACCGTCCCGGAGGTTTTCAGTTGTTAATCACGCATTGCGGGAAACAAAACGACTTCCCGCAAAGAAGATGTGCTGGTCAGCATCATGACCAGACGGTCGATTCCGAGTCCGACGCCGCCAGTTGGCGGCATGCCCTGTTCGAGTGCCTGGATGAAAGCTTCATCGTAAGGCTGGGCCTCGTCGTCACCGCGGGCCAGTTCTTCGGCCTGCTGCTCGAAACGACGCCGTTGCTCATCGGGATCGTTCAGCTCGGTGAACGAGTTCGCGATCTCGACTCCGCCGATGAATGCTTCCCAGCGCTCAACCACTCCGGGCCGGTCACGATGGGCTTTGGCGAAAGGTGAAAGCTCGACCGGATAATCGAGGATGAAAGTCGGTTCGACCAGTTTAGGCTCGACCTTCTTCGAGAAAAGGGTGTCAACCAGCTTGCCCCAGCCCACCGTGTCATCAAGCTCGACGCTCATTGCGGCAGCCAGCGACTCCCGGGTGGTTTCTTTCTCGATGTCGATGCCTGATTCCTTGAGGATCGCGTCGCGCAGGGTGATCCGATGCCAATCGGGCGCCAGTTCGATCATGCGGCCATCGCGTTCGATCTGGGTCGTGCCGAGAACCTTCATCGCAACATCGGAAACGAGGGTCTCCAGGTTCTTTGCCGTATCGCTGTAATCGGCGTAGGCCTCGTACCACTCGAGCATCGTGAACTCGGGGTTGTGCTTCATCGAAATGCCCTCGTTGCGGAAATCCTTGCCCAGCTCGTAAACCTTGTCGATACCGCCGACAACGCACCTCTTCAGGTAAAGCTCGGTGGCGATACGCAGGTACAGCTTGCGGTCCAGGGCATTGTGGTGCGTGGTGAAAGGCTTGGCCAGCGCCCCGCCATAGAGCGGCTGGAGCACCGGTGTCTCAACTTCGAAGAAACCGTGATCGTCAAGCCAGCGCCGGGTTTCGGCAACCGTGCGGGCCCTGATCCGGAAAATCTCGCGGCTTGACTCGTTGGCGATCAGGTCAAGTTCGCGGCGGCGATAGCGGGTCTCGGTGTCTTCGAGACCCGAATGCTTGTCCGGCGGCGGCCGCAGGGACTTCGCCAGGATCTGCCAGTCCTTGACTTCGATCGAAAGCTGACCGCGGCGGGTGACGACCGCACGGCCTTCAACCCCGATGATGTCGCCAAGATCAAGATCATCGAGCAAAGCGAAACTGTCGCCGAGCACGTCCGCTTTGGCGTGAAGCTGGATCTGGCCGGAAACGTCACGCAGGTCGATGAAGGCCGCTTTGCCATGACCACGACGCCCGGCGATACGGCCCGCCACCCGGTGGACCGATTCGGTTTCGGTGCCGGCCTCCAGGCCTTCGTGGGCCTCGAGTACCCGGCTGATGTCTTCCCGTCCCTCGAAGCTGTGCGGGAAAGGATCAATGCCCGCGTCGCGCAGACGCTCGAGCTTCTGCCGCCTCTCGGCCAGCAGGGTGCTGATCTCGGGCTTGTCTTGAGGCTCGGTCATTGGGTCCCGGCCCCAGAATGAACCGGAATCATCAGCTCAGGAAGCTTCGATCTTGGTGATCTTGAACTGCTTCTCGGTGCCTTTGGGCGCCGGAACCTTGACGATCTCGTTTACCTTGCCGCCAATCAGCGCGGAACCAATCGGTGACTCGGAAGAAAGCTTGCCTTCAGCCAGGTTGGCTTCGGTCGATCCGACGATCTGGAACTTCCGGGAGTCGCCGCTGTCCTGGTCCTTGATGTGGACGATCGAGCCGAATCCGACCGATCCGGTGTCCTTGCCACCTTCTTCGACCACGGTCGAACGGCGCAGGCGTTCTTCGAGCTGGCTGATCTGGCCTTCGAGCTGGGCCTGCTCGTTCTTGGCGTCGTCATATTCGGCGTTTTCGGAAATATCGCCGAAATCGCGGGCTTCACGAATACGTTCGGATACCTCACGACGACGAACCGTCGAGAGATGCTCGATCTCTTCTTCAAGCTTGATAAGACCTTCTGGGGTGATTTCAGACGTGCGACTCACTTGGCATCAACCTCTCTTGGATGGCCGGTGGATACTGCTGCGGCCCTGCAAATAACGCCCTTGACCAGCGACCCGTGGGGTGCTGAAAGGGCAACGGACGCGCGATTATAACGAGCCTTCCGATGCAGCCATGGACTCGGCAAGGGCGGCGGTGAATCGGGCCGGATCCTCAACCTGCGGATAGTGGCCGATATCGCTGAATCTGCGTGCCGGCAGGTCGGGCCTGAGTTCCAGCAGGCCTTCCATCACTTCTGGCACCGCAACCGGGTCTTTCATGCCCCAGATCAGGCGCAGGTCGCCATTCCAGTTCTTGACCGCTCCGTGCCAGCGGTCGGCGTAGATCTCCCGTTCATTCATGTAAGAAACGAGCTTGTGTCCCAAGCGGTTGCCTTCGTTGTAAGTCAGCAGCGACCAGTTGTCGGACGCATCGTCGTCGCTTACCGGATGACCGGAAGAGAAGATTGATGCGAACTGCCGGCGAAAGAACGACTCGTTGGCGAAGCGTGCAGCCAGCGGTCCGAACGGTCCGCGAAGCAGCTTCTGCGCCAGGGTCGGATTTGCCCGTTCGATCAGGATCGAACCGTTGAAGAGCAGCATGCCGGCCAGGTCGAACTCGAGTTCGTCGGCGAGGTCCCTGGCCAGAAGCTCGGTAGCGACCGAAGTGCCGAGGTCGTGCGCGCAGACATAAACCGGTCCGTCGTTGGCGTACTGCCTGACCAGTTCTTCAGTCAGATCGGCCTGCCAGGACAAAGTGTACGAATGGTCACGGGGCTTGTCGGAAAGCCCGAAACCAAGAAAGTCGAAAGCGAGGATCGCCCGGTCCGGCATCCGTTTGATGGTGTGGCGCCAGTCATACGAACTGGTCGGGAACCCGTGGAGCAGGACCAGCAACGGCCCTTCACCGGCCTGATGGAAGGTCTGAATCGAATGTCCGCGGAAATCGACCAGTTTGCCTTTCATCCGCCATGCTTCTGTCCGTTCCGTGAGGCTCATACTGCGACCGGCTCCCCATCGCGGATTTCGCGGACGATTTCACGGGCCCGGTCGAGCCCGGCTGTCTGGCAAAGCTCGTTCTTGGTCAATTTGGGCACATCGAGGCGCTCCAGGTACCAGGGGTAGAACTTGCGCAGGTAACGGCCGGCCCGGTCGGGACCCATGTGGTCTTCGGCGCAGTCCATCACCCAGAGCAGCTCATCCATGATCTCGTCCCGCTTTGGCGGTTCGATGCGCTGACCGGTGAGCTCGGAGAAAACCCAGGGGTAACCGAGGGCGCCACGGGCAATCATTACCGCCGCCGCACCCGACTCTTCGTAAGCGACACGGGCGGCATCGGCGGAGCTGAGACCGCCGGAGATGATCATCGGGACCTCGATCCGTTCCGACAGTTCGCGGGCCATCGCGTAATCCGGCTGGCCTTTGTGACCCTGCTTCGCGACCCGCGGATGGAAACCGATTGCGGCGACATCCGCTTCTTCAACCAGGCGAACGGCCAGGTCAAAGCCCGATCGATCGCCCGGCATCAGGCCGGAACGGATTTTCACGGTGACCGGCAGCCCGGATCCTTCAGCCGCCGCGCGGGCGACTTCAAGGGCGAGTTCCGGATCGGAAAGGAGTTCGGCACCAGCCCCGGTTTTCCGGACCTTGGGAACCGGGCAGCCCATGTTGATGTCAATCAGGTCGGCCCCTGAACGGGCGGCGATCTCGGCCCCTGACTTCATCGCTTCGGGCGAGTTTCCGAACAGCTGCATTGAGACAGGGTGCTCGTCCGGGTGGATTCGCATCAGTTCGGTCATCGTTTTTTCGTTGCCGTAATGAAGCCCGTAGCTGGAAACCATTTCGGACACGGCAAGTCCGGCCCCGAATCGACGGGCCTGGAGGCGCACGAACCAGTTGCCGATACTGGCCAGCGGTGCCAGCAGCACGCGGTTCGAGATGGTGATTCCGCCGATCTCGAAGGGGTCGGTCAGGGCGGGGCGGTCAGGCACGATTCCGCTCGAAAATGATTCGCAGACCCTTGAGGGTCAACAGATCGTCGATCTCGGTGATCGTTTCGGTGAACGGCACGATGGTCGACGCGAAGCCACCGGTTGCGATGAACCGGGCGTTTCCACCAAGTTCACGGTTTATGCGCCGGCCAATGCCGTCGACCAGTCCGGCGAATCCGAAGAGCACGCCCGACTGGATCGCGGTCCGGGAGTTGGTCCCGATCGCGTTCTTCGGTGCATCAAGGTCGATCCTTGAGATGCGGGCGGCCCGTTCGGTCAGGGCCGAAAGGGAAATTTCCACCCCCGGAGCGATCGCGCCGCCGAGGTATGCGCCGTTGGCGGACACCGCATCGAAGTTGATGCCCGTACCGAAATCAACGCCGACGCAAACGTCGCCGACCTGGTCGTATGCGGCGATCGCGTTGACCAGCCGGTCGGCCCCGACTTCGGTCGGACTGTCAATCTCGATCGCCATGCCGGTTTTGATCCCGGGGCCAACTATCAGGCAATCGACGTCGAGGTAACGTTCGGCCAGTCGCCGGTATTCGTTGCCGAGTGGTGGCACCACCGAGGAAACGACTACGCCTTCGAGATCATCGAATCCGACGTCCCGCAAGTTCATCAGTCCGGAAAGTCGTTCGGCGAGTTCATCGCCGGTTGCCCCGGCCCGGGTTTGGAAACGCCAGTGCTCGGAAAGAGACTTTCCCCTGAATGCGCCCACGTGCGTCTGGGTGTTTCCCACATCAATAGCTAGAAGCATCGGTAAGAGTGTCGCAGGACTCGGGACTTCGGGACATTGCCGGACATTCCAGAGCGATGTCCGGCAATCCACCCGGGCCGCTTAGTATCTGCACAATGAGAGAGGCGAAGCTTTACACGATCCCTGGTTCGCACCCGGCGCTTTCCGTCGCGTTGATGCTCGAACACAAATCGATTCCGTTCAAACGGGTGGATCTGCTGCCGATCATCTCCAAAGGGGCATTGCGGCTGAACGGCTTTTCCGGGGTCACGGTTCCCGCCCTCAAGATCGACGACGCGCGGGTTCAGGGATCCCGCCCGATCGCCCGTGAGCTTGACCGTCTCGTGCCAGATCCGTCATTGCTCCCGGCCGATCCAGCGGTGCGCCAGTCGGTCCTCGAAGCCGAACGGGTCGGCGACGAAGAGCTTCAGCATCCGATCCGCCAGATTCTCTGGTGGCTGCTGAAACGCAATGGCAGTGCCATGGGCAGCTACCTCGAAGGCTCACATACGGGTATCCCGATACCGGTTGCGACCAAAACTGCCTGGCCGCTGGTCGCCGCCTCGGCACATTTCAACAAGGCGACTGACGAGAACGTGAAGGCCGGCATCGCTTCGCTTCCTGCGATGCTGGATCGTTTCGACGCCTGGGTAGCTGATGGCACCCTTGGCAACCCCGAACCGAATGCGGCTGATTTCCAGATCGCCCCCTCCCTCGCGCTCGCCATGTCGGTCGATGACCTGCGTCCGGCAATCGAAAACCGGCCGATCGGCAAGCTCGCCCTGCAACTAGTGCCTGATTACGCCGGCGAGATGCCACCTGGCCTGCCGGCCGAATGGCTCGAACCGCTCAGAGCCTAAGCAGCGAGGGTTCCGGCCAGACGGACTTCCTGTCCTTCTGGAAGCGCTTCAAGGGCTGTGGCAAGTCGGCTGCCGTCGGGCTGGGACAGGTCGGGGGCCAGTTCCAGCAATGGAACCAGGACGAACCTGCGGCTGGTGACTTCGCGATGTGGCAGTTTCAGCCGTTCGGATTCGTATTCGAGTTCGCCGTAAAGCAGGAGGTCAATGTCGATGGTTCGAGGTGAATGCCTTGGCAGGCCAAGCTGGCGGCCCTGATCGGCTTCGACCGCTTTGAGCAGGTCAAGCAGTTCTTCCGGACCGAGTTCCGTTCTCACCCGGACTGCCGCGTTGAGGAAATCCGGCTGGTCGAGAATTTCGCCTACCGGCTCGGTTTCGTAGGCGGAAGAGACCTTTTCGATTTTTACACCGGCCGATTTCAGTCCGGCGATTGCGGCGTTCAGCTGCTCGAAACGGTCACCGACGTTGGAACCGAGGCCGAGGTAGACCGTCTCGCCCGTACCACCGGCCATGGTTAATCGCTCGCCGGCTCGGGGGCCCGGCGCAGGATCAGCTCAACTGCAGCGTCATCCATCACTACCGCGATCGGCGGTTCCGGCTTTGCGGCCCGCACCCGAACCATGGTGGCGTTGAACTGGTCGAGGAACCTTTCGGCGATCACGCCGGTGAGCCGTTCCAGGGTCAGGTAGCTGCGTTCGGTTGCGATTTCGACCAGGAGTTCTGTCACCACGCTGTAATCGATGGTGCCGTCAAGTTCGTCTGACTGGGTCGCCGGGCATTCGAGCAGGGACAGATCGACGTCGAAAACCATGCGCTGGCCGACTTCGCGTTCGGCCTCCCCCACCCCGTGGTTCGTGTGGACAGAGACTCCCCGGAGCTGGATGGTGACCATCGGGTTGGGCAAACCGGAAAATGGCATGCCGGAAACCTACAGCCAGATTTCAGGCTTCGTCGATTGCGTCGGCAATTCGCAGCGCCTGGGCAACCGGGGCAACATCGTGGACTCTGACCATTTCTGCCCCGCCGCGCCGTGATTCGAGACAGGCAGCGATAGTTCCGCCAAGGCGATGGCTTTCTTTCGAACCGTCGATCTTGCCGATGAAGGTCTTGCGTGACGGCCCGAGCAGCACCGGCAGTCCGGTGTCCGCGAACTCCCTGGTCGCTTTGAGCAAGGCGAGGTTGTGATCGACGGTTTTGCCGAACCCGATGCCGGGATCAATCCAGATGCGCTCCCGCTCGATTCCGGCCGAGATTGCCAGCTCGACCTGGGCCAGGAGGAATCCCTTGACTTCCGACACCACGTCGTCATACCGGGGGTCGTCCTGCATGGTGCGGGGGCTGCCGATCATGTGCATCACCACCACATCCACCCCGGTCTCGGAACAGACGGTTGCCATTTCCGGGTCTGCTCGCAGGCCGGAGACGTCGTTCACGGTCGTGGCGCCGGCGGCTATCGCTTCGCGCGCAACCGAAGCTTTGGTTGGGTCGATCGAGATCGGTGCCGTTCCGGCGAGTCCCTTGATTACCGGGATCACCCGACTGATTTCTTCTTCGGCCGTTACTTCTGCCGCCCCGGGACGGGTTGATTCACCGCCGATGTCGAGCACGTCAGCGCCGTCTTCGACCAGTGAGAGCCCATGGCTGATCGCTTTTCCTGCGTCGAGATAAAGCCCGCCATCGGAGAACGAGTCCGGGGTGACGTTGACGATTCCCATTACTTTCATGCGCCCGCTCCGCTTTCTGTTTCGAGGATCTCATTGGCCGCCCGTCGACCGGACTGGATCGCTCCTTCCATGTAACCGGCCCACTCGCTGGCGGTTTCAGCCCCGGCCCAGTGGATCGGCCCGACCGGTTCCCGCAGGGCCGGACCGTATGCGGTCCAGGCTCCTGGTGGCAGATATCCGCCGTAACAGCCCCGGGACCATTCGTCGTCGGCCCATACTTTCTCGAGGTAGCTGTCGGGCGACGCGGCCCTTTCACCGAACAGCCGGACCAGTGAATCAGCCACGAGACGGCGCCTGACCTCTTTTGAGAGAGCGGCGGCGTCACGGGCGGCTTTGCCTTCGAAGAAGGCGAGCAGCACCCCGGGAGTGCCGTCGGGCGGCGAGTTGTCGAACACCACCGAGACCGGACCGTCGGAGCTGGTTGCCTGACCCGAATATCCAGCTTCACGCCAGAACGGTTCCGGGTAGATCGACATTGTCTTGATGACACTGCCCTGGATCACCCGCTGGGTTATCCCGTCACGCATTGCCGGCAGGCCCGGTTCGTAACTGATGCGCCCGGCGAGCACCGGTGGCAGGGCCACCACGATCGACCGGGCGGTCACCTGGATTCCGTCCGCCAATACGAACACCTGGTCACCCGACCAGAGTACGCGCCGCACCGGTGCGTTGAGATAGATCGAATCCCCGAGCTGATCGGCCATCCGGGTGGAGATCATTTGTGAGCCGCCGACAATCCTCGAATCCTGGGCGCCTCCCTCTGTGTCGAGCAGACCGTCAAGCGATCCGGCTGCTGCGGTGTAGAAGAGCATGTGGAGCATCGAAATGTCTTCGGGTTCGGCCGCCCACACAGCTTCGATTGCCAGGGTCAGCATGTCCCGCGCCTCCCTGGTTTTCACATTCCGGCGCATCCAGGTGTCGAAGGTAATCCGGTCGAGGTGAGCCAGGTCGGATTGCCAGGGTTTCTCCGGGTCCACTTTTGCGGCCAGGCGTCCAATCTTCCGCAGTGCCCTGGCGACTTCGACCAGGCTCAGCGGATTCGCTTTGGGAATGGTGCCGCTGTAGCTGCGGACCCGTCCCCGGCGTTCGGTCAGGCTGAGTCCGTCCCCGAAGGTGGGGAAGGTTTCCAGCTCAAGTTCGCCAATCAGTTTCAGGATCCTGTCCTGACCGGGCCCGACCCACTGTCCGCCAAGTTCCACGACCTTGTCATCACCGATCGGTTCGTTCAGGGTGCGTCCGCCAACCCGGTCCCGGGCTTCGAGAACCACGACCCTGGTGCCGGCCGCCGCCAGTTTCCGGGCAGCACTGAGGCCAGCGAGGCCCGCGCCAACAACAACCACGTCGGTTTCAATCGAATCCACGGCTGTGACGTTATTCGGTCGCACAACCTCGCGCCCGGGGTCCGGGTCGGTTTTGCCGTTGCTATCTCGGCAAAGTCGACCCAGAACCTGCCTCGCCCTAAAGCCCCCGCGCCCCGGGTCGGTTTCACCGCAGGGACGACGGCAAAGTCGACCCGGTGCTCGGGCCTGCTCGGAATCCCCCGTTCCGGGTCGGTTTAACCGGAGCCGGGCCGGCAAAACCGACCCGGTCCCCTGGGGCCAGATCGGGTCAAGCGTGGTCGTGACTCGAAGACTCCCAGCCCTCCCCTCCTGAAGCCCTTCGCGGGCGTTGATGGAGACAGGCGGGAGAGCGTTCATGGATCCTGACCGGCCATGAGCCATGGTTCGCGAACTCCCCGAGGAAGACAGGTGGGAGAGCGTTTCATGGATCCTGGCGGGCTATGGCGAGAAACGCTCTCCCGCCTGGCTCCCTTTCAACCCGCGTCCGCTGCAACCGGGTTCGCTGCAAAGAAAAGGGCCACCCGAAGGCGGCCCTTTCAGCATCTCTAATGAAGCGGGATCAGGTCTCGTCCGAATGGGTCTCGGTGAGCCCACCGGCATAACCGGGACGCGGCGGCCCGGGCTCCGCCCCCGGCTCCGATGAAGGTGTGTTCACCGGGTCGGGTTCGGTCGGGTAGTCCTCGGGCTCTTCGACTTCGGCATCCGGCGGGAAAACTTCTTCCTCGCTGGCACCTTCGATCAGCCTTTCGAACTGATCGGCGTCAATCGTTTCCCGGACCAGCAGGACCTCGGAAATCCGGTTGAGGTCTTCACGACGCTCATCGAGGATGGTCCTTGCGGTCTGGTGTGCGCCCTCGACGATGCGACGGATCTCATCGTCGATTTCACGAGCGATCTCGTCCGAATAATCAGGTTCGGAACCCATCTCACGGCCCAGGAAAGGCTGGCCGCGATCGTGTCCGAAGACCCGCGGGCCGAGACGCTCGGACATGCCGAAACGCATGACCATCTGCTTGGCGGTCGCCGTGACCTTCTCAAGATCGTTTGAGGCTCCGGTGGTGATCTCATCGAAAACGATTTCTTCGGCGGCACGGCCACCAAGGGTCATCGCCATGGTTTCCGTGAGTTCCGCCCGCGAGGTCAGGAACTTGTCCTCACCGGGCAGGGAGATCGTGTAGCCGAGTGCCTGGCCACGACTGATCACAGAAACCTTGTGGACCGGATCACAGTTCGGCAGGAGGTGACCGACGATCGCGTGGCCCATCTCGTGATACGCCGTGATCTTCCGTTCCTTCTCCGACATGATCCGGTTCTTCTTCTCCGGGCCGGCAATTACCCGCATGATGCCCTCTTCGAGCTCATGCATGGTGATTTCCTTCTTGCTCGAACGGGCGGTCAGAAGGGCCGCTTCGTTGATCAGGTTGGAAAGATCGGCACCAGTGAAGCCCGGTGTCTGGCCAGCCAGCGCGTCGAGGTCGATCTCGCCGGAAAGCGGCTTGCCACGGGAGTGGACTTCAAGGATCTTCTTGCGTCCCTGACGGTCCGGACGATCAACCGCGACCTGCCGGTCGAAACGGCCTGGCCGCAGCAGCGCCGGGTCAAGGATGTCAGGACGGTTGGTAGCGGCGATGAGGATGATGTTGTCTTTGACTTCGAAACCATCCATCTCGACCAGCAACTGGTTGAGCGTCTGTTCACGTTCGTCGTGACCGCCACCGGTACCGGCGCCACGATGGCGACCGACCGCGTCGATTTCGTCCATGAAGATGATGCACGGTGAGCTCTGCTTCGCCTGTTCGAAAAGATCGCGGACACGGCTGGCACCAACACCAACGAACATTTCGACGAAATCCGAACCGGAAATCGAGAAGAACGGGACTCCCGCTTCACCGGCGACTGCCCGGGCAAGGAGGGTTTTACCGGTTCCGGGAGGTCCGTAAAGCAGAACGCCCTTCGGGATCCGGGCGCCGAGCGCCTGGAATTTCTTCGGGGTCTGCAGGAACTCCTTGATTTCGTGAAGTTCCTGGACCGCTTCATCCGCCCCGGCGACATCCTTGAAGTTGATCTTGGGGGCGTCAACAGCCATTTTCTTGGCTTTCGACTTGCCGAAACTCATCACCTTCGACCCGCCACCCTGCATCTGGTTCATCAGGAAGATCCAGAAGCCGAAGAACAGCAGGAACGGCAGCACGTAAACAAGCATCGAGAGGATGGAACTGCCACCGGTGCCCTTGACCGTGGTCTCGACATTGTTCGAGTCGAGCTGGTTCAGCAGGCTCTGCTCAGTGTTGTTCGGGTAACCGGTCTCGAACTTCTCACCGTCACCTTCGGCCCCGTCAGCCTTCACTTCGGTCACATCAAGGGAATTATCCTTGGTGTTCATCGTGACCTTTTCGATCTCACCCTTGTCGACCTTCTGAAGGAACTCGTTGTAGGTCGGCGGCTCGGGGCCGCTGTCGGGACTGATCACGCGCTGAGCTACGAACGCAAGGATTACGACCAGCAGGATCGGGAACGCTGCGCTCTTGAAAAACCGTTTCAAATTGCCCTTGGATTGCTTTGTTTATGGCCTCGCCGGACGGTCCGGTCGTAAAGGCCGAAAAGTCAGACTAGCAGGCAGAAGATGGCGACTGATCTGACTTACAGAGTAGGAACGGAGTCTTCCGGAAGCTCGGCCACATAGTCGAGGTTGCGGTAGCGCTGCGCGTAATCGAGTCCGTAGCCAACAACGAAGGTGTTGGGGATCTCGAATCCGACATATTTAATGGGGATTTCGACCCGGCGGCGTTCCGGTTTGGTCAGCAGCGAGCAGACTTCTATCGAGGCGGGATCGCGAGCCCGCAGGTTGCGCATCAGGTAGTTCAGGGTGAGGCCGGAGTCAACGATGTCTTCGACGATGAGCACGTCCCGGTCGGTGATCGAATCGTCAAGGTCCTTGAGGATGCGGACCACGCCGGATGAATCGCGGGACGAGCCATAGCTGGAAACAGCCATGAAATCGATCTCGCAGGGCACATCGAGTGCGCGCAGCAGGTCGGCAATGAAAATCACGGCTCCGCGAAGCACCCCGACCATCACCAGGTCCTTGCCTGCGTAGTCCCGGCTGATCTCAGCCCCGAGTTCACTGACCCGACGGTCCAGTTCTTCAGGGGAGATCAGCACCTGCCCGACTTTTGCTGATCGATCCATCTGTTTCCAGTCTATGCGGACCGGGCAGGTGTCGCGGTGATACGTACCGCTGAGCGGGTGTCCGGACGCAATCGGAAGGGATGGGCAACAGTCATGCCGGCCACCCAGATGATGCGGTCACCGGACAGCACGAGCGGGATCTGGCGCCTCCTCGAACGCGGCACCGAACTGTCGGTGAACAGATCCTGGAGGTTCTTGCTGCCGTCCATCCCCAACGGCTGAATCCGGTCGCCGGCCTGCCAGCCACGAATGGTCAAGCTCTGGCCGATGGCGTCCAGGTCGAGCGTAGCCACCATGCCGTCACCTGGAATCTCGGGCGGATCGATGATCTCGGTGGAAATCCGCAGCCCGCCCCATTCGACCATCCCCGGGACGTTCAGAACCACCGCTTCTTCTTCCGGAGCATCCGTTCTGCCGGTTTCGACCGCAATGGTTCCGGCTTCAATGGTGAGCGATGCTCCACCACCGAGGTCAACCGAGCCACCCTCGGGTGATCCGGCCAGGCGCCGGACGAGTTCGGTCTGCGCAATCGAGAAAGACACAGTGCGACCCAGTTCGCGTTCGGCCAGATGCCGGATCACCAGACGCCACATCGCCGGATGCGAGTCGCCAAGACCAGCCACCGACAGCCCGCCGTCCGGCAATCCAGCCGATTCGAGGACTGTGCCGACCAGGGCTTCCAGCAGGTCGCCTTCTTCAAGGAGTTCCGACCTGGTCGCCGCGATGTTCGAGATCGCACCCGGATTGACTTCCCGCAGCAGTGGCAGGACTTCCGAGCGGATCCTCACCCGGGCAAAAGTCGGATCATCGTTGGTCCGGTCGAAAGCAACCGGCAGTCCGGCCGCGTTGGCGAGCCCGCGGGTTTCGTGCCTTTCGAGTTCGAGCATCGGCCGTACGATCCGGCCATTGCGCGGTTTCATTGCGGCCAGTGCCCGGCGGCCTGGCGAAGCAGCAAGACGGTAGATCACTGTTTCGGCGACATCAGTCCGGGTGTGGCCAGCCGCGATCCAGTCAGAACCCCGTTCCACCCTCAGTTCTTCAGCCAATCCATAACGAAGCTCCCGGGCCCAGGCCTGGAGGTTGCCTTCGGGCCGGCCTGCCTGCCGGACAACGAGTTCGATCCCCAACAGCTCGCAGACTTCCGCGGCTGTTGCCTGATCAGCGTCAGCTTCCTCCCGCAACCCGTAGTTGATGTGAAGCGCCAGCGGCGGACTGGACTTCAGGAATCCGGCAAGCCCGGCCAGCATCGCAACCGAATCGGGCCCGCCGGACAACAGCGCAACCCCCCGGCTTCCGGGATCGATCAGGCCGGAACGTTCAACCGTGCTGGTGAGTTCACCCAGCGCCTCACTGATCCGCCCGGCATCATTTCCGGACACGGGCCAGGTAAAGCGGGGTCGGTTGCGGGAAACCCTTGAGGTCAACCGCCCCGAGTGCGTCGAGTTCGAGGTCCTCGTGCTCGCCGATCGCCTTCGCGATCGGTTCAGTGAGCAGGACTTCGCCACCCAGTGCGCGGTTGACCACACGATGGGCCAGGTTGACCTGACTGCCGAAATAATCACCGTCGCGGAAAACTGCTTCGCCGTAATGAACACCGGCCCTCGGCTTGGGACGATCCTGGAACAGGGCCAGGAAGCCGACTGCCCACTCAACCAGGGTCACCGGATCGTTCGAGACGACCATCACTTCGTCACCGATCGTCTTGACGATGTTGGCTTCCGGCGGCAGAGTCGCTTCGACCGCTTCCGTGAACTGCTCGATAACCGAGAAGGCCTCGGCATCACCTTCTTCTTCGGTGAAACGGGTGAAACCGGTCAGGTCGATGAAACAGAGGCTGATCCTGATGTGGTCGATTTCGGAATCGCCACCGAATTCATCTTCCATGTGCCCAACCACGTCCTGCTCGATGAAATACCGGACGTAGCGGTCGTGGAGGTACTCAAAAAGGGGCTGGGTGGTCGGGGACACCATCTCGACCAGGCTGCCCATCTGTTCCGAAATCTCGAGGGCGCCAAGGCCGTCCCGCATCATTGGTTCGTGGACGAAGAGGTGGAAGAGCCTCACTTCCGCATCGGCTATCCGGCGAACCGCCTGGGCGTAAACGCGGACTAGCTGGAGCACCGCTTCGATCGGCAGCCCGGCGTCAGCGACACTGGCCAGCTTCGAAAGGGCATCAACGTCGGTTTCGGTCAGGTACCGCTCCCGGCCTGCCGGGGTGCCGAGCACCACCATGATCCTTTCGATCAGGTCTTCGGACATACCGGTGCTGGCCGCAGCATCCGAAATCGACACGCCTTCGCCCTTATCGGCGAAGAACTCCTCGGAGAAACCGAACGCCAGCTTGCCGTCACGGCCTGCCTGTTTCAGCTCTTCCAGGGAATGGCCACGCTCGCGCATCCGGGCTACGACTCTCGCCTGGGCGGCAGCCGCCGCCGTCCACTTCCCTTTGCGGACTGGAACTACCTTCTCGTCGGCCCATCGGGTCAACGTCGCCGGGGACACCCCCGCTCTGCGGGCCGCTTCGTTGAGGCTTATGCGTTGTTCCCCGGACATTCGACAACGAGGCTACAGGCCACCGCCGCCAGTTCGTGCGAAACGGTGCCTGAAGACCCCAGGCATGCGACAGCGGGACCGCGTAAACGGCCCCGCTGCCAGCCTTGTCAGCTCCTCGCTATTCAGCGTGGGTCTGGGTTACTTCGTCTCCTCGCTCGCCGGTCCGGATTCGAATCGCTTCGTCGACCGGGATAACGAAGATCTTGCCGTCTCCGATTTCTCCGGTTCTAGCGTGGCGCAGAATCGTTTCAACGATGAGGTCCTTGTCCGCGTCGGCCACGACGATCTCAAGCTTCAGCTTGGGTCGCACGTTGACGGTGACGGTTGAACCGCGGTACTGCTCGACAATGCCCTTCTGTCGACCAGATCCTTTGGCTTCAACGATGGAGATCGAGGGATACCCCTTCTCCAGCAGTTCGGACCTGATCGGCTCGAATGCTTCGTGTCGGATGAATGCTTCTATCTTTTTCATCTTTTTCCCCTATGCCTTTTCGGTCGTTTCCAGGGGCGCTACCGGGGTACCGGCCATGGAGGGAGTGTGATTTGCGTGAGGGTATTCCGGCTGCGGAATGAACGCTTCCGGGTATCCGTACATCCCGTGGCTCGAGATGTCCAGTCCGGCGTCTTCTTCCTCTTCCGAGACCCTGAGTCCGATCGTTGCCTTGATGGCAGCGAACACGATGTAGGACACGATCATCACGAACACGAATGTGCCCACGACGGCGAGTGCCTGAACTCCCAGCTGACCGAAGGTCGAGCTGAATGTCTGGTCGCCGAAGATCGAGTACCAGATACCTGATCCGGCTCCATCAACAACCAGGCGCGGCGATCCGAAGATGCCGACGGCGAGGGTTCCCCAGATACCGGCCAGACCGTGAGCGGAAAGCGCACCGATCGGATCGTCCAGGTACTTCTCGATGATCAGTACCGCACCAACAACCAGGATTCCGGCAAGGAAACCAATGATCGGGGCGGCCCAGTATTCGACGAATCCACAGCCTGCCGTAATACCAACAAGACCGGCGATCGCACCGTTGCCGGCCATGCCGACATCAAGCGTCTTGGTCTTGAGGTAGATGAAGAGGCTGGCGCCAATGACACCGGCGGCTGCCGCGAGCTGAGTGTTGAGCATTACTTCACCGAAGAACGAGCCTTCGGTTGCGAAGGTCGAGCCTCCGTTGAATCCGAACCAGCCGATCCAGAGGATGATCACGCCGAGGCCGACCAGCGGCATCGAGTGTCCTGGAATGGCACGGGGTGAACCGTCAGGTCCGTACTTGCCTTTACGAGCACCGAGCAAGAGCAGTGCCGCAAGACCACCGACAGCACCAGTCAGGTGGACCACCGAAGAACCGGCGAAGTCCATGACCGGCTTGCCACCGACGTCGGACAGCAGACCGCCGCCCCACACCGAGTGAGCAACCACGGGGTAGATGAATGCGCCGAAGATGACGGCGTATACGACATAGGCACTGAACTTGATGCGCTCCAGCGTGGTGCCCCAGACGATTGCCAGCGAAACGGCACAGAAAGCCAGTCCGAAGAGCATGAGCATCGTGGTGTCTGCGGTTACCGCGGTACCAAGGATGTCCTGGTTGAAGTGGAAGAAGAATCCGTCGGTTCCGACGAAATCGGCGAGACCGCCGGTGCCGAAGCCACTGATTCCGTATCCGACCGCCCACCAGGCGATGGTCACGATGGCAAGGTTGATGAAGACCTTGCCGACGCCGGTGCCGGCGTTCTTCATCCGGGAGAAACCAATCTCCAGGAACATGAAGCCCGCCTGCATCAGGAAGACGAGAATGGTGGCTACCGCGACCCAGACCATGTCCAGTTCGAGTGATTTGGCAGCCAGATCCTCAGCTATGGCCGCTGAAGCAAACCCTGGCACAACCAGGGCGGCAAGCAGCGCCAATACTGAGGCGAAGCCGAGTTTCTTGAAACTCATACGAGTAATTCCTCCTAAAACCCGCCGGCGATTGGCCGACGGTCGCTTTTGACGATTTGCTGACCGGATAAACCTAAGTTTCCGGGGCAACCGTTCTTTTAGCCCGGCGGAGGAAAAGGCCGGGACAATGTTGTTCGTTTGTTAAACGGAGTCTAAATCCCTTTCACAGAGCCAAAAATACTGTGAAGGTCGTCACTTAGCTGTCGTGGACGGACGCTGAAACCGGCGTTTCGGAGGACTTTTGTCCATTTGGCGAAAGGCCGTTGGTGTCCTCATCGAGGACCAGCGCCGGTCCGGGTTCTGCTTTGTCCTCGGCCAGTAGCGAAGCTTCGTAGGCGTCGCGTTGCTTCTTCATTTTGCGTTTCGAGACCCAGCCGGCGGCGTAGTAGCTGCCGATCACGAAGGCCATTGCCCCGATCTGTGCGGCGAGGGTTTCCACCGACGGGAAAACGCCAAGCCAGTTGCCCATCCAGAGTGGTATCTGGACGTCGATCGGATGGATTGGCAGCCAGCCGACCCCCTGCATTGTGCGCACCGTGGTGCCAACCATCGTGAAAAGAACCAGCGAGATCAGGACACCGGTGACGATCAGCAGCTTCTTGTAAGGCAGTTTGCTTTCGAGCTTGAAAGTGAGGAAGCCGACGATCCCCATGGCGGTCAGGCCGATCAGGACCCCGACCAGCACCGGACCGGTCCCGGCCGCCAGTTGAAGAGCCTGGAGGAACAGGACGGTTTCCATGCCTTCACGGAAAACGCTTTCAAATCCGAGGGCATACAGCCCGAATACCGTGGCTCCACCGGCGGCGGCCCCCGCCCCGACTGCC
Source organism: Solirubrobacterales bacterium (assembly GCA_049579585.1). Classification (GTDB taxonomy): domain Bacteria; phylum Actinomycetota; class Thermoleophilia; order Solirubrobacterales; family 70-9; genus 67-14. The sequence continues at coordinate 837 of JBAUOE010000176.1, read as the reverse complement.
GCGGTCAGTTCTTTTGTTTTCTTGCGATGGGTTGCAATCCATTCGGTCCAGTAGACCTTGTGCAGGAACCAGTTGAGCACGATCAGGAGGACGCCGATCGCCATCAGACCGACCACCGCCTCTACTTTTTCGCCGTATTTGGCGAAAGATCCGAGCAGGGCAACCATCGCCGCGTAGGAGAGCACGCTGGCCGGGATCGCCAGTAGAGCACCGCGGTAAACGGGTTTGCGCAGGTAGCGGCGGGCTCCGATCATCGAAGCGGTGATTGCGGCGATGATCAGGATCGCTTCAAGTCCTTCGCGGAACACGATCAGGGCAGCGTTGGTGATCACGGTGCCATCGCTGGTGCTGGATCCGGTGATCTTGTGGGCGTCTTCGATTGCCGCTTTGAGTTCGATCAGGGTCGGCTGGACTTCGCGTCCGCTGTCGCCTTTGGCGATCTGGGTTGCGAGTCCCGGCAACCCGCGGGCGCCGTACCAGAACAGGCCTTCGATCTCGACAGAAAGGCCGGGATCGAAACCGCGCAGTTTGACTTCAGGTCCGAATTCGAAAAAGGCGTAGGCCGAAAGCCGGTTCTGTTCGGCGATGTCGTAGTCCCCGGCATTGATCGCGTTCATCATCTGGTCGAGGCTGATGTCGACCAGGTCATAGTCAGCGTCCTCGCTTGACCCCTGCCAGTCCTCCGGGAACATCGCCTCCGCGGATTCGGCGATCTCGTTGCTGATCGCCTCGATTTCGGAAGGGCTCCTTACGTTCCTGCCCGAGGTCGCATCTTTCAGGTAACCCTGGACCTCGTTTACTTTCGCCAGTAGTGCCCTGGTCGCTTCTGGATCCTGC
>JBAUOE010000175.1:0-3339 GCA_049579585.1 Solirubrobacterales bacterium | reverse complement strand
GCCGGACAGCCCGAACTGGTCGATCCTCCGCCCGGGGCAGCGATATCGATCGCCGTGGTACGGAAGGAATAGCTGGCAGCGCAGCCCGATTCAGTTGATCCACCGACACTGATCACCTGGGGGGCGGTTGCGGGAAGCGAAGCACATGTCTGTGACCCCTTGTTACCGCTTGAACCAACCAGGGTCACACCTTTGCTGTGGGCGTAAGCGATCGTGTCTTCGAGCGCGGGAATGGATGCTCCGCAGGCAAAATTGATTGACATGCTGACCACCCGGGCACCGTGGTTGACCGCCCAGCGCAGGCCGTTGATGATGTTTTCGGTGGTGCCGAAACCGTTGGCGTCCATCACCCGCACCGGGATGATTTTCGCGCCGTAGGCGATGCCGGTCAGTCCAAACTGGTTGTTGGTGTTCTGGGCGATGGTCGAAGTGACATGGGTGCCGTGCCCGTTGCGGTCAAGCGGCATCCGGTCACCATCGACGAAGTCGCGGCCGGGCAGGAATGATTTTCGTTTCAGATCAGGGTTCCGGCGGAACTTGCGGCCGTAGTTCCGGTACGCGACCCCGGTATCGAGCACTGCCACCTTGACTCCGCGGGCACCGGGACGGCCTGCTTTCCGCAGTTCCCTCCATGCCCGCAGGGTGTTCATGCCGCCCAGCGACTGCGATCCGGTTGAGGCGCCCGGCCGGCAGAGGCTGAGGCAGGGAAGGAAGTTCCACTGCTTTTTCTGCCAACCCCCGACCCGTCCTTTGCCCGGCGAGTTCTTGCCGGCATCATTTGGCAGCCAGCCGGAGATCCGGGCGATGTAATTCGGGGTGGCGGTGTCCACCGAAGATTTGTTCTCGAGCAGGTCGGCCACGTTCTCCGGGTTGGCCGATTCCGGAATCTCGACCACCTGGGGGGTTTCTTCATTCTTGTACTGGACGATCACTTCACCGGGAACGAAAGCATCGCCGTTCTGGATCGGCGGTTCCGTGGCCGTGGCCGCCGAAGCTGTGGCCGACATGAAGGCAGCGAGGATCGCCAGGCTTGCCAGAGCGGAAAGCAGGGCAGGAACAAGTGGATGTGGGAGGGAGCTGTTTCTGGTCATATCGAGCCGTGCCTTGCGGGCCCGACATTTAAAGAACACCGCGGAGGCCGCGGAGTTGCTCGTTTCGTACCCTTTGGCGGTGATGACGAACCCGGTTGCGGGCAATCAGGCCGATCTGGAAGCGATGGGACTTGCGATCGACCAGGCTCGTGGAGCCGAGAAGCATGGGGATGTGCCAATCGGGGCGGTCATCATGCGCGGCACCGAAATGATTGCCGCCGCCGGCAACCGCCGCGAAATGGACCGCGATCCGACGGCCCACGCCGAGCTGCTGGTGATCCGGGAGGCTTCGGCGGCGTTGGGTGGCTGGCGATTGCCGGATACGACTCTTTACGTGACCCTTGAGCCCTGTGCGATGTGTGCTGGCGCGATCGTGCTCGCCCGCGTCCCGCGGGTTGTGTTCGGTGCCTGGGACCCGAAAGCGGGGGCAGCCGGGTCGGTGCTGGACGTACTGGGCGAAACCGCGCTGAACCACCGCCCGGAAGTGACCGCCGGGGTGCGTGAGCCCGAATGCGCCACGCTGCTCCGCGATTTCTTTGCCGCACGCCGCTGACTGGCCTGTCTCGGTACCCTTGTGAGCCCCCGGAGGGGTGTCCGAGTGGCTTAAGGAGCGCGATTGGAAATCGCGTGGGCGGGATCTCTCGTCTCGTGGGTTCGAATCCCACCCTCTCCGTTTATTCCAGCTGGTCCTTCGCGCCTGGGTCAGGCCGAAGGATTGTTTTCTGCCCAGGCCTGAATTTCCGCGTTTCCGCTTATCCATTCGCCGCCGTCAGTTTCCAGCGCCGGTACCCAGCTGGAACCGGTCTTTTCCTTGACCAGCTGGCGTGCTTTCGGCTGGAGGAAATCGGGCAGACCGCCAAAGCTGCGTGCCCGGATGACTTCTGGTTCGTAGCCGACAGCGGCGAGGGCATCGAAGGCTTGGGCGCAAGGGTGGTCACGGCCTGGCAGGTTGAGTTCCTTCTCTGTCCAGCAAACGTAAAGTTTCATTGCTGCAAGGTATATCGGCGCCGCCGTCCTGTGGCCGGAATCGCTAGCCTGCATAGGCCCCTGGAGGGGTGCGAGAGCGGTTGAATCGGGCAGTCTCGAAAACTGTTGTGCCTTTCGGGGTACCGTGGGTTCGAATCCCACCCCCTCCGTATCGAACCGGAATCAGCATGCTCCGGGTCGACTTGTCCGTAAGGCTTACGGTGAAGTCGACCCGGACCCGGCTATTGGCTGGTTTCGGAGCTTTTCGCTGGCCGGCCCAGCAGGTAGCTGCAGAGTCCGGCGAGGGTGATCGTCGCGACGATTATCAGCATCGGGCCTGAATCCTCGGTGACCGAACCGATCAGGCCGCCGGTGAGGCCACCGAGCAGTGCGGCCGGCCAGATCGGGCCGGCCCACGGCTTGAACATCTCCCGGTTCCTGATTGCGTAGGCCGCGGCCAGCAGGCAGATCAGGGTGACTATCGGAATGTTGCCCTTCCAGAGCTGCTGCCAGGCGAGGGTGGAGCGGCGGTTCACGATCTCCCAGAAACCTTCGAATGAAGTGAGTGACAGCACGCTGTTGCTGAGGTGACCCTGTCCGCCTGCCGTGAGCAGGTCGAGGATCCCGAGGAAAACGAGTCCGATCACCGGACTGATCACCAGGATTGCCAGCCTTTTGCGGGTAAGGCCGCCCGGCAGCATCATCATCGTGGTGACGGCGGTGGCGCTGGCCACGATGATTGCCGCGCCGACACCCGCCCCGAGTTTGCCGGAGCCGAGGATCACGCAGAGGACCAGCCCGGCACCAAGTACCGTGAACGCCGATTTGCGTGATTTCGGACGGTTGGTGAGATACGCGGCAAGGCCGGCCAGCATCAGGACGGTGATGCCTGACTTGAGTTCGTTGCCGACCCCGTAGAACCGGGAGCCGTATCCGGGATTGGGGCCGAGGATCGAGCGGGTGATTAGTTGCGAGCCGAGTGCCAGGTCGCAGGTGATCACAGCGATGCCGACGGCCGCTGGAACCAATGGTGCCCGTGGCCAGCTGAGAAACCGGTCGGTGAGCCAGCCCAGGCCGAGACAGCCTCCAGCCATCACGAAGTATTCGAGTTCTTTCGACGGGTTGCCCAGCGCGGCTGGAATCAGGATCACTGTCGGGATCCAGAGGATGGCGAGGCCGCCAATGCGTCGGACCTGCTGCCTCGTGGCACCCATGCCGCCGATGGCCCCGGCCGCCAGCAGGATGATCAGCCAGCCGGCCGCGACGGCGATCAGGGCCGGGG
>JBAUOE010000174.1:0-6947 GCA_049579585.1 Solirubrobacterales bacterium | reverse complement strand
TACGTGCGGTATCGGGACGTTGGCATCATCTGGGGTGTGGCGGTGACCGCACTCTTTTACGGCACCCCGGTGCTCTACCCGCTGGCCTCCCCTCCGGTTCCCGAGCAGTACATCAAGTGGGTCCTGCTCAATCCGCTGACCCCGATCTTCATCCAGGCCCGCCACTGGATCATTGACCCGAGCGCCCCGAGTGCCGTGGAAGTCGCCGGTGGCTGGTTGCACCTGGTGCCGTCGATCACGATTTTCGTCGCGATATGTGTTTTCTCGGTCTGGGTATTCCGCCGCGAAGCTCCCCGTATTGCCGAGGAGCTCTAGCCGAAAATGGGGGAGGGATCGAAGCTGCGAAAGACCTTCGACGACATGGTCGCGGGACGCTTGAATCCCCGGTACGCATGGATCGTGCTGGGAGCGGCAATGGTCGTGTCGGCGGCCTACTGCCTTTACATGACCCGAGGCAGCACTTTCACCGGTGACGAATACGCCTGGGTCGCATTCAGCCCGTTCCAGGACTTCCGGGTGTCGATAGAACCACATTCCGGCCACCTGATCTTCACCACCCTCTGGCTCTACAAAGCGATCCTCAACACGATCGGCACGGATTACCTCACGTTCCGCCTGCTCACCCTCGGCACGGTTTTCCTCGCGGTCGGGCTGCTCTTCATCTGGACCCGCAGGCGGGTCGGATCCTGGGTGGCCCTGGCTCCCTGCCTGGTGCTGCTCTTCTTCGGCAGTGATGCCGGCAACCTGCTGCAGGGCATCGGCTTCACGATCATGCTGGCGGTTTCGCTCGGCATGCTTGCTTTGGTTGCCCTTGACCGGGCTGACCGCCGCGGTGACATCGTGGCCTGCGCGGCGCTAACCATGGGCGTAGTCAGCTTCACGCTCATCCTGCCGTTCGTGGCCGGGGCCGCGGTGGCAATCCTGATTTCAAAAGAACGCTGGCGGCGGATCTGGGTCGTGGCGATCCCGATCGCCATCTATCTGGCCTGGCGGGTCTGGCTGCTGGTGGAGAACATCGAGGTCCCGAACGGCAGTGCCCACCTCAGCAATGTGCTGCTCATGCCGTCCTGGACCTTCCAGTCCCTGGCCGGGATTCTCAGTGCCCTGACCGGCTTCAACTACAACTTTGAAACCGGCAGCTGGCTCGCCCCCGGGGAGATGGCAGGCCCGGCTCTCGCCCTTGGTTTCCTGGTGCTGGTCGGCTGGCGTATCCGGACAGGAACAATGAAGTCCTGGTTCTGGGTTGCGGTGACGGTCATGCTGGCACTGTTCGCTTCCCAGGTCCTTGGCTGGATTCCGGCAGTGCGCACACCGGCCACTTCCCGTTACCTCTACCCGGGGGCATTCGTGGTGATCCTGGTACTGGCCGAAGCTTTCCGCGGCTACCAGTTCTCCCGCACTTCTTTCACCGCGCTCTGGCTCGTTGCTTTCTGTGCTTTCGCCACCAATGTGGCTTTCGTGAAAGACAGCGGACGGGCACTGCGTGAGCGCACCCCGGCAGTCTCAATGGAAGTCACTGCCAGTGCCCTGGTCAATTCGGCGTACCCGTACCTGCCCGGCGAGGATGCGCAGCCGCTGGTGGATCTGGTTTCCGATCCCGGGGTTTCGGTCACCGACCAGGCCCAGAGGGATTACGGCGGGCTGGCGATGAGTGAAGCGGATCTGATCGCCCAGCCGGATCTCGCAGCCCGGGCCGACGCAATTCTCGCCGGCGCTTTCGGGACCGCGCTGGTACCGGACAAAGCTGGCAGCTTCTGTCAATTTCGCCCGACCGAGAAGGCAGGCCCGAACGGCAAGGTGGAAACCACGCTCGCCCCGGGTGGTGCGGTCCTCTCCAGCCAGACCGCAGGCAAAGTGTCGCTGCGTCGCTTCGGTCAGAGCTTCTCGGTTCCGGTTGGACAACTCACGCCCGGCAAGAAGATGTTGCTCTACATTCCCGCCGACGACAGCGACGTTCCCTGGCGGCTTTCGGCAAGCGTGCCGTCACTGAACGTCTGTGACGTCCTGTCCCGGCCCGACGAAGGCTGAGCCGCAGTCAGACTTTGCGCAGGGTCAAAGCGACCTGGTACATGTCACCGGTCAGCACACTGACGTCCAGCAGGTCGAACATCGGGGCCCACTTCTCGCGCACGTAAGGCAGGGTGATCACGGTTTCGCCGTAGCTCATCGGATCATCGGCGGCATCGTCATATTGCGGGTGGCCGTCGGTGTCATGCGGCACGAAAACGTAATTCGATTTGCGCAGCTCCTGGAGGCGATCCGGGCCGAGCCGGTCAACCGCAGGCTGCATCAGCGGGTTGAAATCGATGTACGCCGGCGGGCGAACCGTGACCACAAAAAGGCCACCGGGATTCAGGCCATCGTGGATCGCTTTCAGTGAAGCCATGTGCGCTGCTTCGGAAATGTGGGTGAATACCGAGAAAGCGAACACCAGGTCGAACTTCTCTTCGAAAGGCAGGGTTTCGGGAAGGAACTCGCTGCGGGCCAGGGTGGCCGGCACGCGACTGGTTCGACTTACGTCAAGGATGTCTTCCACCGGATCGCAGCCGAAAAGGTTGCCTGGCTCCAGGTCTTTGGCCAGCATCCGGGTGAGGCGGCCCCAGCCGCATCCGAAATCAAGGATGTTCGCTTTCTTGAGCTTGCCTTCACCGTGCTTCTTCTGCATCTCTTTCACCTTGCGATAAAAACAGACGCTCTGGGCGGCAAGGGTTGGGCCGCTGGTGCCGTTCCACATCTGCTGCAACGCCGGTTCCGGCAGGTCCGGCAGGTATGCCCGAATCCCGGGGAAAGCCTCGTACTCCTTGGTCAGCAGCAGCGACCAGAGGTCATCATCGAGGCTCTTGAACTCGCCGTAGCCTTCCGGGCCCGCACCCTCGATCGCGGCTTCGATCCGGTCGAGTTCCTCACCGAAAAGCGGAACCAGCCATTCGTCCAGGTTCGCCGATGAAGTTTCGCTCTTCAGGGTGGTGACCGCACGCCGCCCGAGGGCCGTGTTGGCAAGTTTGCGGGCGACTTTGGTCGCGGCGCCAGTAGCTTTTTGGGCCAGGGGCCGCTGGGGAGAATTCGGTGTCATCGCGGACGATCCTACCTTTATGGGTGCCCACCCCGGAAGCCTCCGACTTACCGCTCATCAATTGTGTCTACGCTGTGACGGTAAATGTCTGGTTTGGAAAAGGGAGATGAGCCACCACGTATCGCCGTGGTTATCCCCAACTGGAACAGCTTTGATGACTTGCGTGAATGCGTGGCGTCATTGCGTGCCCAGACCGACGTTGATCTTGAACTCATGGTCGTTGACAACGGTTCCGAAGATGAATCACTCAGCTACCTGCAGGAAGAGAACATCGAGCACATCGCCCTGCCGCGCAACCTCGGTTTTGCCCCGGCGGTGAATCTCGGCTTTGCGGCTACCACCGCTGAAGCGGTAGTGACTGTCAACGCGGACACCATCCTTGAGCCCGAAGCGCTCAGCCGGATGCATGAAGCGCTGATCGCGGACCAGAACACCGGTGGGGTTCAACCCCGGATCCTCTCCCTGACCCGGGGCGAGATCCGCGATCCGGATGATCCTGAAGTCCTGATCTACAGCTTGGGACAGGCACTGACCGCGGACGGCCGCGCCCGCGAGGACGGGATCGGCCAGCGGCAGGGAAGGCGCGGGTTCGAACCACGGGAAATTTTCGGGGTGTGCGGAGCGGCGTGCATGTTCCGCCGCAGCATGCTGAGCCAGGTTGGTGGTTACGACGAGAGCTATTTCGCCTTTTACGAAGACGTGGACCTGAACGTGCGGGCCCGCATGGCTGGCTGGAATTTCAAGGTGGTGCCGGATGCCGTTGTCTGGCACGTTGGCAACGCCGCCTGGCACGCCGGTTTCGAGCGTCCGGATGCGGAGAACGCCCGGCTGGTTGCCCGTAACCGGATCAGTACCCAGGTCAAGTACATGCCGTTGAGTTCGGTGCCACGGATCATCGCGGTGGAAATCGGCGCCCTTCTCAGGGCAGCCCGGGCCCGTCGGTTCATGCTCACCCTGGCCGGCAAAGGGGCCGCTTTCCTGCGGCTTACGGAGTTGCTGCGTAAACGTCGAGACCTGCAGCGTGATGGTGATCCGGCCCTGGCCCAGGCATGGCTGGGGGAGAGCCATCGCACCGCAAGCGAGGTTCTGAAACAGCCGATCCCGCCCCCGGGCCGACCCCCGGCCAACTGATCAGGTCCGGGTTCGCCAGTCGGCGAGCAACTCTTCCAGGCTCTCGTTCAGCGGAATGGATGGCTGCCAGCCGATCGCGTCCCTGAGCTTCCCGGGGGCGCCGAAAACCACAGGTATGTCTTCGCGATGACTGTGCTGCGGATCAATCAGCATTCCAATTTCAATCTGGCTTGCGGTGGTGAGGATTTCGATGATCTGCTTCAGGCTGACTGCCTGGCCCGAGCAGACGTTGAACGTTCCCGTGACCCGTTGGCTGATGACCCCTTCGATCGCCCTGGCTGAATCACGCACGTCGGTGAAGTCCCGTTCCGCTTTCGGATTGCCGACCTTCAGGTAATAACGCTGCTCGCCACGTTTCTCGGCGGCAGCGATCCCGCTGGCGAACTCGACCGGGGCCTGGCCGCCGGTCTGTCCCGGGCCGATCTGGTTGAAGAAGCGCAACACGGTGAGATCAAGTCCGTACTGGAGTTCGAACTGCCGGCAGAGGACTTCGGCTGCGGCCTTGGAAGCGGCATAAGGTGAACTGGGCCGCGCCGGCACGTCTTCGGTGAACGGCATTTCGTCCGGGGACGCGGGCCGTCCGTAAACGCTGGCGGTTGATGCGAAAACCAGCTGGGCCGAGGGACAGATGCGCCGCATGCCGTCGAGCACGTTGAAAGCACCGGCCGTATTGGTCCGGAATGTGCCGTCCGGGTCTTTCCACGAATCAGCCACTGACGCTCTGCCCGCGGCAAGCAGGATCGCTTCCGGCTGGGATTTTTCGAGAACCCGGTCGACTGATTCCGGCAGCAGGATGTCGCAGGCAACATCGGCCCCCTTCCCGCTGGTGGAGGTGCCGATGGTCTGGTGTCCGGACCCACCGAGCTGTCGGGAGGCGCTGCTCCCGATGAAGCCGGTCGCGCCGAGGACCAGGACTTTGATTTAGCCGATCTCCCCGATCAGGCGGCTGCGTCCGGAAAGGTCGATCGTTTTGCGCAAACCGTCGTTCAGGGAAACGGTCGGCTCCCATCCGAGGATTTCACGGGCCCGGTCGATGTTCGGCTGGCGCACCTGCGGATCGTCGGTCGGCAGCGGTTCGAAAGCGATTTTGGAATCGGAACCGGAAGCGGAGATCACGGCGTTGGCCAGCTGCAGCAATGTGTATTCGTCCGGGTTGCCGATGTTCACCGGCATGTGTTCGCCGGATTCCGCCAGGCTGATCAACCCGCGGACCAGGTCATCGACGAAACAGAAGGAACGGGTCTGGCTGCCATCGCCGAAAACGGTGAGCGGCTGGTTCTGCATCGCCTGGCGCAGGAAGGTCGGGATCGCCCGGCCGTCATGTGCCCGCATGCGGGAACCGTAGGTGTTGAAGATCCGGACGATTGAGGTATCAACCCCCTGCTGGCGGTGATACGCCATGGTCAGGGCTTCGGCGTAACGTTTCGCTTCGTCATAGACGCCGCGCGGGCCGATCGGGTTGACGTGGCCCCAGTAGCTCTCTTCCTGCGGGTGGACCTGGGGGTCACCGTAAACCTCGGAGGTTGAAGCGAGCAGGAAACGGGCGCGTTTGAACTTGGCCACACCAAGCATGTGCCAGGTGCCCTGGGCACCGACTTTCAGTGTGTGGAGCGGCAACCGGGCGTAATCGATCGGGCTGGCCGGGGAGGCCAGGTGGTAAACGAAATCAACGTCACCTTCGATCCGTACTTCCTCGGTGATGTCCTGGTTCATGAAGACGAACTCGGGGGAACGGATGTGTTCGATGTTCTGGAGCGAGCCCGTATCGAGATTGTCGATGCAGATCACCCGGTGACCATTCTCGAGCAGCTGCTCACAGAGGTGTGAACCGACAAAGCCGGCTCCGCCGGTTACCACGCATGTAGTCATAGCCCGGAGCCTATTGAAAGGAGGGGGTTGAACTACTTGTTCTGACTATCTAGAATGCGTCCCGGTCGCACGAAGCGACCGCGCAAAGGATGAACCTGCGCGCTTTTGCATAGCTGAACGGAGTCAGCGTTGAGAGTTTTTGTCGTAGTTTTTGCTGTCGTGGTGTACCTTTTTCTGGTTGATGGCGTTGTGACTGCTGGCACCGCATCCGGGGCTGGCTGGAAGGAAATGCCGGTTGTCCCGAAGTTGTCTGGGTCGACCGCGGCCAGGTTGGCCAGGGACGTCGCTTCAAGCCGGGCTGCCGGTAATCGTCGACAGGTTTTCATGAAGGTCGGTGATTCGAACACCGAGATGGCCGGGGTCCTTTACGGGTTGGGATGTCGGCAGCCGAAAGTGGGCAGCCGCATCGGCCGTGCCGGGCTCCAGGCAACCATCCGGCGTTACAACCAAATCGAACTTTCGGATGACCTCTCGTTCGAGGGATGCGACCGCATAACGTCGTTCTCGCGACGGTCGAACGCGGTCCGTTCGGGATCGTGGAGTACCTGGTCCCTGGAGCTTTCAGGTGCATTTGTCGGTTCGTCGTGGGAGGTTTCCTCTCAATGCAGGCCGAAGGAGACCCCGCTTGCCTGTGAAGTCCGCATGATCAAGCCGGTATTTGCTCTGGTCATGACCGGGACGAACGACATTCCGTTCGATTTGGCGTTTGGGATAGATCCTGGGACCCAGACCCGAGAGCGTATCTCCGCCCTTGTCAAGTCGATTCGTGATCTCGGATCGGTTCCGGTCCTCAGCACTTTGCCTCCGGCCATACGGTCGGGGACCTCGGAGAATCGCATTCTGCGAATCAACGCCCTGATTACTGCGGTCGCGA
>JBAUOE010000173.1:0-2584 GCA_049579585.1 Solirubrobacterales bacterium | reverse complement strand
GTATCGTCGCCGGTCGTACCTCAGGAATCGGATACGCGCTCGTGAATCAGGGCAAGTCGCATTTCGCCGGCTCGTCTTCTGCTCCGAGCGTCAGTGCCAGCACGCTCGACGATGAGTACGTTCACCAGTGGTTCGGTGATGCGGTCGGTCCCTACGACTGGGCGGTCATCTGGTTCAACGAAGGTTGGGCGAGCTGGGGCACCTGGCTGAAGGCTGGAACCCGGGCAACCCAGTTCAACTCGGTTTACAACACGAGCAACCTGAACAACTGGAATGTGCCGCCGGCAACGCTGAATGGCGATGCCGACAACCTGTTCTCGTCATTCGTGACGTACAGCAGGCCGGGCGCGATGCTCGAGGGTTACGCCCAGATCGTGGGCGACGCCAAAATGGAGGCATTCGCGAAAACGCTGATGGCTGACTTCGGCGATGGTGCGATCACAACTCAGGAGTTCATTGACACCGCGATCGACGTGGCGGCCTTCGGGCCGGTACAGACCGCGGCGCTCGCTGACTACTTCAACGAGTGGCTGTTCGTCTCGGGCAAGCCGACGCTCACACCGTCGACCTTCCCGGCCGAACCGGTCCCCTGAGCCCGGGTCCGGGCTGACTGCAGGAAAAAGGGCCCCCGCATCGCGGGGGCCCTTTTCCGTTAAGCGTTGAACTGCTGCTCAGTTCGTCATGCCGCCGAACTGGCCACCGGTCACGTTCAGCACCTGACCGTGAACATAATCAGCGAGGTTTGAGGCGAGGAACAGCACCGGGCCTGAAGCCTCTTCCGGGGTCGCCGGGCGGCCCATCGGAATGATCATCGAAGCCATCGCCCTCATCTGATCCGGGATCCCCTGGGGGATCTCTTCGCCACTGGAATTGGTGTGGGTGACCCCTGCCTCTTTCGAGGCGGTCATGCGGGTCTCGACGAAACCGAAAGCAACCGCATTGACGTTGATCTTGAACTGACCCCATTCCTTGGCCAGGGTCTTGGTGATTCCGACCACACCAGCTTTGGCAGCGCTGTAGTTCACCTGGCCGGCATTGCCCATGGTGCCCGAGACGGACGAGACGTTGATCAGCTTGCGGAAAACTTCCTGACCTTCAGCGGCTTCGGCCTTGGCGGCCTCCCGCCAGTGTGGAGCGAGGGCGCGGGCAACACGGAACGGCACGATCGTGTGGATGTCGAGCATCGCCTGGAACTGGTCGTCGGTCATTTTGTGGGCGACGCCGTCCCAGGTGTAGCCGGCGTTGTTCACGACGATGTCAACTGAACCGAAAGCTTCCACGGCGGTGGAAACCAGGTTGTCGGCGGCGTCTGGCTTGGTCATGTCCCCGGCGAAGACCGCGGTTTCGCCGTCGATCTCCGACGAGGCCTGTTCGGCAGCGTCAGCGTCGAGGTCGTTGATCAGCACTTTCGCGCCGTTGGCGGCGAACATTTCGGCGGTCGCCCGGCCGATTCCACGGGCGGAACCGGTGACGATCGCGCTTTTTCCATCCAGAAGTCCCATTTGTTTCAAGCTCCTTTTCGAGTTGGCTCGCGGACCATAACTGGATTCTGGGCGAGGTTCGGGGCCGGCTCTGCACATCGTGCGGGAGCCGGGGGAGCTCTTTCGTCCGGCCGCAATGAATCGGCAAGGGGGTCGCAAGGCCGGTTTCGAATCATGTCGCTGCGACCAAACTCCCAGGAAAGCAGTGAAATGAAAACAAGTGATCAAACAGATGCTTCGGCGATTACGGATCTGGTTCGGGCCGGCCTGATCGTCATGACGGTTCTGGTCCTCGCGGGACTGGTTGAAGCGGCGGTTTCTTCAGCCGCCAATGTCTCTTACGTCGGCACCGACGGCAATGTCTACCGGACCTCACCTGACGGCACCCTCAAGGAAAAGCTCACCACTGATGGTGGCGGCGAGTACCGCTACATCACGCCCAGTCAGAAGAATGACGGGACCGTCGTGGCAATCAAGAAAGTCAGCGGATCGTCCGCGTTCGCGCACTTCATCCGGCCGAGTGACAAAACCATCGTGGACAGCTGGATCCTGCCCAAGACCGGGGCTGGTTCGTTCGTGCCGTTCAACGGTGGAACGGTTTCCCCGGACGGCGGGGTGTTTGTCTACGACTGGCATTACTTCGATTGCTGGACCAACCCGTGCACGCTGAATCAGCGGGTCTCGTTCATTGCCGGCCCGGGAACGACCAATCCGTGCCTGATCAACTGCCACACCAACTATGTGCGGCCACGGTGGATTCCAGGATCACCGTATGCAGGTTTCGTTGATACCGCTTACAACCGGGTCTGGCTGCAGAAGGCCGGTTCATCCCAGCCGGTCGGATGGCTGGGTTTCGATAATCCGGACGTTGCCGATCTTGAGAGTTTCGACATGTCGAACAACGGCAAGACGGTGCTCGAAGTGACGCCGCAGGGGAGTGACGCTTCAGAGTTCGCGTTCTGGAACAACAACGGCATTCCACCCGCAGGAACGCCCACATCAAAGTGTTACACCGAGCATGTGGCAACCGCTCCGGCTTATCCCCGCTTCTCACCCGATGGGTCGATGTTGGCGTGGCAAAGCAACGGTGGTGTCTACGTTTC
>JBAUOE010000172.1:0-2467 GCA_049579585.1 Solirubrobacterales bacterium | reverse complement strand
TCTGCGGCCTTTCCCCAGACCGAGTTCTACGCAGTCGGGGAAACGCCGACCGCGGTGGCGATCGGCGACCTGAACCACGATCATTCCCCCGATCTTGCGGTGACCAACTTCGGTTCCGGGACTGTTTCGGTGCTACTGGGGAACGCCGCCAGCGAGAGTTTCAGCCCCGCACAGAACTATCCAGCCGGGCTTGCCCCCACCTCAGTGACCGTCGGTTACCTGAATGCCGACGCGAATCTGGACCTCGCCATCGGCAAAAATATGAGTGGCTACGGGACTTCGGTCGAGGTTCTGCTGGGAAACGGCGATGGCAGCTTTTCGGCCCCGGTCAGCTACGACACCGGCACGGATCCAGTGTCGGTGGTGATCGGCGAGTTCACCGGCGATAACAAACCTGACATTGCGTCCGCCAATCAGTTTTCTGATTCCGTTTCAATACTGGAAAGCAATGGCGATGGAACCTTCGACGCTCCGGTCAACTACCCGGTTGGCGAGTACCCGACATCAATTGCCGCCGGTGACCTGAACGGTGACCACCGCGACGACCTCGTGGTCACCAATGCAGACAGCGACAACATCGCGATCATGCTCGCGAATTCAAGTGGAACTTTCGATCCGGCAACCTTCAGGGCGGCGGGCCACTATCCCGTCTCGGTTGCAATCGGCATGCCTGATGGTGTGGACAACTTCGCTGATCTTGCGATCGCCGACAATTTCGATTCCGACGTAACCACGATGGAGGGCAATGGCGACGGCACCTTTGGTCCGGCGATCAAGTATCCGGTTGGCGGTGCCGCCCGCTCGGTGGCCATCGGTGATCTGAACGGTGACAACTTCAACGATCTCGCTGTCGCGTTCGGCGACGGCGGCGTTGCTGTGCTGAACGGAACCCAAACAGGTGGTTTTCAGGAGAAAACCACCTTGACTGTCGGAGATCGACCCAGCGATGTGGCGATCGGTGATGTGAGCGGCGATGGCATCAATGATCTCGCGGCGAGCAATCGGAATTCAGACAACGTTACGGTCATGCGGAACCGCGGACCAGCTGTGGTGGCAGCGAGTCCGGCCAGCCTGGTTTTCCCGGACCAGGTCCTTGGCAGCCAAAGCAACGTTCAGACAGTGACTTTCACGAATACCGAGTCTTTCCCGGTCGTGGTGAACTCGGCGGTCATCACCGGACCGGCCACCGGGGATTTCGCAACCGTCGCCAACACCTGCGATTCGGGCAGCCTGGCGGGCGGGGGGACCTGTGAGGTCGGATTGAAGTTTGGTCCCTCGGCAACCGGCCTGCGTAACGCCGCACTCGAACTCGATTTTGTTGACGGTGGCATACCGGTCGCCGTTCCACTCAGTGGAACCGGCATCAAGCCAGGAACCGATCCAGTTCCGGTTGCGAAGATCAAAAAGGTCAAGGTGAGTGGTCCGAAGAAGGCCAAGAAGGGCAAGAAGGCCACCTACAAAGTGAAGATCACTAACTCTGGCGGGGCCGTCGCAACCGGCGTCAGGCTCAAGGTCAAAGGGCGTGGCCTCAGCTTCAACACTTCGGTCAGCAAGATCAAGGGTGGTACGACCCGGACGGTCAAAGTCAAGCTCAAGCCGAAGAAGCCCGGCAAGTTCAAGGCCTCGTTCAAGGTGACTTCGAAGAACGCCGGCGGCAAGACCGTGAAGAAGAAGATCACCGTCAGGAAATAATGGGCGGTACTGGCTCAGATTGGCTTGATAGCTATATACACGACGGTTTGCACTACCGATTGCTACTCATTCTTACGCCATCTTTGAATGCAAGTTCCTGAACTATCCGAAATCATTTGATCGCGAACCGGTCTTTATGAATTTGCGCGGGTATGTATAGCTGAACAATATGTTTCTGGAAACGACCGGGGAAGGAACCCTGAATGAGTAGTCATTTAGCAGGTAGGACAGTGAACTTTGTCGCAATCGCGGGAGCTCTCGTCCTCGCGTCTTTGACATTCGGGGCTTCACTCGCGTCGGCGTCCGGCCCTTTCTCCGGCAAGAACGGCAACCTGGCTGTGGTCAAGGCTGGCAAGGGTCCGATGCGAATGGGAGTTCTCAACCGCAAAGGAAACTTCCGAACCCTTTACAAGACGTCCTCGGATGACTTCATCCAGAATGTCTCTTTTTCACCGAGCGGTTCCCGCATCGCTTTCGCGCTGGGCTTCCAGCCGGTAGGACTGGCAATCGCAAAGGCCTCGACCGGTAGGCAGCAGTGGCTCGACATCGGCGATACAAATGTTTCTTGGCCGACCTGGGCAAGCAATGGCAGGATCGCATTCTCGACCGATGGCAATCAGGGCGGAAGGCGCTCTGGTACCTACACGATGCGCTCCAACGGGCGAGGCATCAAGAAACTCTTCGCCCGCCAGCAGGTTGCCGCCAGCCCGGATCTGAAGCACTTCGCGGAGCTTGACAAGCAGGGAAACAGTCACTTCCTCAAGCTGCTTGACGC
>JBAUOE010000171.1:0-2457 GCA_049579585.1 Solirubrobacterales bacterium | reverse complement strand
TCATCTCTGCCTCTACCCTGAAACTTTCGTCAGCCCATGAACAAGCTATCCCCGATCGCGTACGTTCCCCGCCGAGGCACCCTGCAGACAGGGTCGCTGGCCCCGGTCAGCCTTTTTCTGGGGTCCTACCTGGTCATCTGTTTCCTGTCGTCGGACCCGATGGTTCTGATCGCGGCGACGGCCGGCGCGGCGATTGCCGGATATGGCTGTCAGGCCGATCGGGCTGTCTGGTTCTCCTTCAAGCTTGGTGCTTTCCTTGCGGTAACCCTGATCGCGGTCAATGCCCTTGTGACCAGTCGCGGCGAAACCGTTCTGGCGAGGCTTGGCGACTGGCCGATCCTGGGCCGGACCGACGTCACCCTCGAAGCGATTGCCGCGGGAGCAGTCATCGGATTGCGGGCACTCGGAACGATGATTGTCATCGGAGTGTTTTCTGCCTGTGTCGACCCTGACCGCATCCTTCGTGCGGTCCATGGGGTCGCCCGTCGATCAGCCCTGACGGCAACCCTGATTTCACGCCTGGTGCCTCTGGCCGCGACCGATCAGGCCCGGTTGAGTGAAGCGGCCGGGTTGCGTGGCCCCGGGGCCGAACCGGTCGGCAAAGCCGCGATGGTCCACCGGCTGCTGTCGGGATCCCTCGACCGCGCGGTTGATGTCGCCGCAACTCTGGAACTGCGCGGGTACGGGCAATCGAGCGGTCGAACGAAGTTCGCGACTGTTCCTTCACGATTTGATCTGCGTTTCTGGATAGTCGGGCTGATCCTGATGGCTGCCGCAATAGCCGGACTGGTTTTCCAGGTCGGCGAATTCATCCAGTACCCGGCGGTCGAATATTCACCTGACATCTACTCGGTGGGACTCGCTTTGCTTTTCCTGGTGGCGGGCTTCACCACATGGCGACCCGGGGGGAGGCGAAATGCCCGGCGTAACTGAAACCGGCCAGGCCGAGCGTGGCCTCGAACAACATGCGCTTTCGATCGATCGGCTTACCTACCGGTACACCGGAGCCAGCGAAGCCACCCTCAAGAACGTGTCAATCGATGTACTTCCCGGTGAGTTCATCGTGCTTGCCGGACGATCCGGTACTGGCAAAACCTCGCTGCTGAGAGCTGCCTGCGGTTTGATTCCCCATTTCCACGGCGGTGAAATCTCCGGGTCGGCAATGGTTGGCGGGCGTGACACCCGGGAATCCGGGCCGGGTGAACTGGCTGACCTCGTCGGTTACGTAGCCCAGGATCCCGAAACCCAGATCATTTCGACCACCGTTGCCGCCGAGCTCGACCTGCCGCTGCGTTTTCGCGGGGACCACCCGGCAGAGCGCGCCAGGGCGGTCGAAGAAGTGGCGCTCGCACTGAACATCCCGCATCTTCTTCAGCGAACCATCACCACGCTTTCTGGCGGTGAAATGCAACGGGTCGCGTTGGCGGTGGCGCTGGTCACAAGGCCACCTCTGGTGCTGCTCGACGAACCGACTTCGCAACTCGACCCGGTTGCCGGGGATGAACTGATCTGGCTTCTGCGGCGGCTGAACGAAGAGTGGGGGGTGGCCGTGGTCCTTGCCGAGCACCGTCTGGAACGTTGCCTTGCAGCAGCCGACCGTGTAGTCGCAATGGAAGACGGGTCGATCCGTTTTGACGGCGGGCCCCGCGAATTCCTCGAATACGCAACCGGCCACGATCCGGCGCTCGCTACCCCCGCCGCCCGCATGTTCGCCAGCGCCGGAATCGAACCGCTTCCGGTCGGGGTCCGGGACGCCCGGGCGGTTCTGCGAGCGCGAGGCATCAAACCCGGCTCTCAATCTGAAAAAGCGCCTGTTGTCAAGGATGAGCAGACCCCGAAACCCAGGCCCGCCGGCAAAGGCCTGGCGCTGAACAGCAAAGGGCTCTGGGTCGAACTGGATCCCGGTGAAGGCCCGATTGATGTGCTGCGCGGCATCGACCTGAAAATTGAGCCGGGGGAGCGGGTGGCCCTGATGGGCCGCAACGGTGCCGGCAAATCAACCTTCCTCAAGTCAGTCGCCGGATTGACAGATCCCGTCAAGGGAAAAGTGAAAGCACCAGGCGGCATCGCCCTGCTTACCCAGAATCCCGGTGATTACCTCGTTCGGGAACGGGTCGGCGACGAGCTGCCCGGTGACTCCGGCGCCGCAGCGATGCGGGCGGTCGGGCTTGAAGTCAGCCCGGACAGTGATCCACGTGACCTGTCTGGAGGTGAGAGGCAGCGCCTGGCACTCGCAATCGCCCTTGCCGGGCGTATGGAAGGAGAAGCGCTACCGAAACTTGTTGCTCTTGATGAACCCACCCGTGGAATGGATCGGGCGCTGAAGGATGGCCTGGCCGAACTCGCGATCGACCTTTCAAGGCGAGGGGCCGCGGTCCTGATCTCAACCCATGACGTCGAGTTCGCCGCCACCTTCGCCGACCGGGTTGTGCTGCTCGGTGACGGCGAACTGATCGC
>JBAUOE010000170.1:0-2171 GCA_049579585.1 Solirubrobacterales bacterium | reverse complement strand
GGGTCAGCCAGGTCGAAGGTCGCGAACCGGGTGATGCTGAAACCGATCGGCCGACTGGTCCCGGGTTCGTTGTAGAGCCATACGTTTTCGGCGATGCGGTCGAAATCCCGCGGGTTGTAGCCGTCATCAACCCGGCCGAATTCGAGGGCGATCAGACGGTCGAGCATCGGCACGTTGTTGATGAAAAGTCGCGGGGTCATGGCTGCTGAGTCGCGACTTTGCCTCGTTTTCTGACGGGCGTCTGGCTGGTCGTTCCGGATGGCGGGATTGTGGGAGACGTCGCCCAGAGTTTCCGGTTTCGCTTGCGTTTTTAGGCGTTGCAGTTACCCTGAAAGTTCGTGCTTTATGAGTGGAAACTGAATTCTGGGCGGATTGCCCTGGCTCTGGTGGCTTTCGCCGCCGTATTTGCCATGGCTGTGAGCCCGGCTTCTGCCATCAAGAACAGCGGTAGTGGCGGCCTTTCGACCTCCAATCCGAATTCGAATTCGAACTCCAATTCCAATTCGAACTCCAATTCGAACTCACCGGCTCCGAAACCTCTGGCGAGCTATCCGAAGATCGTCGAACTAGCCAAGCGTGAACTGAATCGCAACGTGAGGGAACGCCGCGGAAACAACGTGCCGCGTTACCGCCGGGGCAAAGGCAAGATCGCTCCGTACAGCATCAAGGACGCCTGGTGTGCGGCTTTCGCAACCTGGATCTGGCGCAAGGCCGGCTTCCGGGATTACCTCGGCACCGGCATCTTGTGGAAGTCGTATGGCGGCGCCCGCCTGGCGGTACAGGTAACTGACCTGACTCGCTGGGCTAAACGAAACGGACATTTTTCGACCCGGGCAAAGCCGGGTTATCTGGTTGCTTATGGCAGCACCCATATCGGTGTTGTCCTGACCGCGGACCGAACCGGACGGGCGGTGCTTTCAATTGAGGGCAACGCCAGCGATGCTGTTTCCGAGGTCACGATCGACATGGACAAGGTCACCGGCTACATCAGCCCGGATGCGCTGACTCCGAATCAGAAGATCCGGATGAGGATGCTCAAACCGGACATGGATTTGCGCAACGCCGTTAAGTAGTTCTGTCGGGGGCCGGTCAGAGTCCGGCTGGCGGGAAAGCGATTCCTTTGGGGCTCGCCACCGAAACGTTGCTGCCCGGTTCGGGTGCTTCGCTGCGGATTACCGTGAGCACGCCTTCGGCCCCGATGCGTTTGCGGGCCTGATCGAAAGAGGTTTCAACCGTGTCCGTATCAACCAGGATGTAGTGCCTTTTCTCGTCCTGGCATTGGGCGACCAGTTTGTCGGCAACGGTGCGGGCTTCATCGATGTAGCGGGATTGGAGCCCGGCTATGTCTGCCCCGGGGCCGGTTCCTGATTCGACCCCGTCCCGTTCGGCCAGGTTACGAACCAGCACCTGGGGAGAGATGAAAACGATGCCGGACGCCCGGAACCAGTCGGGGAAAAGCTGGATCAGCCGGGCCGGGTCGTCCCATTGGTTGTCGACCAGTGACTGGATCTGGATTCCCCGGAAGCTGAGCAGGCGGGCGAAGGTGCCGGCGCTCGCATTCAGGTAGACCCGGATGCTTTCGTCCCACTCGCTGGTGCTGCTTGCAGCCTTGTAGAGATCATCGACGAATGAAATTGAAGCGCTGACCAGGTATTCGTCGTTGAGCACACCGACGTGCCGTTCGATCGATGCGACGATCTGTGAGAGGGCCGCGGTTATGGCCTCTTCATCGAGGGATCTGAGCTGTCGCCCCGCCGCTTCGATCGCGCCGGTTTGTGTCTCCCAGTAGTCGGTGATCCGCGGGTGCATCCATTCGTCTTCCGGCGGGGTCTCCGGGTTCGCCCGCGCAGCAGTTGCTTTGCCGCCGGGAAGGAAGTCGATACGAAGGCCTTCGTAGGCGATCGAAATGCGGCCTTCGGATGCTTCGCGGTTGGTCAGGCCGAGCGATTCGAGTTCGGCGACCCCGACATCAAGCACGGTGTGGTGGGTGATCAGGGTCCGGGCCCAGTCGGGAAGGTCAGAGGAGGCGTTCGGAACCGGCTGGCGCAGGCCCTCGATGTTCTTCCGGGCGTTGTCGGGCAGGGGCCGATAGATGTCTTCGATCAATTTGTCATCTCGTCAGGTCGAGGTCCATCGTAGACGGCTGTTTAGCGGGTTCCGTGCAGGCAAAG
>JBAUOE010000169.1:0-11727 GCA_049579585.1 Solirubrobacterales bacterium | reverse complement strand
CCCCTTCCAACCCGTCGCCAGCACCAGCTCCGACGCCGGCTCCGGCACCTGTACCTGAGCCTGCCCCGGCACCTGGCGTCCCGACAGGTCAGATTCCGAGCACCCCGCAGGGCTGACCCGGGCCAGCAGAAATCATGTCGAAGGGCGCCATTGGCGCCCTTCGACAGTTAAGCGGCGGGAATCAGAGAGATACGGTTTCGCCCGGCTGGACGATCAAGGCTTCGATGCCGTGATTGGTGAGGTCGTCGGCAAACGCCGCAACTTCGGTCTCGATGGCCGGAAACGTGTTGTAGTGAATCGGAATCACCCGTTTCGCACCGATCAGCTTCGCGGCATAAGCAGCGTCTTCGCGGTCCATTGTGTAGTGGCCACCGATCGGAAGCAGAGCCAGGTCAACCCCGTGGCGCCG
This sequence comes from Solirubrobacterales bacterium, assembly GCA_049579585.1. GTDB lineage: Bacteria > Actinomycetota > Thermoleophilia > Solirubrobacterales > 70-9 > 67-14. The sequence goes on along the minus strand of JBAUOE010000169.1, from coordinate 11,318 downwards.
GCCGATCAATTCCATGTCACCGAAAAGGCAGGTGTCACCGGCGTCGTAAATGGTCAGACCACCAATTTCGAAGATCAGGCCCGCGGGAACCCCGATCGGGGTTCCCAGTTCGGCGCTGAACGGACGCTCGCCCGAACCGGGGATCGTGTTGGTATGCCAGGCCGGAACCAGCTTGACCGAGCCCCAGTCGAAGCGGACGGTGCCGCCAAGGTTGGGATCGCTCACGTTCTCGACACCGTTCTCTTCGAGCCAGTTGGCCAGCTCGACCATCGCAACGCATTCAGCGTTGGTGCGCTTGGCGACACCGACTGCGTCGGCGACATGGTCGGCGTGGCCGTGGGTCAGGACGATGTGGGTCGGATCCACGTCATCCGCTGTCGCGGTTGCCAGCGGGTTGTTCGGAGCGAGGAAAGGATCGACCAGCACGGTGGTTTCACCGTCAATCAGTTCGAAGCAGGAATGTCCGTGGTACCGAAGTTCCATGTTCAATCATCTCCTTGATCAGGTTCGTCGTTTTCGGCAAGTTCCGTTCTGAGTGCCCAGCCAACGGCAACCCCAACCATCATCCCGAGGTGGGTTTCTTCCGAAAGCAGGGCCCTTACCGCTTCGAGACGCTCCTCTTCGTCCGGAACCGTCGCGGCCTTTAGCGTCTCTGACTGGAGCGACTCGCCAAACCAGCCGCCGGTGCCAAGGGCAGTGACCAGCACCCCCTGAAGGTCCGGCGCAACCGTGGCAATCACCCTTTCGGCATCCTCGAATGCTGCCGGGTCGGAGAGCCGTTCGACGGCCTTTTTCAGTTCTTCTTCTGAATAGTTTTCGCTCATCGCCTGACCAAGGTAGCCGCAAGTCCGGCCAGGGCTCCGACCGCCCCGCCCGCCAGAGCACTCCACACGTTCGCGGTCGGAACCACGAGCGGCAGCAGCAGGATCACGGCGACGCAAACAAGAATTCCGATGATGTCCGGCTTTTCGTCCTCGAAGTCGGCGGTCTCATGACGTTCAATCACGTACCAGGCGGCGATCGCTCCCAGCGCAATGCCGTTGCCCCCGCCGATGAAATCAAGAACGCCACGCTGATCCTCAACCCCGTAAGCCGCGAGCATCCCCAGTGATCCGCAGGCGGCAAGGAGGATGAATACCGGGATCGATCCCAGCCGACGCTCGAGTTTCGGCACGAACATCACGACGGCGAGCGCTACGGCAAAGAGATACCCGACGCTGTCATAGATGTAGGGAGCGGTGACGAAGCGCCACCACCCGGATTCAAGCGGAACCACCAGGGCGCCAAATCCACCGAGGCTGAAATCGCTGGCTACCCGAACCAGCATCACGATTGCCGGGCCGAGGATCATCAGATATGTGGCCCAGGGCCGTGCATCGGCAAGCGAGGTAGCCCTCGCGGACTTTCGTTCCTGACGCTTCTCGCGGCGGCTCTTTTTGGCTTCGAGCGTGCCGTCACGACGCTCGAGTTTCGGCGCCCGTTTCCTGACCCTGGCCCCGCAATAGGGGCACTCGGTCACGTAAGGGCTTACCTCCGCTCCGCATGACTTGCAGACAACTCTTAGTTCGGTCTCACTCATCGGTTGGTCCCACGAGGATATCCGTCTGCGCAAAGTGGGCTTCAGCACTGCCATACTGGCCTGAGCACACACCGTCTCCGAGGAGGACCTGGAAGTAAATGGAAGCCAATAGCCTGACCGAACAGAAGTCCCTGCTAGCGACGCTGCCACCCGGCAAGCGGACCCGACTTCACCGTCTTCTTTTCGAGTTCGGCCCCGGAAACGGAACCCTGATGCTGCTGCCGATCGACCAGGGCATCGAGCATGGTCCCCGCGACTTCTTCCCGAACCCGGCCTCCAAGGATCCGGAGTACCAGTTCAAGCTTGCTGCTGAAGCCGGATATTCCGCCCTCGCCTGCCAGATCGGCATGGCCGAGAAGTACTACCCCGACTACGCCGGATCGGTTCCGCTGATCCTCAAGGTCAACGGCAAGACCGACATCCCGTCGTCAGCCAAGGCTTTCTCGTCCTGTAACGCCACGGTCGAAGATGCCGTGCGTCTCGGCGCTGACGCCATCGGGTACACCCTTTACGTCGGCTCACCCCGCCAGGACGAAGATCTCGCCCAGCTGCGCCAGGTTCGCCAGGATTGCGATCGTTTCGGCATGCCGCTGGTTGTCTGGTCATACCCCCGCGGTGAAGCCGTGGACGGCAAGGGTGGCCCCAACTCCTTCTACGCGATCGACTACGCCGCTCGCCTCGCAATGGAAATGGGTGCGGACATCGTCAAGCTGAACATGCCGAAGGTCGGCCTCGACACCGACAAGGATGCCCAGCCGCCGTACAACGAAATGGAAGTCAGCCAGGACGAAGCGATCCGCCAGTGCGTCGAATCAGCCGGCCGTGCCCTCGTGGTGCTTTCGGGTGGCTCGAAGACTGACGACGCAACCGTCCTCGGCCACACCAAGTCGGTAATGGACGCCGGTGGCTCCGGAGTTATCTTCGGCCGCAACGTCTGGCAGCGCGAATGGAGCGAAGCTCTCGAGATCATCGCTTCGATCAAGGAATCACTGCTCGCCAACGTGAAGCGCACGCCGTAGTCCGCTAGACCCCATTCCAGGCATACCAAGAGGAATACCCCGCAGCGGCATCGGCCTGGTGATGCTGCTGATCGTTCTTGCCTTCGGCTGGTGGCAGGCGCGTGATCAGGACACATCATCCGATCGCGTGCCTGCCGGTGGTTCTTCCACGGTCGAGGTCGACCGTGTGGTCGACGGAGACACCGCCAAGGTCTTCTACGAAGGCGACAGCGAATATGTGCGCTACATCGGCATTGACACCCCGGAGTCGGTCAAGCCGGGCACTGAAGTCCAGTGTTTCGGCAAGGAATCGACCGCCTTCAACGCGGAAGCGATCGAAGGCAAACGGGTGAAGCTGGTCTTCGATCAGGAAAAGCGTGATCGTTACGATCGCCTGCTGGCCTACGTATATGTGGATGGCAGGCTGCTGAACGCCGAGATCCTCCGACGCGGTTACGGAACCACCCTTGAGATCTCCCCGAACACGTCGAAGGCGAGCCAGTTCCGGGACCTCGAGGACGAAGCCCGAGCCGCCGACCGCGGCCTCTGGTCGGCTTGCTGAAACGCAACTCCTGAACCTCCTTCGGGTTTATGGTTCACAGTCATGAGGGACTCAGGAGGAGGACGTCCGTTGCGCAAGCTGTCTATGTCCGTCGTTGTTGTTTTGGCACTGGTGGCAATTGCATCATCTGGTTCGGCCCAGGCCGGAGGTCCGGCTCCACCTCCCTATTACTGGGAGGGTGACGTCGTGACCCGGTCCGATGGCACGATTTTCGTCTCTTATTACGCGACTGGGCAGGGAAGCATCGTCGTTTCGTATCGCAAAAATGGCAGGATCAACCGGTCGTTCAGAAAGAACGGCATGTGGGTCATCGATGACCGGCCCAGCCCGGAAGCCGCCACCCTTGCGGTGCAGGGACGGAAGTTGATCGTCGTCGCGCGCGGCACCATGTATCGCCTGAACCCCGATGGGAAGGCAGATGCGACCTTCGGCAAGGATGGCCGTGTGTCCGCTCCGGATACCGTCGACGTTCATGTGGCGGGAGGCATCCTGGTGGCCAGGGACAGCTTTTCATCGTACTACGGGTACGTCTCGAACCTGTCGAAATTCACACGGAACGGGCTTCCGGATCCTGATTTCGGAGATAACGGTTCGGTTCTCGTGTCGAGTCACTACGGGATCGTCGGCCTGTCGAACGTGACTTCAGACAGCTCCGGTCAAATCTACGTCAGCGGGGCCGATTCGATTGCCCGCTTCGACCAGAAAGGCTCGATCGACTTTTCCTTCGGAGACGCCGGGGTGGCCGAGACTCCCGTCTACCCTGACCCCAGGCTCCAGCAGCTGGTGGTTTCAGACGGACGAATCACCGTCAAGGGTTACTCGAGCGGGCCCGGCGAGCTGATCTCCCGATTCGGCCTGACCGGAGTCCCGGACTCTCGTTTCGGCAGTCAGGGGTCGCTAAAGGTGCTGGACGGGCACGGAGGCAACATTTACCCCGGAAAGGACGGCGGCATCGAAATGGCATTCGGTTCGTCGAGCACTCCCTGCACCAAACAATCCTGCGCCAGCGAGATCGTCATTTCGAGGTTCGATCCCCTGGGAACGTTCACTGAACGTCTTTCGCAACCAGTCGACCTGGGTTACACACGGAGCGCCCGTCAGCCGGACGGGAAGACCCTGTTCGCCACCCTGCAGGTGAAAACCGCGACGGACACCGCCCGCGTCAGCCTGGCCCGGCTCAACCGGAATGGCAAGCTCGACGGTACTTTCGGCGTGGACGGACAAGTCATGTCCCCCACCAGTTCGATCACATGCGAAGGCAACCGCCGCGGCTACCGGTACCTCTTCTTCGGCGAAAAGTTCAAACGGGAGGGCAAGGCCCAGGCACGGGTGATTGGAAGCATCGGTCCGGATCCGATAGCCGGTGGCCGGGGCAACGATTCGATCTGTGGCCGGGACGGAAGGGACAGGATCAAGGGGCACGGTGGCCGAGATCACCTTTTCGGACAGAAGGGCCGGGACTTTGTGAACGGGGGAAGTGGCAGGGACCTGCTCGAGGGTGGACCTGGCCGCGACCGGATCATCGCCCGTGACCGCTCCCGCGACCTGGTCAACTGCGGCTACGGCAACGATGTCGCAATCGTGGACCAGCGAGATCGGGTCGCCAACTGCGAAACCGTCCACCGTCGCCCGAAGCCCTGAAACTGAAGGCTTCCTCGCCAACGCAAAAGTGACGTCAGTCACACTGCTTCCGGGGCATTTCTACGTGCACCTCGCCCGGTTTAGCTCTGACATTGCCAAGTAGTGCCCGCCTCCATGAACCGGGATTTCACGAAAGTGGGAAACCACAATCCTCTTTATGGATACAAGCTTGCGCATTGCTCACATTTTGCTACGGTCTTAAAGGTCCTTCGCCCGGTTTTCCGGGATGCCAGGGCCGACACTTATGAAAATGCGACAAAGCGCAAACCAGTTTGAAACGGCCTTCGAGCAGCAGAAGGTGCTTGAGCAGCGACGGCGCACGCAGCTTCGCCACCGTGCCGCCAACCGTTCGCGCGAGCGTCGGGTATCGCGTAGTCAGCAGCAGGGGAAAGTGCGCTTCAGCGTGCTGGCCGTCTGCCTGACCGTGACGGTCATCGTCGTGACCATCACCATGTTCGAAGCACTCACCTTCTTCATGTCCTGAATCCGGCTTCGCCGGACTCCGAGGATCACCAGGGGCCCCGAGGCCCCTTTTTCAGGCTTCGGTCGACTCGACCGGCGCTTCCTGATCCCCGCCACGTTCGGCGATCACTTCTTTACGGAACACTTCGACTTCGCGGGGAGCGGTGATTCCCAGTCGAACTTTGTCGCCGGAAACGCCGAGAACCATCACTTCGACGTTATCGCCGATGATGATGCTCTGTTCTCTTTTGCGGGTCAATACCAACATCAGGACTCCATTCGATACTTACTTGCGGGTTTGTCTACCTAATAATAGGTATCAGACAGGTCGGCCCGTCTGACACCGGAGTCCCCTACTCCTTGTAGATAAGGCTATACACCCCGACCCCCCGGCTTCAAGGCACACGACGTCATCCGGCGGCGTTTGAATACACTCGGAAGCACAAGATGTCCCGTCGATCACTACGTCCACAGCTCAATCAGATTCGCGCCTGGGTTCGCCAGGGGCGTACCGATGCGTGGATCGCCCACCAGCTGGAAGTCAGCGCTTCCGAGCTGCGTGAATTCCGCAAGCAGCACGACCTGTCGCCCGACGGCGATGGCGATGCCACTCCGGAAGTCGACCTGCGCGACGAGATCGAAGCCGAGATCGAAGCCGCTGCCGCCGAGGAAGAGAAGCTCGAAGCCGAAAAGGCAGAAGCCGAAGCTGCCGAAGCCGCCAAGCGCGCTGCCGAAGAGCCAGAAGCACCCGAATCCGGCGACGATGAGACCGAATCAGACGGCGGAGAAGCCGAAGGTCGCCCCCGTCGCCGTCGACGTCGTGGCCGCCGCGGCAAGCGCAGCCAGAGCAACGAACTTGAAGGAACCTTTGACCACGGAGACGAGGGATACGGCCTCTGGCTCGACCCCGCCATCCAGGACGTTCCGGCCTACGCCGAGAAATGGGCTGGAAATCGTGCCGTCACGGTCACGGTCGAAGAAGACCAGATCATCATTCGTCGGGTCACTTCCGACGATGACGAATAATTAGCCGGACCTTTTAGACGTCCAGCTGGATGCGGCGCCCGCCGGCGAAATCGCCTGCGCTCTGAAGGTGAAGCCAGAAGGCCGCGTCAACCAGGTCCTGCAGATCAGACATCCCCGGGTCCACCCCGTTGAGCTGTGCCGCCCAGTCGGTGCCACGTCCGTACAGGTCCGCCAGTTCTTCTGCGGAAAAGGTAGCTCCCAGCTGGCGTCTCAGCTCCTCCCGCACCGGAACCGTCACCGAATCACCACGAAGCAGGCCCTGGCGCTCCAGTTCGCGCAGGCGTTCGATTCCAGCTTCCCACTGGAAGAGTGCGTTTTCGAGGGGGTAGGTCATGCCAGAGCGATGCTACCGAGCGCACGTCCCTGCCGGTTGGTGCTCCGCCCTCCCACAAAGCCCTACTGAGCAGCCGGGTCCTTCAGGCCGGGAACGTACTGGCCGGCCTTACCGACCCGGCAGCCACCGGGATCCAGCGGGCCGTTGATCCTCCACACCTGAATCCGGTCCGGATCAGGATGCTGGCTGGCCGCGGCCACCCTGACCACTGATGGGTCACCTTCAATGAAGCTCCGTTCCGGGGAGAGGATCGGCCGCTCGTAGTCGTTGAAGTTGAGATAGGAAGACGTGATCAGGAAATCAAGGTCAGCGTCATTGACCGCGTTCCGGAAACCGGTGCAGGTCCTGATTGCCTCGAAACCGCCACCTCCCGATTCCCGCCCGATATAGGTGACTTCGTTGCTCAGGTCAGAACCGAAGAATCCATACTGTTTGAAGCCAGCGGTCGAACCAGCCAGCCCGATGTGTGAATCGCTGATCCCGGACGCCCAGCGATAGGGGCCGGCCAGACCGGATTCGGGTTCAAAGTCGTTGTAGCGGGAATCGAAGTAATAGGTCGAAAGCGGGCCGGCGGCGAGTAGCCCGACAAGGCCCGCGAGAAGAGCTGCCGGCAACGTTGCCGAGCGGCCGTGCAACAGGTTCCTGAGCCGATCCCTGAACGTCCAGAGCAATGCGGGCAGCACCACGGTGGCCAGCGCGCAAGCCACGCCGAATGCCTTTCCGGGCTGGCTCCAGATCGCGTCGGAATGGCCGGCGGCCAGAAACAGCGCCAGGAAAGCGACGCTGAGCGCCAACCTTGGTTTAGCCCGGTCGAACCATGGAAGAAGCGGCACCAGCACCAGCGCCATGATCAAAGCCGGCACCAGAAACCGCAGGTTGACCGCAAAAGCCGTTGGCTCCCCCTCCGGACCGGCGGCACCCAGCGGGGTCACCAGATACGCGGCGATCGCAAGCAGCGCGGCCAGCCCGTGAGCTCGGGTCAGTCGACCTGGCCCGCGAAACATCAAAGCGACGAGCCCGGCGATCGCCATGGTGATCAGCAACGGCCAGAGCACCCCGAAACCCTTCTCGAGGCCTGGCAGGAAATAGTCACGCCACACGCCCAGATCGGTTGCGTAGTGGAGAACCGTGAAATCAGGACGACCGACCTGGAGTCGCTCGGGGCCCGGCAGGCTCAGGGGACCCAGCGATTCGATCTGGGGAATCGGACTACCCGAAGCTAAAAGGCTACGCAGGTACCAGAAGCCACCCCCGACAAAAGCAGAAGCGAACCAGACTCCTGCTGCCCGGAGCCGTTTTCCGTCGACGGTCGCGAACAGAACAGCGAAAGTCACCATCAGCACCGGAGCCAGGGCAGTCACTTTGGTGCCTGCCGCCAGTCCGGCGGTCAAACCACCGAGGGCCATTACCCAGCCGGGGCTGATCCTTCCCCGACCGTCCCGTCCGACAGCACCACGATTGATCACGAACGCAACCATCGAGATCGTCAGGGCAATCGCAACGATGTCGTTCTTGCCGGTTCCCGGTTCACGCGCAACCAGGGTGTGGGTGACCAGAAGGATTGCCGCTGCCACCATTGTCAGATGGGGGCGCCCGTAAGGACGGCCGACGCACCAGCCGGCCAACATGGCAATTCCGAGCCACCCGAGGTTGAGAAAGACCGAAACGAAATCCCGGCCGCTCAATGCGATCCCGGCCGCATGGACAATCTCCGAGTTCTGCGGATAAAACCAGTTCAGGAAGACCGTCTCGGTGTGGTGGAAACCGATCGATGATCCTGACCGGGCCATTTCGGCCGCGAACGGCATGTGGTACCAGACCGAATCGAAGTTCGTGATTCCGTGGTCCAGGCTATAGGACGTAAACGCGCCCCACTGGGCTACGAGGAGCGCGGCGATCACTGCCGCGAAGGCACCTGCCGCCACCGAAATCGGCGGGCAGGGCAGTTTCATGTCGGCTTGCGCTTCACCCGGGTAGAACTTCAGCCACGCGGTCAATGCGCACAAAAGGCTGGTCAGCAGGATCGCCCAACCCCGCAACAGGCCGAAAACCCCGAGAGCTTCGGTGATGAGGATCAGGGTGGCGATCCCGACCACGATCTCCGCCAGCCGGGCCACCGGTCCGTCGTATGAGGGAATCAGCTTCGACCGAAGCCGCCAGGCGAAGAAACCGAGCGCGAGGCCGACCAGAACCAGCTGGGCCAGACCGAAGTAGAAGGAGGCCAGGCTCATCGCCATTTACCCCTGACGGAACCTCAGGGCTTGATGCCGTTGACCACGTAGGCCTCTTCGCCCGGAACGATCATTCCCTGGCGCCGCGCTTCGCGACGCAGAACGGAGTCGTCCTTGACGTGCCTGACCCGGCGTTCGAGCTGATCGTTCAGGGCCTGCACCTGATGGAGTTCCACCTTGGTGGCACCGGCCGAGCGATAGGTCTTCGCCAGGTTGATCAGCGGGCTCACGTATGAGATCAGCAGTCCGAAAACGAGCAGAACGAGCAAAACCCTGCCGAGCCGGTCCCACTGGATGCGACCGGAATCGGCACGGTCGGGATTGCGGCGTGCGGCCGGCCGCCGACGCGGTGGCCGGGTCCGGTTTCCGTTTGCCTGAGCGCGTACTGACACGTCCGACCTTTCTTGGCCGGACGGTCAATTCCTTCAAATGCTCTGCTTGAAAACCGATGTTCCTCCGAAACGGGCGGAATCACCCAGTTCTTCTTCGATTCGCAGCAGACGGTTGTACTTGGCGACACGGTCAGAGCGCGAAGGAGCGCCGGTCTTGATCTGGCCAGCTCCGGTCGCAACCGCGAGGTCGGCGATAGTCGTATCTTCGGTCTCCCCTGAACGATGGGAAATCACGGCGGTATAACCGGCATCGGAAGCCATACGGATCGCTTCGAGGGTCTCGGAAAGTGTGCCGATCTGGTTCACCTTGACCAGGATCGAGTTGGCCGTACCACTGTCAATTCCACGCTTGAGGCGTTCCGGGTTGGTCACGAACAGATCGTCACCGACCAGCTGGACCTTGTCCCCGAGACGATCGGTGAGATGTTTCCAGCCGTCCCAGTCCTCTTCGTCCATTCCGTCTTCGATCGACACGATCGGGAACCGCTCGGCAGCGCTCACCCAGTAATCGGCCATTTCTTCACCGGTAAGCGAACGGCCTTCGTGCTCAAGGCGGTAGGAACCATCGTTGTAGATCTCGCTGGTGGCGGGATCAAGGGCAATGAACACATCCTTGCCGGCTACGTAACCGGCTGCTTCAATGCCTTCCATCAGCATCTCGAGCGCCGCTTCGTTCGATGAAAGATTGGGCGCGAATCCGCCTTCGTCACCAACAGCGGTAGCGAGACCATGGCCGCTGAGGATCTTCTTGAGTGAATGGAACACTTCTGTACCTACCTGGAGGCACTCGGAGAAAGTCGAAGCACCGGCCGGCATCACCATGAACTCCTGGAAATCGACCGAGTTGTCGGCGTGCGAGCCACCGTTCAGCACGTTCATCATCGGCAGTGGCAGCAGGCTCGGATCGTCTTCGCCATAAAGGTGGGCGAGGTATTCGTAGAGCGGACGGTCCTCAAGTTCGGCCGCGGCGCGGGCAGCGGCGAGGGAGACACCAAGGATGGCGTTGGCTCCGAGACGTCCTTTGTTCGGAGTGCCGTCGAGATCAATCATCACCTGGTCGAGATTGGCCTGATCGGTTACATCGAGGCCGATCAGGGCCTTCTGGATTTCACCGTTGACGTTGGCCACGGCACCGGTCACTCCCTTGCCGACCCAGGCCGAACCTCCGTCACGGAGTTCGACTGCTTCGAACTCGCCGGTTGAAGCGCCCGAAGGGACCATCGCCCGTCCGATCTGTCCCTCGGTGAGTTTCACCTCGGCTTCGATCGTCGGGTTACCTCGGGAATCGAGGATCTGGCGTGCGTGAACGGCTTCTATGGTGCTCATGTGCCGTCCAGTCTAATTGGGCTTGCGCAGGCTTGAGGCCTGCCTTTCGGCCTCCGTGCGCAGGGCGAGCTCCGGGTCGATCCCGCGGCTCCGGGCTTCTTCCACTGCCTGCCAGAGAAGACGACCGATTTCGGCGTGGTCAGCTTCACGGTTCTCGTTGCCAGCACCGACGTTCGCCGGCTTCTCTTCCGGGTCAAGCTTCCACTGGACCTTGTTCGCGTAAACCAGCGCCGGCAGCCCGGGCTTACGCCAGTCCTTCTCGCTGGTACGGCCCTCAACGCCAGTCTTGATCTGGTCCCACTGCCGTCGCACGTCATCGGCTGTCTCGATCCCTGAAGCGTCCCCTGCGGCCGCCTCGGCCCCTTCCGGCGGGTAGACGTGGGGATGACGCCGGATCAGCTTCTCGGTGAGCTGGGAGGCGATACCGGCGAGGTCGCCCTGACCGCGTTCTTCGAGAAGCAGGGCGAGGAATACAACCTGGAAAAGCACATCGCCGAGTTCGTCCCTGATCCCGTCGTCATCGCCATTGCGTGCAGCTTCGGCCAGCTCATATGCCTCCTCGACCGTGTGAGGCACGATCGAGCGTTCATCCTGCTCGCGGTCCCAGGGACACTCGACCCGGAGTTTCCGGGTTACTTCGTCCAGCCGCTCCAGCGCTTGCGCGAGGGACCCGGCTTCATCCACGGTGCTTTTACTGTCCGGCAGCAGCTGCGGCAGCAGCCTGGGCCGCAGCGGCAGCGGCCGGATCGGCAGCGGCAGCAGCAGCG
>JBAUOE010000168.1:0-4346 GCA_049579585.1 Solirubrobacterales bacterium | reverse complement strand
CACCTGCGCTACTGGCCCAGCGGCTTCCGGGTCGACTTCTCCGTCGAACCTGCGGCAAAACCGACCCAGGGCAACTGGGGCCTCGGAGCTCAGAGCTCCGGGTCGGTTTCTCCGCGTCGTTCGCGGTGAAACCGACCCGGAATGGTTTCTCCGCTTGGTTCGGCGTGCCCTTTTGTTGCTGCCGTAGTACCACGTGTGAATTGGAACCGTCGATATTCGAGAGGTGACCTTAGGCCGCAATCAACGCCCTGAAACCACCAGCGCCTCTAGCGGACGCGCGATCCGTCGCCTGTCTCCCGAACTCCTCGCACTGGCCAGAAGACAACACGGGGTTGCGTCGCGGGTGCAGCTGTTCGAGCTTGGCTTTTCACACGACCAGATCGACGGAATGATCGCCGCCGGGATCCTTCTCCGCCTGTTCAGGGGAGTTTTTGCGATAGGCCACGACGTTCTGGATTCTCGTGGCTGTCTCAATGCGGGACTGCTCGTGGGCGGTCCGGCCGCAGTTCTGTCTCACCAGAGTGCTGCTTTCCTGTGGGGAGTGCTGCCGGTTGGCCGGACAATTGAGGTCACTCGACCGTCCAGCCCCGACCGACAGCCGGAGTCACTGGGCCAAGGTAGACGCCAATCGCCGTTCAAGCTTCGAATTCACAGGACGAGATGCCTCAAAGGCAGTGATTTCACGATCCACGCCGGACTGCCGGTGACCACCTTCGAGCGAACGTTGCTCAATTTGTCGTCAACCCTGGGAACACGCAATCTCGAGAAAGTCCTCACGGAAGGGACACGCAAGGGGATCGTGGACCGGGCAGCACTGGCCGAAATTGCACATAGGGGCCCCGGGTGGAAAGGAATCGGAAAACTCCGGGAGGTTCTGGAACGCTGGGATCCGATCAGCGTTCTCACCAAATCCGAGCTTGAACTCCTGTTCCTGAACCTGGTCGGGAAGGCCGGACTTCCAGTTCCCTGCGTCAACGTGCATGTCGGAGAGATCGAGGTCGATTGTCTGTGGGAAGAACGGAAGTTGGTGGTCGAGCTTGACGCCTATTCAACTCACGGCGACGTGTTCTCCTTCGAACGGGACAGAAATCGTGATGCGTACCTGAAGGCCGGAGGTTTCGAAGTATTCAGGGTCACCGACCGAATGCTGGCCAGTGACACCGACCGGACCATGAGCCGCCTCAAGGATCTACTCAGGTCCCGCTCGCGAACCATTCATGTAGAGGTTCCCCAGCCGGACTCACCATTGCCGGGCGGCATTCCCGGGTCGGTTTTGCCGTAAGGGCTACGGCAAAGTCGACCCGAACTCGAAGGAGAATCTGCCTTCCCCACTCCGGGTCGGTTTCACCATCCCCGTTACGGCAAAGTCGACCCGGTCTTAGGACTGGCCCGGCCCCTGACTTCCGGGTCGGGTCCACCGCAAATGTCGCGGCAAAACCGACCCGGACATTTGCGAGGTTCGGTGAGACTGGTGGGCAAAAACCGACCCGGACATTTGCGAGGTTCGGTGGGACTGGTGGGCAAAAACCGACCCAGAACCTTGATTACTGGGCTGGTTCTCCCCAGATCGTGGCTGTTATCGAGCGGGGTCCTCCCTGATCCCGGTGCTCGCACAGGTAAATGCCCTGCCACGTCCCGAGGTGAAGATCCCCATCCCTGACCGGCAGGGTCAAGTCGAAACCGGTGACGCTGCCTTTGATGTGTGCCGGCATGTCATCGGCGCCTTCGAGGGTGTGGGTCCACCGGAAGTCCTCCGGGACCGCGTGGTCCGCCCACGTGCGGAAGTCATGGCGTACGTCGGGCGAAGCGTTCTCGTTGAGGGTGAGCGACGCCGAGGTGTGACGGATCATCAGATGGACCAGACCCACCTGGAACTCACCGATCTCCGGGATGGCCGAAACGACCTCCTTCGTGACCAGGTGAAATCCGCGCTGCCGTGGCTCCAGGGTGAAATCACGCTGGAGCATCTTCATGAAACCGGGTTCAGGCCCTCGACATGTATTCGGCGTTCTCGGTGTTGACCTTGATCATCTCGCCTTCGTTGATGAAGAGAGGAACCTGGATCTCAACTCCCGATTCGAGAGTGGCCGGCTTGCTGCCACCACCGGAAGCAGTGTCGCCCTTGAGCCCCGGTTCGGTTTTCATGACCTTGGCTTCAATCGAACTGGGGGCGGAAACCTCGGAAGGCTGTTCGTCGACCAGAAGAATCTCGACCTCGTCGTTCGGCTGGACCCAGCGCAGGGCGTCAGCGGCAAGATCGGTCGGGATCTCAATCTGTTCATAGGAACGGTTGTCCATGAAAACAACAACGTCGCCGGACTCGTAGAGGTACTGCATCTTGCGGGACTCAGTGTGGACCGGCCGGAACTTCTCACCAGCACGGAAAGTCTTGTCGAGCACTGACCCGTCTTCGATGCGTCGCAGCTTGGTGCGGACGAAAGCTCCGCCCTTGCCCGGCTTCACATGCTGGAACTCGATGATCCGCATGATCTTGCCGTCGACTTCGATGTGAGTGCCGTTCTTGAACTGGTTAGTTGAAATCACGAGATCCAGTCTAGCCATAGGTCCATCGACCGAGTAGCTCCGAACGGCATAATCCTTTGCATGACTACTCCGCCGCTTCTCGACAAGCTCCTCAACACCCCCGGCCCTTCGGGGTATGAACTTTCCGCGGCGAAGGTCTGGCGTGAAGCCGCCGATTTCGCGACGGTCACCACCGACGGCCTCGGTGGAAGCATCGCAACGATCGGCGATGACGAAGACGCACCACTGGTCGCGATCGTCGGACACATCGACGAAATCGGCCTGGTCATCACCCATATCGATGAAAACGGTTTCGTGTACTTCGCTCCAATTGGCGGCTGGGATCCACAGATTCTGGTCGGCCAGCGGGTAACCGTCACCGGTAATAACGGACAGGTCCCTGGAGTTGCGGGGCGCAAACCGATTCACCTGCTCGAACCGGAACAGCGCAAGAAGGTAGTGACGCTCAAGGAAATGCACATCGACCTGGGCGTCGAGGACCGTGAAGAGGCCGAAGCACTGGTTTCGGTTGGTGACCCCGTCGTGATCGACTGCGAACCGCTCGAAGTCGCGGGAGGCCGCCTTGTTTCGCGTTCGATGGACAACCGCCTCGGTTCCTACATCGCGGTCGAAGCCCTGCGCCGGGTAAACGAGAACAAGAAAGCAACAGCCCGCTTCGCTGCGGTCGCCGCCGTTCAGGAAGAGATCGGCCTTTTCGGATCCCGCACCGCCGCGTTCACCGTGCGCCCCGACCTCGCGGTCGCCATCGACGTTACCCACGCGACCGACGCTCCCGGCGTTGACGAGAAAGAGGTCGGCAGCCATCCGTTTGGATCCGGTCCGGTCATCGGGCGTGGCTCCACTCTTTCCCCCAAGCTCTACGAAATGCTGAAGTCCGCAGCCGAGAATGCGGACATCCCCTTCTCGGTCGGCGCCAGCGGCAATTCAACCCACACCGATGCCGACTCACTCCAGATCTCACGTTCAGGAATCCCGACCGGGCTCGTATCGATCCCCCTCAGGTACATGCATTCCCCGGTCGAAATGGTCGACCTGGCGGACGTCGAATCGACAGTTGAGCTGATCGTCGCATTCGTAGAGAGCATCGAAGCTGGAGTCGATCTCAGCCGCTGAAGTTTGCTGAGCAATCCTCCGTTTCTGGCGGAGCTATGCGGTTCGAGCGTTGCTATTCAAGAACGCCTTCATACCCGAACCACCTCGAAAGCGCGTTCGGGCAGAGCGCAACTTTTAAGTCTCGGAAGGTCTATTCTTTGTGAGTCGCGTCACACAAGCGAAGTAAACATTCGGCCGCAGGGGCGGCCACAACTATGAGGGAGCAGTAACGGAGAATGAACCACCACTCGGGACTTTTGAACGTGCGCCGCTTTGCGGTCATGACGTTCGCCCTGATCATGGCTCTTGCTTTCACTGCAACGGTCGCTGCCAACAGCGCTGACGCAAAGAACAAGAAGTCAAAGAAGGCGAAGGTATCGCTGAATGTCAAGACCAAGAACCAGGCCGCTCTGCTCAAGGCAGGCAAGCTGCAGGTCAAGGTCAAGTCAACCGGCAAGACCAAGGTAAATCTTTCCGCCACCTATAGCGGCAAGTCCAACCTGTTCAAGAAAAAGAACGTCAAGTTCAAGAAGAACAAGAAGCAGACCAAAACCATCTCCCTCAAGCTGACCAGCAACGGCAAGAAAAAGCTTGGCACCTGTGGCGCGAAAAAAGTCGTCGTCAAGGGCAAATACAAGCCCAAGTCGAACAAAAAGAACAAAAAGACTGCCAAGAAGTCCAAGAAACTCGCCAAGGACTCATCACTGTGT
>JBAUOE010000167.1:0-9280 GCA_049579585.1 Solirubrobacterales bacterium | reverse complement strand
CGGCCAGTGAGTGGCCGGTGATGCTGGCCGACAGTTCCGACGACCAGTCGCTGGAAGCAATGGCGCAATCGACGAAGGTAGTGGTTACCACCGTCGGTCCTTACGCCAAGTACGGACTGCCGCTGGTGGCAGCTTGCGCCGAAGCGGGCACCGACTACGCCGACCTGACCGGTGAAACCCTGTTCATGCGCAAATCGATCGATGCGAATCATGATCTTGCGGTTAAAAACGGTGCCCGCATCGTCCACACTTGCGGTTTCGACTCGATTCCGTCGGACCTCGGGGTACTCGCCCTCCACGATGCGGTGACCGCCGCCGATGCCGGTGACCTGGGTGAGACAACCCTGGTTGTGGAAGCGATGAAAGGTGGCGCCAGCGGCGGCACGATCGCTTCGATGAAAGGCCAGCTCGATGAAAGCAAAGCCGACAGGAACGCACGTCGGCTGGCGGCCGATCCTTACGCGCTTTCACCGAAGCGCGAGGCCGAACCTGACGCCAGTTCAGAACGTGATTCCCTCGGTGTCAGCCGCGATCCGGACACCGGGGATTTCCTCGCACCTTTCCTGATGGCCGGGGTCAACACCCGCGTGGTCCGTCGCAGCAACGCGCTCCTCGACTGGGCTTATGGCAACAGCCTTCGTTACAAAGAGTTGATGAAGGGCGGCAGCGGCCCGGTTGGCGCAGCCAAGGCGGGAGCGATCACCGGTGCCCTCGGTGGCCTGGTCGTCGGGCTCTCATTCGGTCCGACCAGGAAGGTCCTCGATCGGGTGCTGCCCGACCCCGGGGAGGGACCGGATGAAGCGAGCCGGGAGAAAGGCTTTTTCAAAATCAGGATCACGACCACCACCTCGACCGGCCGCAAGTTCCGTTGTCAGATCCGGGCATCGGGTGACCCGGGTTACAAAGCAACGGCAGTGATGCTGGGGGAAGCCGGACTCTGCCTCGCACTTGATCGCGAAAGCACCCCGAATATCACCGGGGTGCTCACCCCGGCCACCGCGATGGGTGGTGTTCTGACCGATCGCCTGAGGGCCGCCGGCCAGACCTACGAAGTCGAAGAGATCACGAAGCCCTGAATGGTGATTCGGCGGTCAGTGCTCGGCGTGCAGACCGGGCAGTGACTTTCCGATTTTCTGCTTCTTGCAGCCCGGCGCCAGCGGATCGTTTTTGTCCCTGAGCGCCACCCCGGCCAGCTTGGTGGACCCGGATCGCCGGCCGCAGTCGATGACGAAGTCCCGGACTTTGTCCAGGGCGTTGATCACGTCGTTGCCGCCTCCGCCATAAAAGATGTCCCGTCCGGGTTGGCCGAGGAGCGAGTTGTCCCTGCGGTCTCCGATCAGCACGTCGTTGTCGAACGAACCTTCGATGTTCTCATTGGTACGGTCGATCCGGACAGAGTCACAATCCTTGATCGCATCGATCCAGGCTTTTCCTTTCGGCAACGAAATGATCAGCCTTCCGGGGTGGGCGGCAGTTTCGGCGAACGAAGCATTGTCCTTGCCACCGCCGCCGATCAGGGCCCCGCCGGCGCAGCCGCCTCCGGCGGCCAGCAGGTCACCTTCCGGCCCACCCACGAGAACCGTCGGGCCTGGCAGTCCGCCAACCAGGCCATCTTCGCCTTTGCCACCGAAAATGCGGTCGGCGCCACGACCCGACTCGATCAGGTCGTCCTCCGGACCGCCGCGGACCAGGTCATTGCCTGCCCCGGCGTTAATCCGGATCTGCCCGACCCCGACCAGGCTGTCGGTTACCCGAAGGCGATCGTTGCCGTTGCGCAGCGCAACGATCAACCAGCGGGCCGGCCCGTCCAGTTCGCAGTAGGCCCGGGTGACGTCCGCGTCCGAACGGTCGCAGCCATGTCCGAGGCTGAGTCCCCGGACCGCATCGAGATGAAACGTCGATGTGTCCGGGTCGTAATAAAGGTCGACCAGGTCGCGGCCGCTGCCACCCTTGACCAGCAGTCCGCCGCCAGCCTGGGGGGTCGGGATGATTTCCACATAGGTCGGTGCTTCTGGTGGTTTCTCGTTGCCGCAGGACTGGCGTTCAGCTGAACCGCGGCAGCGGTCAGATCCCTGGCCGCCATTCAGGAGGTCGGCCCCGCGACCCCCGATCAGCCGGTCGTTGCCGGCTCCGCCGTTGAGGGCATTCGACTGTTTGTTGCCGACCAGCACGTCGGCGGCGGGGGACCCGTCGATGCTGTCGAAACGGAAGACCCGGTCGCGCCCATCACCCCTTGCTTTCTTTGCCTGCAGGGATACCCAGACACCTTCGGGCGAGGTGGCAAAAGACGCGATATCGCCAACGCCCGGGCCACCATCCATTCGGTCCCAGCCATAGTCGCCGTGGACGTAGTCGTAGTTGCCGGGGCCACCGGTGACCCGGTCGATCCCCAGATGGCCGGCAGCTTCGTCCCCGTCACCGGGGCCACCAGTGACCTGATCGTCGCCCAGGCCGCCGTAAGCCCGATCGTGGTCACCCGGACCACCATCGACCCGGTCATTGTTTCTTCCACCGTCAACCAGGTCGGTACCGGTGCCGCCGCAGATCAGGTCGTTGCCGCGCTCGCCGTGGACCGTGTCGTCGCCGGGACCGGCCCAGATCACGTCTTTCCCGGTGGTACCGGTGAGGAAATCATCGCCGTCGGTACCAACGATCGTCGGCACCTCTCCGAAGCATCTGGGTGAATCCGGGCTGGTGTTGGCAGCGGAACCACCGACCATGGTCGCCCCGGCCAGGATGACCGCAAATGTCAGCACCGATTTCAGCCACATTGGTCAATGGTAAACCCCGAAAAACCGAGGTTCAGTCGAGTTCCATCAGGAACGCAGGCACACATGGCACGCCATACAATCGCGTGAGATGCAAAGCACCGAAAAAACACCACTTATTCTGGATGTAGACACGGGAATCGATGATGCTCTGGCGCTGCTTTTCACAGCGGCAAGTGAGCAGGCCGAACTCCTTGCAGTGACCACCTGCGCGGGCAACACCGACGTCGATACGGTCACCCGCAATACGCTTGCCGTACTTGAACTGGCCGGTCGTGAAGAGGTGGAAGTGGCGCCTGGCAGGGCAGCGCCGCTTTGCCAGCCGTTGACCACAACCCCCGAGACCCATGGTCCGCAGGGAATCGGCCGGGCTGTCCTGCCGGACCCCCGGAGCAAGCCGTCAACCCGGTCCGCACATTCGCTGATCATCGATAGCGCCCGCGAGCGCCCGGGGGAGATCACTCTCGTTGCTCTCGGTCCGCTGACCAACATCGCTGTCGCCGTCCTCGCCGAACCCGAACTGCCCCGTTTGCTGAAGCGGCTGGTGATCATGGGGGGAGTGTTCAACGGCAGCGGCAACACCACTCCGGTGACTGAATGGAATACCACCGTCGATCCTGAAGCGGCGGCGATCGTCTTCCGGGAGTTTGGTCAGGACGGGGCACCCCGTCCACTTTCGATGGGCTTGAGCGTCACCGAAAGCGCGAAGCTTCTGCCCGCGCACCTGGACACGCTTCGGGAAAAAACGGGGGATCTGCCGATCACCCGTTTCGTCGAAGACTCACTCGGGTTCTACTTCGATTTCCACGCGGAGTTCGATGGTTTCAGGGGAGCGTTCGTGCATGATCCATTCGTGGTTGGCGCGACCTTGGATGATTCACTGGTGACCGCAACGCCGCTCAGGGTCGAGGTCGAGCTTGGTGGGCGGATGACCCGCGGACAGACCGTCGCCGACTGGCGTGAGAGCTGGGGGCAGGAACCAAACGCCGATGTCGCGATCGATGGCGAGGGCGGAAAGTTCCTCGATCTCATGATCGACCGGATCGCTGAACTCGCGATGGAGCGGGAAAAGGCCGCAGGGCCCGCCGACCCGGAAAGTTGAACGGTTCCCGGCCCGAACCGGCTGATGTGATCGTGGTCGGGTCGATCAACGTCGACCAGGTCGTAACCGTCGCTTCACTTCCGGCCCCGGGCGAAACGGTGACCGGTGGACGGTTCGCAACCTGGGGTGGCGGCAAAGGCGCCAACCAGGCCGTGGCTGCGGCAAGAGCAGGGGGCTCGGTCGCCCTTGTCGGAGCTGTTGGTTCGGACTCGAATGGCGAACTGGCGGTCGCTGCCCTGGCGGGCAACGGTGTTGACGTCGGTGGTGTCATCAGAGGTGACGATCCGACCGGGGTCGCTTTGATCACGGTTGATGCCGAGGGCCACAACCAGATCGCGGTTGCGTCAGGGGCCAACGCTTCCCTCGACCCGGCGGCCGTGGCCAAAGAGGTTTCCCGAAGGGCGACGGATCGTTGCGTTCTGGTGCTGAGCAACGAACTAAGCGACGAAGTGAACCTCGCCGCGATCGAATCCGCGCCCGGTGCCACGGTCATCCTTGACCCGGCCCCGGCCCGGGATCTGCATCCCCGGATTTTCGGGGCATCGCCGGTGCTTACCCCGAATGAGGACGAAGCATGTGAGATGACCGGGATCGACGACCCGGAAAGGGCCACGATCCGCCTTCATGAAATCACTGGCTCACCGGCCATCACGACCATGGGTGGCGATGGTGCAATCCTGGTCGGGTCCGGTGGGGTTTCGATCTTTCCGGCACCACCGGTGACTGCGGTTGACACGACCGGTGCCGGCGACACTCTCGCCGGCACCCTTGCCGCCCGCCTCGCCCTCGGCGATTCAATCGAAGCCGGTCTGACCAGCGCGATCGAAGCCGCAGGTCACTCGGTCATGTCGGCCGGGGCCGGCTGGTCGCTCGGCTGAGCTACTCGCCGGTATCCCAGGTGATGAAGATCTTCTCGAGGACAGTGACGATCGAGAAGAGGGTGATCGCCAGCAGCGCACCGACGATCATCGTCGAGTAGAGCAGTGCCGTCTGGAAGTTGTAGGTAGCGGTGATGATCAGGTAACCGATGCCTTCGTTCGCCCCGACCCACTCGGCAACGATCGCGCCGATCACTGCGGACGTGCTGGCGATCTTCAGCGATGTGAAAAGGAAGGGCAGGGAGGCGTAGGTACGGGCTTTCCAGAACAGGTTCGACCTGGTCGCCGAGCTGACCCGGAATAGCTCTTCGGTCTGGGGACTGATCGCCTTGAGTCCACGGACCATGTTGACCAGGGTCGGGAACAGGGTCATCAGGGCAGCAATTATCACTTTCGAAGTCATGCCAGTCCCGAAAGCCAGGACCAGAACCGGGGCCACCGCAACCAGCGGCAGGGTCTGAACAAAAACCGCGACCGGGAAGAAGCCACGTTCGATGGTCTGGTTGTGAACGAAAACCACGGCGATGAAGATCGCCATGATGTTGCCGATCGCGAATCCGAGCAGCGCTTCGTAGGCGGTGGGTAGCGCGTTTTCGAGCAGGATGGATCGGTCTTCCACGAGTGAGTCCCAGACCGCCTCCGGCGGCGCGACCACGTAGGGCGCAATGTCGAAGATCTCAATGACCAGCCACCAGATGAAAATTCCAAGGGCGATTCCGCTGAGGGTGATCGCGACCCGGCTGAGGGCTCGACCGATGTCTCTCATGTCGATGCTCATCAGATTGAACCTCCATGGAGCAGCTTTCGGGCGCGGGACGCGATTTCTACAAATTCCGGTGAGTCCTGAATTCCCTGTTCACGTTCGGGAAGGTTGACTTCAATGATTCCGGCAAGCGAGCCGGGATGGGCGGTCAGAACCGCGATTCGTTCGGAGAGGTAGACGGATTCGGCGATGCTGTGGGTCACGAAAACCACGGTTGTGCCTGTTTCACGCCAGATCCTCAGAAGTTCGTCATTCATGGCTTCCCTGGTGATCTCGTCCAGAGCCCCGAAGGGCTCGTCCATCAGCAGGACCTTTGGCCTGGTGACCAGGGCCCGTGCAATCGCGACGCGCTGCCGCATGCCTCCGGAGAGTTCTCGCGGGTAAGCCTCGGTCCGGTCACCCAGTCCGACCAGTTCAAGCAGTTCACGCGGATCTTCGGAGTTGTCCGAGATCTGGGCTTTCGCCTTTCGGCCACCGACTTCGAGCGGCAGCCTTACGTTTTCTTCGGCGGTTCGCCAGGGCAGGAGAACGGATTCCTGGAATACGAAACCGATCGAGCGGGACTTTCTCGCCTCTGAAGGCGACATCCCGAGCACGCTCACGTCGCCGGAACTCGGGGCTACCAGATCGGCGAAGACCCGGAGGAGGGTCGATTTGCCACAGCCGGATGGTCCGAGGATGGAAAGGAACTCGCGTTCGTGCGCTTCGAGCGAGACGTCCGAAAGCGCTTCGACTTCCGGCGACTTCCGGTCCGTTTTGAAGACAACCGAAACGTTCGTGGCGCTGACCGCGCCACGAACGTTCGGTACATCACTGCTTATCTGCTTCGACTGCCCGGGTTGCGGGAGTCGGTCATCGGTACTGATGGAGGCCCTATCGATCGTCCGAGGTCGCGTCGAGGATCGATGTGGTCATCACATCGTCCACTGTCGGCACGTCCCCCTTGTCGAACTGGCCGGTGTCTTCCCAGAGGTCAAGCTGGGTCTGCCAGTTGTCCTGGTTCATCGTGGCGAATCCGTTTTCTTCACTGGTTGCCGTGAACATGAACGGGAACAGGATGTCCAGTGACTTGGCCAGGTTCTTGGCCGTGGTCTTGCCTTCCGCGTTCGGGTAGGCGTCAATGAACATCTGAGCGGCTTCTTCCGGGTTCTCCCGGGTGTACTCCCAGCCCTTGGCGGAAGCGGTGATGAAGCCCTCAAGCTGGTCCGCGTTGTCCGAAATGTAATCCGGGTTGGAGAAGTAGACCGCCGAGTAGAGGGGAACACTTTCTGCGTACGGCAGGGAGTTGTAACCCTCTGGCAGCAAGGCCAGCTGATCGGTGTCAGTCAGCCAGCTTCCCCAGACGTCAACCTGTCCCTGCATGAGCGGACCCGGGTCGAACGAAACGGCCTTGACTCCGGCGAGGTCATCTTCGGACATGCCGTTGACTTCGAGGTAGGTGTCAAGCATCGACCTGGCCGGCGGCGGTACTCCGACCGTCTTGCCCTTCAGGTCTTCGGGGCTGGCCAGCGGTGTGTCAGGCATCGAGAAAAAGGCGTAGGGATGATTCTGGAGTCCGGCACCAAATGCCTGGACTGGAATCTGCTGTGACTGGGCCAGCATGATCTGCGGGCTTTCTGCGGCCACGCCGATTTCAGCTTTGCCCTGGGCAACCGGGGCGATGCCGTCGTTGGTCGGTCCGCCTGGCTCGAATTCGACCTTCAGGCCTTCGTCTTCGAAGTAACCCTTCTCGGTTGCCACGACTTCGCCGATCAGACCTTCGTCAATGCTCCAGTTGTACTGGAGGGTCAGTGTCTCGACACCGTCTCCGCTACTCGAACTGTCGGAGTCTGAATCGCTGGATCCACAACCCACTGCCAGTAGCGCCGATGCCAGCAGTGCTGTCACCAGGGTCATTCGGATGCGTTTGTACCGCAAAAAGCTCGCCTTCATACCTTCTCCTCGTAGATCAATTGATTGAACTCAGTTCAGGATCAGGAACTAAGCTATAACAATCGAGTAACAACTTTCAAGGCGGTTTGCGTCTCTGATCAAGAGGATTCATCGCGAATCGGCCGTGAAACTGTCCGGGAATGCAGTAGGTTGAAGCCATAAATAAATCCGGGGAGTCCCAATTGGAGGGGCTGAGAGGGCGCAGTCTTGCGTCGACCCGCCGAACCTGATCTGGCTCACACCAGCGAAGGGAGAACGATGGAACACTCAGCTGACCGGCGAAGCATTATCGAACCCGGTTCCCCACCCACCCAGATGGCCCTTGCTCGTGCAGGGACGGTAACTCCGGAGATGCACCGGGTCGCAGTTCGTGAATTCATGCCGCCCGAGGAAGTCATGGCCGAGGTGGCCCGGGGCCGCATGGTAATCCCCGCAAATCACAATCATCTGACCCTTGACCCGATGGCGATCGGGCTCAGGGCCAGGGTGAAGATCAACGCAAATATCGGCAGTTCACCGACCACCTCCGGCATCCAGGAAGAGATCGAGAAGCTGGCGGTGTCGGTCAGCTGGGGGGCGGATACGGTGATGGACCTCTCTACCGGCAAGCGCATTGCCGAGACCCGGGCGGCGATCATCGAAGCTTCGTCGGTCCCGATCGGAACCGTCCCGATATATGAGGCGATCGAAAGCGTCAAGAACGTCGAGGACCTTTCGGCCGAAATCCTGCTGGACACGATTCGCCGGCAGGCGGAGCAGGGTGTCGATTACATGACTATCCACGCCGGGCTCCTGTTCGAACACCTGCCGCTCTGCAAAGATCGCGTGACCGGGATCGTTTCGAGGGGAGGCGGTCTGCTGGCCCGCTGGATGGTCGAACACCGCCAGGAAAATCCGCTGTTCGAGAGCTTTGACGAGATCCTCGAGGTCTGCCGGGAATATGACGTCACCATTTCGCTCGGCGACGGACTTCGTCCGGGATCAATCGCTGATGCATCGGACGCGGCCCAGTTCGCCGAACTCGAAACCCTGGGGCAGTTGACCGAAAGGGCCTGGGCGAGGGATGTCCAGGTGATGGTCGAAGGCCCGGGCCATGTACCCCTGAACCAGCTGAAGGACAACGTCGACCGGCAGCAGCGAATCTGTCACGAGGCGCCGTTCTACACCCTTGGCCCGCTGGTCACTGACATAGCTCCCGGCTATGACCACATCACTTCGGCAATCGGTGCGGCTGTGGTCGGCTGGCATGGCACTTCGATGCTTTGTTACGTAACGCCGAAAGAACACCTTGGCCTGCCCGAGGCGGAGGATGTGAAGCAGGGCCTGATCGCTTATCGGATCGCCGCCCATGCGGCGGATCTCGCCCGGGGCAATGAACGGGCGGCGGAGTGGGACCGGAAACTTTCGAAGGCCCGGTTCGATTTCGACTGGAACGAGCAGTTTCGTCTGGCCCTGGATCCGGACACGGCCCGGGAAATGCATGATGAAACGCTCAAGGACGACTATTTCAAGACGGCCGAGTTCTGTTCGATGTGCGGACCGAAGTTCTGCCCGATGCACAACTTCCGCGATGTCGACTGGGATTCAGTCGCCAAAACGATCGCTGAACGCCGCGCCGCACGGGCCTGATCGCCTCGAATGTAACGCCCGCCTATCCGGCCAGAAGCAGGTTGTCCGTTGAAGCCACCCGAAATTCTGTCCGGACCCTCTGAGTTGCGTCTCGCCAGGCATCGTCTGGCGGCCGTGCTTTGACTTAGTGACCGACCTGTCGTCAATCGGACGACAGGTCGGTCTGACGCTGCCCATTCACCACAACGCTCGGAATTCGCTTCTCGAG
>JBAUOE010000166.1:0-4078 GCA_049579585.1 Solirubrobacterales bacterium | reverse complement strand
CTTTGCGTTGCTGGACATAGCCAGGAGCAGCAGGAGGCTGGCGGCAAATGCCGCCAGCGCTCCCGCAATCCGGACACCGGAATCGTTTTCTGTAGATGTAGCCATTGCGATCCGCTACTTCCTGCGCTGGATCACTCGGAGGCGGTGGAACACCGTGGCTTTCTTCTTGCCTCGCTTCGACCTAACTTTCATCCGGAGAACCAATGTCTTCCGTTTTACTTTGGCCAGCTTCTGGACTTTGGCCCGGAACTTCGGCTTGACCCGGAGTCCCTTGCGGACGAACTTGCCGCGTTTCACGTTGGCGCGCACTTTCTTCGTCATGACTTTGCCGCGCTTCTTCTTCGTCAAGGCAACCGCATTCACCCTGCACCGTGGCTTGAAGCGTTTCGGGCATTTGACCCGGACGAAGAGCTTGTTCTTGTAGAAGTAGCCGACCCCGGCGGGAATGACTTTTGGCGGCGGCTTGACTGAACCAGAGTTACCATTTCCTCCATTGCCACCGCCCCCTTCGCCGGATTTGTCAGCCGCGCTCAGGACAACGTCGTCGTAGTCGACATGGCCACCGGGGAGAACTGCTGCCAGGCCGCCAACCGATGTCTCGATCTCGAGCCTGTAGCTGTGTCCTACGGTGAGGCTGCCGGGAACCAGGGCCACTTCCGGAACCTTCTGCCAGACGTTCGAGTTGCCAACTGACATTGATTCGATCAGCGTCCGGTCCGGGCCACCCGACTGGTTGAGTGCCCTGACCGAAACATCGGCCGAGGCCCCGAGCGAAAGCAGTGCCGCGAAGCCCGAGCGTTTCTTCAACCCAATCGAAAGCGATGCTGGGATGTCACCGTTGATCCCGTTGTAGACGAACGCTGGGCTTTGCCACTTCTGAATCGATTTCGAAAGCAGAGCCGCGAGTGTGGTTGGACCTGATGTGGTCCGGATGTATCCGTCGGCGGCGCCCTGGGCCCCGCCGGAGGCAAAGTACGTTCCGCCCACGGTCGGACAGGTCAGGGCCTGAATGCACAAGCCTTCGTATTGCTCAGACGACTGCCAGCCGCCGTTGGTTGTAGCGAACGTACTGGCGTTACCACCGATGTACTCGGTTGATGAAGCATCCGAAGTCCCGGGTCTTGCGAAAGACCCCAAGACGAGAATGGCAACCAGCACAAGAAAGCAGGTTGTTCCCCGGGGACGTTCTAGTCGTTCGGAAATGGACATGGCGTTCCTTCCTATTTGTCGTGTCAGGAAAGAGTTCTGCCCACCGAATGACAGGCCTATAGTCCCTGTTCCCTGTCTGTCGCCTCACTTGTTAACTTCCCGCGACAGGACGAAACTAGACCGCCTTTGGACCGCGATCAATACCTAAAATTAGGTAGTTCTCGGGATTGGTTTAGGTTTTGTTTAACCGGGTACTACTGAGCATGCCGAAGCTGTGTGCCGGGTCGCCGCTAATACGGCAAATGCCGATCAAGACTGGGAATGGATCAGTTCAGGGTGGGATCTTCGGGCATGCTTGCCAGCAGGGCGGAATCCTTGCCGGTACGGCCAACTACCTTTGCCCAGAGATCGCCTTCGGCGAAAACGTCCTCCGGGTCGAGGTCGGCGACGATCCACGCTTCACGTTCAAGCTCTTCATCCAGCTGCCCGGCGCCCCAGCCGGCATGTCCGACAAAAACCCGGGCCCGGATCACGTCGGTGTCACCGTCCGGATCAACGACCCCGATCCGATCGGTAACCGCACCCGCCGTCAACTCGGAATTTTCGTATTCACCGAGCACCAGGATCGAGTCGGGACCGACCGGTCCGCCCACCCAGAGCGGGGCCCCGCGTTCTACTAGGGGGCCAAGGTCAGGCACCAGTTCGGCCACATCAGCGTCTGCCCGCCGGTTCAGCACCACCCCGAAAGCGCCCTGATCGGTGTGCTCGACTATCAGCACTACGGTACGGCGGAAGAAATCGAAAAGACTCGGTGCTGCGATCAGGAGTTTTCCGCGCAGTGAGTCCATCAGTTGAAGATAATCATCGCTGTGGTTGCCAAAGCGAGCACGGTCGCGCTGATGGTCAGGGCCCACGAGACGACCCGGTCCGGCTCGACTGGCTTTCCGGTGCTTAGGGCGGTGTCGACATCCATGCGGCGACGTGTCCCCTGAAGGGTGAGTGCCACCGCGAACAGGCCGAATCCCGCTCCGAGAACCGTGTAAGGCCAGATCACTTCTTCACCGCTCAGGTGCGGCACGATCTTGCCGACTGCGAGACCGACTGCCAGCACCGCGAAACCGGTCCGCCACCAGGCGAGCTGGGTGCGCTCGCCCGCAAGCATGGTTCGCCGCGGAGCGACATTCTCGGTCGGTGGTCCGGGTGCGCTTTCAGACGTAGAACTCATCCTGAAAATGACTATACGCCGGGAGGTCGACGTTGGCAGAGAACTGACTCATCGTTCGTTTTCTGGCGGGGTTGGCCGTCCGGTCGAACCACGCAGAGCGCAGAATCGAGTGCAATCCGGTACTGTCCCACGCCGCAATCATGGGCAGATATACCGGACCAAAAGAAAAACTTTCAAGGCGCGAAGGCGTCGACCTCGGACTCAAGGGTGAACGTGCCCTTGGCGGAAAGAGCGCAATGGAGCGCCGACCGTACCCACCCGGCCAGCATGGCCGTGGGCGCAGGCGCGCATCAGAGTACTCAGTCCGGATGCGTGCGAAGCAGCGCGCCAAGTCCATGTACGGCCTGCGCGAGCGTCAGTTCGCCAAGCTGTTCGACCGCGCTAACCGCGAGGAAGGCATGGCTGGCGAAAACCTCATGCGTCACCTCGAGCAGCGCCTCGACAACGTCGTGTACCGCCTCGGAATGGCGACCACGCGTGCCCAGGCCCGCCAGTTCGTGGTCCATCAGCACATCATGGTCAACGGCAAGCGCCTCGACCGTCCGTCCTACGAAGTTTCGGCTGGCGACGAAGTCGCAGTCAAGGCCGGTACCGCAATCGAGCCGATGGCCCGTCAGGCAACTGAAACTGCCGGACCTACCCCGGCCTGGCTGCTCGCCGACCACGACGGTCTCAAGGGAACGGTCAATCGTCTCCCCGACCGCAATGACATCAGCGCCCCGATCGAAGAGCGTCTGATCGTCGAGCATTACTCGCGCTAAACAGCCCGGGATACGACTTACAGAAAGGGCGCCCTCGGGCGCCCTTTCTTATTGCAGCAGAGTCCGCCACGGTTCTGGGTCGGTTTTGGCCCCGCTATGGGGTCTAACCCGACCCAGAAAGCCTTGAACCGGGGGCCCTGCGTGTTCGAAAATCGTGCATCGCTCCTCCTTCTGGTCGCCAGGCGCAGCGAACAAGGAGCATCAATATCGGACTGGCCGGATCCGGCCGGGTGAATGCAAGGTGATGGCCGGGTGATGTCCGGGTGATGTCCGGTGGGTTACTCCCCGCCGGTCAGCTGTCCTTTGGCCAGATCGAGGGCTACGGTCAGCAGCCCGACTACAGAAAGCGGATCACTTGAATCGGAGACGAGCTGGACGTGCATTGTCTGCTCGTCACCATCTTCTTCGCTCAGAACAGCCGAGATAACCAGCTGGTCGAGGCGGGCTCCCGGGGTGTCCCTTTCGACCTGCTCCATGAGTTCCTGGGCTAGTGCGCCGATGCGGGATGAAGTTGTTGGCTCCGATTCGTTGGTCATGCCACCACCTTACCGGTAGGCATTCGGCCTCCTGCCATCCCGCTACACTGGCCGATGTGATCGACCGCCTCGGCGCCGCCCTTCTAGCGGCGATCGCCATACTTGCTTGCTTCGCCCTAATGACCGGTCCCGCAGCTGCGGCCGGCTCGAACTCGGCGATCCTCGTCCTGATCCCCCAGGACAAAGCCTCAGCGCCCTCCTATGACGACGACATCCTCGACCGCATGGCCGAGATGCCGGACCTGTCGATCGGCCTCGTCAGCTCCACCCAGGGCTCCTTTTCGAGCGAGCAGGCACTGCTTGACATCGGACAGGGAACCCGCGTCTCACGTTCGACCTACGATCCGAAAGACGTGCCACCGGTTGGCCTGGTCAAGATGGTCAACGGCAGCGGTGCCGTGAAAGGC
>JBAUOE010000165.1:0-5217 GCA_049579585.1 Solirubrobacterales bacterium | reverse complement strand
GTAACCATCCTCGGGCCTGGCTGGAGGCTCGACCGGGTGGTTGTCATGAACCAGGTCCGGGAAGTACGAATTCGTTTCGCCACCCAGCCAGCCATAGAAGCGCTCGAATCAGCGTCCCAGCGGCCAGCGACCTTTGTAGGCCGCCTGATTGCACTCCTCACCGGGGGTGAGGTGCCATTTGCCGACGCAATAGGTGTTGTAACCCTCTTCGCCAAGTACCTCGGAGACGAATCCGCTCTCGAATGGAATTCGGGTGGAGATTCCGGGGAAGCCCGATGCGAATTCGGCGATCGTCGCCATGCCGTTCGTGGTTGCGTTGCGTCCGGTCAGGAGCGAAGCCCGGGTGGGCGAGCAGAGCGCAGTGGTGTGAAAGTTGGAGAAACGCACGCCCGCATCAGCGATGCGCTTCATCGCGGGGGCTTTAATCGGTCCGCCGTAGGAATCCATCGTCGCGAAGCCGAGGTCGTCCCAGGCGATCATCAGAACATTGGGTGCGTCCTTTGAGGCCTTCGGCGCGAGGAAGGGTGCCCAGTCGGGTTCGGAATCCCGGACGTCGAGAGCGATCTTGCCGTTGAATTTCGGCTTTTGGCCGCGACCTTCACCGCTCATGGGTCATTCCTCCTTGGTCTGGAGCCGTCAAAGCGACACCGTTTCAATTCTGTCTCTGGAACCCAAGCTAGCCCCAGCCGACCGAAACGGTTTCATCCCAACCGGGTGATTTCCCGGGTTTCCGCTGAGTGGTGCTCAGACGTTGAAGCGGAAGTCGACCACGTCCCCGTCGACCATCACGTAATCCTTGCCTTCCATCCGGACCTTTCCGGCTGCTTTGGCTTCGTTCATCGATCCGTATTCAAGGAGTTCATCGAACGAGATCGTCTCTGCCTTGATGAATCCGCGCTGGAAGTCGGTATGGATAACTCCGGCCGCTTCGGGGGCGGTGGCGCCTTTGTCGATGGTCCAGGCGCGGGTCTCTTTCGGGCCGGCCGTAAGGTAGGTCTGGAGGCCGAGGGTTTCGAAGCCGACCCGGGCCAGAACGTCGAGTCCGGGCTCTTCAACACCGATGTCAGCCAGCATCTCGCGGGCTTCTTCTTCGTCATCGAGTTCGACCAGTTCGGCTTCGAACTTGGCGTCGAGGAAGATCGCTTCGGCCGGGGCAACGATTTCGCGCAGTTCGGCTTTCAGGGTTTCATCACCGAGTTCGTCGGCGTCGCAGTTGAAGACATAAAGCAGCCGTTTCGCGGTCATCAGGTGAAGGTCGTGAAGCGGTTCGGGATCAAGCCCGGCCTGGAACACACCTTTGCCGCCTTCGAGCACGGCCTGTGCTTCTTTTGCCGCAGCCAGCTGGGGGATCAGGTCTTTGTCCCGTTTCGATTCCTTTTCGAGGCGCGGCAGGGCGTTCTCGATGGTCTGCAGGTCGGCCAGGATCAACTCGGTCGAGATCGTCTCGATGTCGTTCTTCGGGGAGACCTCACCATCAACGTGGGTGATGTCGTCGTCGCGGAAAACCCGGGTCACCTGGCAGATCGCATCCGACTCACGGATGTTCGAAAGGAACTTGTTGCCCATTCCTTCGCCTTCCGACGCACCCCGGACGATCCCGGCGATGTCAACGAACTGGACGGTCGCCGGCAGGATCTTTTCCGAGCCGTAGATCTCGGCAAGCTTCGCGAGGCGTGGATCGGGCACGCCGACCACACCGACGTTCGGTTCGATCGTGGCGAACGGATAATTCGCTGCCAGCACGTCGTTTTTGGTCAGGGCGTTGAAGAGGGTTGACTTCCCGGCATTGGGAAGACCCACGATTCCTATTGAGAGAGCCATCGCCGTACAGAGTACGCGGAAGGGCTCCACTTTCGCTGCCGGGCGTTCGGTTCAGGGAGCGGTTTAGACGGCCGTCGCGACGTCGGGCTCCGGCACCCGGTTTGACCGAGGCCCCCGGTACCATCGGATGTTGCTGTCAGCAATGAGGCGTCAGCGGGGACACGACCGGACAGGAACCAGTTTTTGGATTTCCAACCCAAGAGCGAATCAGCTCTCGACAGACTCACCGACGATGAAATCATCGACTACATCAGCAATGCACGTGACGCCGCGGAAATCGCAGCGTTCCGTATCGCTGTGGGAGTGCTCGCCTACCGGCGGGAGCCGATGGTCAGAGCGAAAATCCAGCTTAAAGTCGACAGCGATCAGGACATTGAGGATCTGGTGACAATCGTCTTGACTGACACGATCAAGACCGGGTTCGAAGGAACCCACATGGGTGAATTCGTCAATCTTCTACAGACGATCACCCGCCGGCGAATCGCAGATTTCTACTCGAAGAACCGGCTGGAAACCGAGGAATACATCGAAACCGGCGAAGATGAGGGCAACCCGGCCACGCCGGTGAGCAGCCCCAGCACCGACGGCGTCGTAGCAATCGAGCAACTGATTGCCGATGACCTCGCGGGACTGTCCGAGTCGCATCGTCTGGTCATTGATTTCTACCTCAAAGGCCATCAGGCCGACGAGGTTGCCGACCTGGTCAACGAGCAGATCGAAACCGGTAATTCCCGGATGACCCCGGCCAACGTCCACCAGATAACGAAAAGATTCCGTGACCGCATGGCTGAACATCTGAAAGAGTCGGATTGAACATGGACCTCGTAGATGAGATCTTCGCCGAGTACGTGATCAGTTTCCAGGCTGGTGAAGGTGACCCGCGTCCCTTCATGGCCAGAGTCACCGGTCAGGACCAAGCCGAGCTGGAAATGCTGATCGATTCCTACCTGAGCCGGGCGCCCGGAAGGCAATGGGACCCGGAAGCTTTTCGAGGGTCGGCGGCAGAGCGTCTGGTTGAACCATTGACCAAGTCGCTAATGGGCCAATCAGGGACCTGGCCGGTTCTACTGCCCGGTTTGCGCCACAAGGCCCGGATCCAGCGTGAAGAACTGGTTGCCCGGTTGGCTGAAGGACTAGGCGTGGCCAAGAGCACTGATCGGGTGTGGGACTACTACCACGGCATGGAGCAGGGGACGGTCAGCTCGGACGGGGTATCCGACCAGGTGCTGAACGTTCTCGGAAAGATTCTCGGATCCGGTGTGCAGTCGCTTCGGCAGGCAGGCATGGTCCAGACACCTGGAGGGTTCGCCGCTGAAGACGCGGTTTTCGCCCGGGTCGTACCTGGCACGGTGAAGGACATGACGGTTGATCAATCCCTCGGAATGCCTTCGCCGGTGAAGGGTCAACCGAACAAATCGACCTATAGAACAGATGTTGAAGTCGATCGCCTGTTCACCGGCGGGAACGACTAACCATCTGTCCTGAACGAACAAGTGGGTCCGGTTCGTCTCTGACCACGGAGGATCTCGAACGGATCGAAGGTCGGGCGAACAGGATCCTTGCGAGCGTGCCCGACTACATCTGGAACGGTGAGGAGTTGCCGATCCCGGTCGACAAGATCGTCGATTCCATGTTCGGTTTGCGGGTGCGGAAGGTTCAGGACATGAGCCAGGCCCCGGGCGCGCCGGCGGTCAGCCCGGAAAAGATCTCCGGATTGTTGCTGACCGGGCTGGGAGAGATCTGGGTGAATGCCGCCGAGGATGAGGAGTGGCCAACGCGCGGAAGGTTCACGATCGGGCACGAGCTCGGCCACTGGGTGCTTCATCGCACCGGCCAGCAGAAACTTTTCTGTCGAACCGCCGTGGTTGGTCCGGAGACGGCAGGAGATTCGTTGGGCGGGGACGTCTCGCCCGACTCGACCGTGACAAGCCGCCCGGCGATCCCGGTGACCGAAGAAGAAGCAAACGCCTTTTCGGCCGCCCTGCTGATGCCGGCCCATTTGCTCAGCGAGCAGCACCAGGGTTGCCAGGGCGACATGAATCGCCTGAAGCAGACCTTCGACTGCTCTCACAAAGCGATGTCACGCCGGATCGGCGCTGTTATCTATTCCCGCTGACGCACTGGCGTCAGGTGAATAGATCCTCGTTCCGGTGGGGATCCTGTGCGTTCTCCTCGCGACCGGAAAGTGGTTCGAACAGCACGCCCGGACAGTGCGGGCCGGAGATGATCACGCAGGTCCCGAGCAGCCGGCTGCGGCGTCGGCGTGGATGTTCGAACCAGTTGCAGAGGACCCAGGCCCTGGTCTCGGTCAGGTCCGGGTCGACGCTCGAAAGTTCACTGGTGGGTGGTGTCCGGATCGTTCCGAGCGTGGCCGTCCCGTCGAGCGTTTCGACCAGAATCGACTCGAGACTGCCGGTTGGCGTCTGGTCCCGTTTCAATTTGACTTCATGCCCGGGTGGCACGATTCTATTCGGGCGTCTCAAACCCTGCGACTGATGTTGGTCTAGCTCCAGGTGACAAAGGCTGTGACCAAGTTTGGTGTTCACCCGAGACGGTCCGAAACGCGGCAATCCACTGTCGGCCCAGTACCCATGGGCCTTGACCTTCACCGGGCTCGGGCCTCGGGTCTCACAGATCGAGCGTTCGGCGGTGGCCGGATCGACTTCCCGCGCGACGAGCCCAGGCTCGAAGTCTTCTCCGAGCAGCTCCTCGATCAGTTCAGGATTCAGTCCGGGCCTTTCGCTTCGAATCCGCTCCAGCATTTCCTCCGGCCCGGTAATCGGCCAGATTTCTGCATCGTGTTCATCGGCGAAAGCCTGGATCAGTGCCCTGTATGCCCGGTTGGCACGGGGCGGCATGAAAAGCACGTCGATCGCCGCGAACTGTGACCGCAGACCGGTCGAATGAACCTCAATATTCCCCCAGCCGCGCATGATCCCGCTGAACCGAAGGTCTCTCATCAAGGTCTGGGTGTCGCAGCATATTTTCCGGAGGGACCACGGCAACTGGTGGTAGCAGTAGAAACCACATTCGCAGCTGGATACCGGTGGCGAATGGCGGCGACTTTTGAGACAGACAGCGGGCCCGTGGTCATCGGGGTTCCAGATCGACTTCCTGACGAGCGCACTCAGGTTCAGTTCCCCCTGATCGTTCACAACCCGCCAGCTCCGCAGTCCGTAAGTGAAGCCGGGCAGGAACGGTGGTTCGGCCGGCCGGCTCATGCCGGGGTCTTCTTCGGTGCCCTGACGGGCGCCGGGCGCTCGGCCGGTTGCGCGGGTGGGGTCTGAGGTGCCCGGACCGGCTCGACGATGATCCGTCGGGACGGTCCCGGCAAGCCCATGGTTTTATGCTTTTTCAGCATCAGACGTCCGAAAGCAGTACGCATTCCCGGGCGTA
>JBAUOE010000164.1:0-3703 GCA_049579585.1 Solirubrobacterales bacterium | reverse complement strand
CCAGTCCCCTGCTTTACGTGGAAGACGGCGCGGACATCGTGATCATCGCTTCCAAAGGCGGATATGAGAAAAGTCCCGCCTGGTATTACAACCTGAAAGCTAATCCCGACACGACGGTCCAGGTCGGCCCCGAGATCCGAAAGGTCCACGCCCGGATCGCGACCGAAGAGGAGCGCAAACGTCTCTGGCCGATGGCGGTCAAGGTCTACCCCTCATACGAGCAGTACCAGGAGCGGACCGAGAGACAGATCCCTGTCGTGATCCTCGAACCCCGCTGAAATCAGCTAGCGGACGACGGAAAGGCGGTACTGCGAATACTCGACGTAGGTGCGCGGACTGGGGGTGATCGCGACATAGACCGTCTGGGGCTTCGCTTTCCGGTTGGTCACCCTGACCCCTTCAGTCTTCGTCCGTGGCCGGTCCGACCTGACAATCAGGTTCTTGCCCGGCTTGCTGATCGACTTCGCTTTCGACTTCAGGACATCCAGCCGGATGTCGCCCTGATACTGGGCCCCGGTGATCAGGACCCGGCTTCGCGCACGGATCTTCACCCGATAGACGTCGGCCGCGTCCTTGGTTCTGGTGAGCGTCCCGGCCACTGATTTGCGTTTCTTTGCGCGCGGCTTGGAGAGGAAACGGGATTTCTTCTGCAGGATGGATCCGTTGAGCCAGTCGATGTCGTCGTTAGGTTCCATCCGGTCCCTGGCCGGCGCGGTCACAGTCTGGGCTGCCTCGATGTTGAGGATTCCCTCGCCGAACTTCGGGTCCCGTCCCGGGGCGCCACTGTCGGTCGCCGAAGTAGTGAGGGCACGGCCGATCTGCCGGGCATCGAGGTTGGGACGTGACTGGAACAGCCAGGTCGCGGCGGCCGCAACCATCGGGGTCGAGAAGCTGGTCCCGCTGACCTCAGCCCAGCCCCGCCTGATCGAACTGGTCCCGTCCGTGGTTTCAGCCCAACCGATAGTGGGGGCGAAAACATCGACGCCCGGGGCGGTGATGTCAACTTCCGGGTTCTGGGTGGCGAAAGGTGCAACTTCGGAATTGGCGTCAACCGCTGAAACCGAAAGCACATGCGGATCTGTAGCCGGACGCATCGCCGTGTTGCCACCCGCACCAAAAGTGTTTCCGGCAGCCGCAACCGGCAAAACTCCCTTCTTCACGGCGAACTCAGTCGCGACGTAATGGGTGAAGCAGCTGGAGGACGGGAAGCCGTAGCTCATGTTGAGCACCTTGCTGCCTGCCTTTACCGCTTTGACTACCGCCTTGCTGGCGGTGGAGCATGTCGTGCCCATCGGCACCAGGCGCATTTTCATGCCGGGCCAGACGCCCCGGATTCCAAGACCTTCGCCGGGCGAACCGGCGATTGCGGCAATCGCGGTGCCATGCCAGTCTTCATCCGGACCCAGGGAAAGCGAGCCGGCCAGGCGGGCGTTGAGCAGGTCGGGGTGGAGCGGATCAACCGACTCTTCGATAAGTGCGAGTTCCGGGCTGAATTCGGTTACCTCGGGCGGGGTGGTGTCAGTCGTATTGACAATCCGGTTCAGCCACCATTCTTCGCTCTGGTACAGATCCTCCGGATAGCCGCTGGTAATCGCCTGAACGTCAGGCTCGGAGTAAACCAGGCGGCCTTTCCTCTGGAGCCGGGCAGCCATCGCCGAAGCATCGCTGCGCTTTACCCGGTAAACCCCGCTGCCGCTACTCAATTGTGAGATGCCAAATCGCGCGGCAATGCGGCTGGTTGTCTGATCGGGTTTTCCACCGATGATCCAGAAAGCTGCGTTGTCAGCGGAAACTGTGGCACCACTCACCGAAACGCCAGCCCCCTCGGAGGTTGCGGGCAGTTCAAGCGGGGGCTGCGGGGTGTTTGCCTCAGCGGAAGGGGATGCGATCGCGATCGTTGCCAGAACGAGCATGGCGACCGAAAAGAGCGCAAAGAAGAGCAGCAGGAAACGGACCTGACGGCCCGCGACTTTCCCCTTTATGGCTGATGAGTTGTGGTGTGGCATCTGCATGGTGTTTCGTGCTCACTGTCTGTAACCCGGGAACAGCCACTCTGTATCGGCGTCACCAAAAATATTGGAAATCGGATCAGGGTGCCCGAGTATTAGTCTGGCCGCATGCCTTATCCCGAAGCTGTGCTTTTCGACAACGATGGCCTCCTGCTTGACACGGAATCGGTCTGGACAAGGGCCGAACAGAAACTGTTCAAGCGACACGGCCACGAATTCACGATCGAACACAAACGAGGACTGGTCGGTTCGTCGGAGAAGCTCGCATCACAGAAACTGGGCCGATACCTCGATCAGGTCGGCAACGAAGCGCAACTGATGGACGAGCTCAACGAATTGGTGCTGGCCGAACTCGAAGGTGGCGTTGATTCCATGGTGGGGGCCCGCGAACTGGTCGACCTGCTCCTGCGGGCAGGGGTGCCGGTGGCCCTTGTTTCCAACTCCCCGCGCCTGTTCATTGAACGCTCCCACGAAGTGGCCCAGACCGACATGGCTTTCGATGCCGTGATCAGCGGCCATGAAGTCCCCGAAGCGAAACCCGCCCCCGACGCTTACCTGGAGGGATGCAGCCAGCTGGGGGTCGAGCCCGGCAAACGGGTAATCGCACTCGAAGATTCGCCTTCGGGCGTCACCGCCGCAGTCGCGGCCGGACTTTTCGTGATCGGCATACCTTCGGTACCGGGAGTCGAACTCGAGCAGGCCGACCTGGTTGCGACATCGCTCGAGGACGAGTCGGTGCTGCACGCGCTCGGAATCGAACCGGGCTGAGTTTCGCTACTGGGTGAGGACCCGGTGGCGCCGAATAATTCGTTCGGCAATCGAAAGCGGTTCTTCGAGCGACTCGGCGAGGCCAGCCCAGGGTCGGGCTTCGGTGAGCAGTGAATCGGTCATGGCGGTCAGGTCGGGCAGCAGGGTTTCGAGACGGTCGAGATCGCGTTCGTGGTCCGGATCGTCCAGCATCGGGTCCATTTCGACGACGGTCGCCCGCATCGCGTTTTCGATCGTCAGGGCGGCGGTCAGGACCCGGCCGGCATCAAGGTCGGCCCGGATTCGCGGAACCAGGAACTCACAGGCCCGGGCGGTGTCCTTGCCGCCGATGATCGCGGCGATCCTGGCCAGGGGGCGGGTGCGGGAGATTCGTTCCCGTTTGGAACCGGCGGTGCCGCCACGGGCATCGATGTCCATAGCGTCGGTGAATCGGCCTTCGGAAACGTGGTCCCCGTCGCCGAAACCGATCTTTGCGGTGAGGATCTGTTCGAGCGCGAGGGCTTGTGCATAAGGCCGACCCGATGCGCTGGCATCAGCGGCCAGCACCCGGTCGAGTGTGGCCAAGGCTTCGTCCAGCAGTTGCTGGACGACTTCGTCGCTTTCCAGCCTGGACATCCAGGCCTGCGCCTCGGATTCGGTGCCGAGCGGCTCATAGGCCCTGATCATGGTGACTGTGGTCACGGTGACCGTGGTCGGCTTGTCACGATGCACCGACTGTTTCGGTCGGCGACGTTTGCGCCGGGCGGGAGGCAGGGCACCTTCCGTACCGAAGGCGATAACCCGCGAGGTATCTCCCTGTCGATCGAGGTAGCGGCCATCCTCAAGTGGGAGGCTGCCCGGGAACTCGATCTGGACAAACCCGAATAGCGGGCTGATCGCGGCTACTTGTCTTTGTCCGACTTTTCAGCCGGAAGTGCGTCGTCCGA
>JBAUOE010000163.1:0-2497 GCA_049579585.1 Solirubrobacterales bacterium | reverse complement strand
GTTCTCGCCATAGCCCGCCAGGATCCATGAACCGCCATCCCACCTGCCGCCTTGCCCGGACGGAACGCGCTCCGCGCCATAGCCCGCCAGGATCCAAGAATCGACACCCCGCCTGCCACCTTGCCAGCACAGGTAGTGCTCCTCCTTGACTGCGCTATGCGCATAGAAGGAGGAGCGATACGGATCTGGTTGCTCGCGGAGATCGCATCGCTCCTTGTTGAATGCCCGGAGAGCAGTCAAGGAGGAGCATCGCGCGGTGGCTGGCTTGCGCCCCGGCGAAAGACCACCAAGAACGGATAGGTTACGAGCCGATGACCCGCCTCTCGACATCACTCCTGCCCACGCTCAAAGACGCTCCGGCGGATGCCGAAGCGATCAGCCACAAACTTCTCGTCAGAGCCGGGATGGTGCGCCAGATGGGTGCCGGACTGTGGACCTACCTGCCGGCCGGATGGCGATCCCACCGCAAGGTCGAAGAAATCATCCGGCAGGAGATGGACCGGATCGGTGCCCAGGAAATGTCGATGCCGATAATGCAGCCGGCCGAACCGTGGAAAACCACTGGCCGTTACGACATCGACGAACTATTCAAACTGGAAGACCGCAAGGGCTCACCGATGGTGCTGGCGATGACGCATGAAGAGTGCATCACCAGCCACATGGCCAGCGAAATCCGTTCGTACCGAGACCTGCCGCAACTGATCTACCAGTTCCAGACCAAGGAACGCGACGAACTGCGGCCACGGGCCGGAATCCTCAGGACCCGCGAGTTCGTGATGAAGGATGCGTACAGTTTCAACCGCGACCTGGAGGGTCTGGACATCACCTACAACCGGTGTGTCGAGGCCTACGACCGGATCTTCGACCGGACCGGCCTGCGCTGGTACCGGGTTGAAAGTGACGTCGGCATGATGGGCGGATCCGGCGCGCATGAATACATGGCTCCCTGCGACGCCGGCGAAGATACGATCGCGCTCGCAGCGGGCTACGCAGCCAACGTCGAAGTCGCCTGCGCCGTGCCACGGCCGATCGAACGTCCAGCTGAACTCCCGGCCTTCGAAGAAGTCGAGACACCCGGCCTGAAAACGGTCGAACAGGTTTCTTCCGAACTTGGCGTTGATCCAGGTGCGCTGATCAAGTCGGTCCCGGTAGTAACTGACGACGGTGATTTCCTGCTGATCCTGGTCCGGGGCGACCACCAGGTAAACCCGGTCAAGCTCACGAACAACCTCGGAATTGATTCCCGCCCCGCCAAAGCGGACGAAATCATCGAGAAGCTCGGCCCGCCCGGATTCATCGGGCCGGTAGGTGCCAAAGTCAGGATCATCAAGGACAAAGCGATTACCGGCGGTGGCCTGGTTGCCGGTGCGAATCGTCCCGATCTTCATTTGCGCGGAGTTGAGCCGGGACGGGATTTCCAGTTCGAGGAGATGGACATCAGAACGGTCGAAGCTGGAGATACGACCGAAGACGGACATGAAATCTCGCTTGAGGCCGCTATCGAAGTGGCAAACATCTTCAAACTCGGAACCCGTTACAGCGAGCCGCTTGGAGCCAGCTTCCTCGACGAAGACGGCAAAGAAAAACCAATAGTCATGGGCAGCTACGGAATCGGTCCGGCCCGGATCGTCGCCGCCGCCGCCGAACAGCTCGGTGATGGCGACGGACTCCGCTGGCCTGCAGCGATCGCGCCCTGGCAAGTGCACCTGGTCTCGATGGCGAAAGCAAAGGATCCGGAACGGGCAGAAGCCGACCGCCTTTACGAAGAACTGCTGGCAGAAGGCGTCGAAGTTGTTTATGACGACCGCGATTCCGGGGCCGGTTCGAAATTTGCTGACGCTGAACTCCTGGGTTGTCCCCTGCGTGTAGTCGTCGGAAGGCGCGGACTTGCTGACGGGATCTACGAAGCTTCGGAACGCACCTCGGGTGAAGAGCACAAGATTCCAGTGGAGGGTGGGGCGGCAGCGATTGCCGGGCTGTCCCGGTCGCTGGACTGATGGCCGGGGACGCGACACCGTTCGGAACCGGAAGGATCCGCAGGCTGTTCGGTCTTGATCGGACCGGTCCCGAACCGACCGCGACCCGCAGCGGCCAGCCACTCAATCCATTCACCCTGCCGAATCTGGTCGGGCTAATCCGCCTGCTCGCCATCCCGGTATTCCTGGTGGTGGCTTTCAACAGCGGAAACGGCGAGTCCTGGGTGGCCGCAGCGATCTTCTGGTGCATCTCGGCCGGTGACTACCTTGACGGCCTGCTGGCACGGGTAACCGGGCAGTACAGCCGCCTCGGGGCCTTGCTCGACCCGGTGGTTGACCGTCTCACGATCCTGGCGGGTGTGGTGGTCTGCTGGAATTTCGAACTTCTACCGCGCTGGCTGCTCGCGCTGCTCGCGCTACGTGAACTCGTAACCCTAGTGCTCGCCCGATGGGGACTGAGCCACGGGGTGGACATCGAAGTGAACTGGGCCGGTCGAATGGCCGTGTTCCCGGTCATGTCT
>JBAUOE010000162.1:0-3340 GCA_049579585.1 Solirubrobacterales bacterium | reverse complement strand
CTTCAGGGGCATCAGGATCCGGCCGCCAGGGTCGAAGAAATGCTTGACCTGACCGGACTGGAGGACCGTCGCGGTGATCAGGTCCGCAGCCTTTCTGGCGGCAACCAGCAACGGATCAATATTGCGATCGGGCTGATGGCCAACCCGTCGGTGCTGCTGCTTGACGAACCGAGCGTCGGACTTGACCCGGCCCAGCGGGCCCGCCTCTGGCAGTTCATCCTGGGGCTGGTAGCGGAAGGGACCGCGGTCGTTTTCTCCACCCACGACATCCAGGAAGCTGAGCGTTACGCCGAAAGGATCTTTGTGGTGGCCGACGGCAAAGGGGTTTTCGATGGCACCGCCACCGAATTGCGGGACGCGGTGGTCACCTCCGGGGAAAGGGACTCGGATCTCGAGACGTCCTTTCTTGCGTTTCTCGAGAAGTCGGGCAGCTGATGCGCTGGCTGCTTCTCAAAGACCTGCAGATCCTGAAACGCTCGCCATTTCAGCTTGCCCTGCTTGTGGTTTACCCGATCGCGATCGCCTTGCTGGTCGGCTTTGCCCTGACCCGCGGACCGGAGCAATCCACGGTCGCCCTTTACAACGCGATGCCTGAAGGTTCAGCCCTTGGCTTTGGTGGCGAAGAACTCGACGGAGACGAAATCCGCGACCAGCTTTGCGACCGGGTCGACTGCATCGAAGCGGAAAGCACCGAAGAAGCGTCGGATCTGGTCGAAGCGGGTGACGCAACCGCGGCGGTAATCGTGCCGGAGGACCTCGGTGACAAGATCG
This sequence comes from Solirubrobacterales bacterium, assembly GCA_049579585.1. Classification (GTDB taxonomy): domain Bacteria; phylum Actinomycetota; class Thermoleophilia; order Solirubrobacterales; family 70-9; genus 67-14. The sequence continues at coordinate 2,569 of JBAUOE010000162.1, read as the reverse complement.
CTTCGCTGGCTTCACTCAGTCCGCAGACCCCGGAGATCAACATCGTGGTCAACGGATCGAGTGCTGTTGAAAACGAAATCGTGGACGACCGGATCGACGCGATGCTGGCCGAAGCGAACCAGTTGATCGCTGAGCGACTGGCCGAAGGGGCGAGACAGTACCTCGACCTGATTCTGGAAGGAGGCAACTTCAGCCTGCTCGGGCAGGACATCGAAGTGCTCGGTCTGAAAAAGAGTGAACAGGTCCTCACCGAGATCCGGGGTAGCGTCAAGGATCCGGCCGAACGGGCCAAACTGGAATCAGCGATCCGCTTCGCGGGCCTCGCCACCGAAAACCTTGACCTTGCCGGCCCGATCCTGACCGCGATTGCCGAACCGATCCAGGCCAACAAAACCGAGGTTGGTGATGAAGCACCCGGCCTTGACACCTTTGCTGTTGCGGTAACGGCCACCTTCGCCCTGATGTTCGTGACCGTGCTGCTGGTAGCCGGGTCGGTCGCACTCGAAAAGGAAGAGAACGCCTTCGCCCGGTTGACCGCCGGACTGGTCAGCCGTGGCCAGATCCTTGCGGGCAAACTGGGGCTGGGCACGGTCGTCGGCCTTGGGGTGCTGGTGATTCTGCTCGCCGGGCTTTCGGTTTTCGTTCCCATCCAGTGGGGTCGGGCACCACTCTGGCTTCTCGCCGGACTGCTGGGTGCGGCAGCTTTTGCCGCGGTCGGTGCGGCGCTGGGCGCAGCAACCCGTGAAGTCCGGGCGGCGACCCTGGCCGCGGTGATGATCTGCCTGCCTTTCGCCCTGCTTTCGCTGGTTCCCGACGACGCGGTCGGGCCGGCGATCGAAACGGTGATCAGTGTGGTCACCGCCCTGTTCCCCTTCCGGCCGGCGCTTGATGCCCTGACCGGGGGGTTGGAACTGTCCGGCCCGTCACTCTGGCAGCCGATGCTTCACCTGCTGATCCTGGTCGGCGCCTATGGTGCTCTCGCCCGAATGGCCCTGCGCCGGTTCTGATCCGGCAAGCGGCTTCTGGCGCGGCGAACAATCCGGCTCCCTAGACTGAGCCAGTATGAGTTTTCCCGCTACCCGCCTGCGTCGTCTCCGTCGGACCCCGTCTTTACGCGGGCTTGTCCGGGAGACAGACCTGTCGCCGAGCGACCTGGTCCAGCCACTTTTCGTTACTGCCGGTACGGGAGTTCGGGAGGAAATAGCGGCGATGCCGGGCATTTCCCGGTTCTCGATAACCGAACTGGTGGCCGAAGCCGGTGAAGTCCAGGCGGCTGGGGTTCCGGCCGTGCTGCTGTTTGGCATTCCCGGAGAGAAGGACGAGGCCGGATCAGGTGCCTATGACGAAGAAGGAATCGTCCAGATGGCAGTTCGTGCGATCAAGGAAGCCCATCCGGACCTGATCGTGATCACCGACGTCTGCCTTTGCGAATACACATCGCATGGTCAGTGCGGATTCATCCGTGATGGCGAGGTCGATAATGACCTGACCGTTGAACTGCTCGCGAAAACCGCGATCTCGCATGCCGAAGCCGGGGCGGACATCGTTGCGCCCAGCGACATGATGGACGGAAGGGTCGGCTCGATCCGGCATCAACTGGACGAAGAAGGCCACCCGGACGTGGCGATCCTTTCTTATGCCGCCAAATATTCATCAGCTTTCTACGGGCCCTTTCGTGAAGCGGCCGATTCCGCGCCGTCATTCGGGGACCGTCACGGCTACCAGATGGATCCGGCCAACGCCGATGAAGCCGTGCGTGAAGCCAGGCTGGACCTGGAAGAAGGCGCGGACGCGCTGATGGTCAAGCCAGCCAGCCATTACCTCGACATCGTCAGTCGCATCAAGGTGGAAACCGGTGCGCCGGTAGCCGCCTACCAGGTGTCGGGCGAATATTCCATGTTGAAAGCGGCCGGAGCCAACGGCTGGATCGATGAGCAGCGCGCCGCAACCGAGGCCCTTGTCTCGATGAGACGGGCCGGTGCGGACTTCATTGTCACCTACTACGCCAAGGAGGCAGCATTGTGGCTGGCCTGAGCAGATCCGCACCATCAGCACCGAAACTGAAGGTTCGAGCACGCAAGGATGGTGCCGCCATCGCCCTTGACGATGTCGACAAGAAACTGATGAACGTCCTGCAGTCAGGATTCCCGCTGATCCGCGAGCCCTTTGCGGCGATGGCGGGGGAAACAGGTATTTCGCTGTCCGAAACCCTCGAGCGGACCAATCGCCTGCTCAGCAACCGGATAATTCGGGAGATAACGCCGATTTTCGATACGCGGGCACTCGGATACAGCTCGATGCTGGTCGCAGCAAAGGTTGATTCGGAGAACCCGCAGCGGGCCGCTGCCGTGGTCAACGCTCATCCCGGCGTTTCACACAACTACCTGAGGAACCACGATTTCAATCTCTGGTTCACGATCGCGACCCCGCCGGATTCGCGGCTCGGCCTGGAACTGTCACTGGAGAAATTGATGGAAGAAGCCGGCGCGGAATCGATGCGCCAGCTGCCGACCCTCACCCTCTTCAAGATCAACATGAACCTGGAGATGGAGGGTGGAACCGATGCCCT
>JBAUOE010000161.1:0-2807 GCA_049579585.1 Solirubrobacterales bacterium | reverse complement strand
TCCGTGCGTCATCGCGAAGGGCGGCTTCAACCGTTCCTGCGCCGAGCGCCAGGTCCCTTACGGCCAGGGCCCTGAGGATCACCCCGCTTTCCGGTCCGATGGCTGCCTCACCGATCCAGGTGCGACCAACCTTTTCCGGATAGGCGCCGGCGACCACTCCGAGCCCGACTCGAGCTGCTCCGAAACCGACGTTGAGAAGCTTTTGAATGCGCATGACAGGAAGTTACCGGGGGACCACTGCGGGGTAAGCTCACGACATGCCCATCGACGAAGTGATCACCCTCCATGTCCTGCCCCCATCTCATCCGTGCATGACTGTCCGGGCGGCACTCGATCACAAGGGCCTTGAGTACGAAGAGGTGAACCTGGACATGGGCAAACATGGTGATCAGGTCGAGGAGCTTTATGGCGAGGGCAATCGAACCGTGCCGGGCGTGATGATCGGCAGCGAACCGGTTCATGGTTCGACCGCGATCCTCGAGCGCCTCGATGAACTCGTGTCCGAAAACCCGCTTTACCCTGAAGGGATCGCCAGCGAAGTCCGTGAAGCTGAACTCTGGGCTGATGGCGACCTCCAGGATCTCGGCCGCCGTCTGCCATGGGGAGCGCTCCATTTCCGCCCGGAAGCGATGGGCACCTTCGGCGGTGGCGAACCTCTGGATCCAGCCGGCACCGACTTCGCCATGAAATTCGTCCATTCAACCTGGAAGTACCACGGCATCACCGCCGAAAAACTGGCTGGTGACCTGAGCCGGCTGCCAGCGATCATCGAAACGATCGAAGGGTTCGCCGGCCAGGGACTGATCGATGGTGAGCAACCAACGGCAGCCGACCTTCAGATCGCCTCGACCGTGAGGGTTCTCCTTACGGTGGCTGACCTGCACCCGGCGTTCGAGGATTCAGCGGGAGAGCGCATCGCCCGCCGTTACTTCCCTGATTACAACGGCCTGGTTCCTCCCGGGGCCTTTCCGGCCGGCTGGATCTAGAACGGCGTTTCTTGGCGGTTTAGCGCCGGCCCCGAGGCCTGAGGTTCACCACGTCGGACCGGGCGTGGCTCTTTGATGCTTTAGCCCGGAACTTGACCTTGACCGCTTTCTTGCCGGCCGCGGTGCCACGCAGCCGGACCGCGAAAGTCCGTCCGGACCGGCGTGACGGCTTCAATTTACCGATCGACTTGCAGCGGCTTGTCTTGACCAGCCGGTTCTTGGCTCGCGGACAAATCTTGATTTTCCTGGCGGTTTTATCGCCGATGTTCCTGACCGTGACCTTGATCTTCATTCTTTTGCCGATCCTGGCTTTGACGTTGGCCGGTCCGGCTGAAACTTTCAGGCCGACCCAGTTCTGGCGTCCTGGTTTGACCGGGTTGCCTGGTTCGTCCGGATCCGTAGTGTCGACCACGGGGTCAACGTTTGCCCCGGAGGCAACAACCAGCGGTGAATCAACCTGCTGGGACCGGAGCGCGCCGGTCGCGGCGGTAGCCCCGGGGCCGCTGTAGTAGGTGGTCCGGTGCCCGGTGAAGTTGTAGGCCGGACCCAGGGTCGGATCCGTATTGATGCTGCCTGGCGGCATCGTGACTCTTGGTCCGCTGGCGCCAATCGCGTGATCATCGCCCGAGCAGAGCATCGAGCTGCTCGATGGCGGATCCATACTGTCCATGTAGAAGCCGCGGTAAACCAGACCTTCGATGTTCGAGTCGATCCTGGTTACGTTCGTAAGCGACCCTTGACCACCGGTCACCTGATCCCATTCGAGTTTGCCATCCAGGTTGACGCCATCGTCAGCGGTACCCGTCGGCGAGTCGTTCTGCCCGTTGATCGTCACGCCGGTTTCATTCAGCGAGTTGCGATAGGTCATACCGAACGCTTCCTCTGAATAGTCCATGGCCATAACGAAGTCCGTTATGCCGGGATGAACGCGCAGGTAAGTGTTGGTTTCAACCTGGCTTTCGTAGTAGATCTGGTCCCGCTGAGTGTAGGTACCGCTGTTGGCGCCGATGTAGGAACGGATCGCCCGAACCGGACCATCGATGTTGGCGATAAACCCACCCCCACCTTTGCTGAATGTGAGTTCGTTGCGGCCACAAGACGCCACACCCACAGTGGATTTGTCTCCATCCAGAATGTTCACCCCTGAGGACCCGGGAGCCTTGATCTTCAGCCCTTCTACTAGCCACTTACCGGGAAAGTTCTGTTCGTAAAAACTGGTGAATACCGATGATTCTTCCGGGTTGGCTGGCGGATAGGTGGGCGCATCGCCGTTCCCGCTGAAGTTATAGCCGACCAAATAGCCCCCGCTCAACTCAGGAGAAAAAGTCCAGTTGTATGAGACCAGGTCCTGTCCGGCTGAAGGATCAAGTCCGGAAGACTGCTGAAACAGGTAAAGGAAACGGTTCGTTCCCGGGTTGAGCGGGTCATTGACGAGCACCGGAGTTCGGGAAGATCCAACAACTCCGATGGGATCCTGTTCGCCAGCAGCTGAATCGCCAGCATCACGAGACATCATGGCAATCTCGTCATTTTCATCGAAATTCGGGTCTCCGGCAGTTCCCGGAATCGCGTCGAAAGGAGCCTGGGTCCTCAATTGCGGAACACCATCGGCCCCAGTCCAAGTGTCGGGGTCGGCGTAAACCTCAGCTGTGAACTCTGCGCCGTTCATCGATAGCCGTCGAATCACCCTGAAATCGGCGACCTTGCGCTCGTCGACCTGAACCGGAACCTGTTTCCAGGAGCCGTCCCAGCTGAAAGCGACGATCCGTCCCGGAACCGCTCCGAGCAGGTCGGGCAACTGACTTCCGGTGAGCACCACCG
>JBAUOE010000160.1:0-6976 GCA_049579585.1 Solirubrobacterales bacterium | reverse complement strand
ATTCATTGCCAGTCGGTTTCGGTGCTCTGGTTGGCTGGCATATTGTCCTTTCCTATGGAGAGACCTGCTGGTGATTCACCTTTCGATGGTTCCGGGCTGGCCGTGCTCGTTGCAGCCCGCAACGAGGCCGACTCGATCGGTGGCGCCATCCAGGCGCTCAAAGAGACCTTTCCCGGGGCGACGATCTGGGTGGCCGACGATGCCTCCGACGACGGGACCAACAACATCGCACTGGGCGCCGGGGCGCAGGTGATCCGGCGCGGAAAAGTCCACGGGAAAGGCGGCAACATGACCGCCTGCGCCGAAGCGATGCTGAGCGCACCAGAACTGCCCGAAACGGTCCTGCTGTGCGACGCGGACCTGGCACTTTCAGCCGGCCAGCTCGGCAAACTCGTGGAAGCGGTCAACGCCGATGAATGCGACCTCGCCGTTGCCGCTTTTGCCCGGAGAGTCGGCGGCGGTTTCGGCGTCGCCCTCGGCTTCTCCCACTGGGTAATCAAAAAACGCTGCGGGGCAGACACGATCGCGCCGATCTCCGGCCAGCGGGCAATGAAACTCGATGTGCTGCGTGCCGTGCTGCCATTCGCGCCGGCCTACGGGATGGAAACAGGAATGACTATCGACGCGGTCCGGGCCGGATACCGCCTTGGGGAATACGAACTTGAACTCGCCCACCGGGCGACCGGCAAAACCCTCAGCGGGTTCATCCACCGGTTCCGGCAGATGGTCGACTTCGCCCGTGTGTACGTCTCCAGGAGAAAACCATGATCCTCGCGATCGACCAGGGCACCACCGGATCCACCTCGCTCGTATTCGATGGCGATGGTCGTATCGTCGGTCGCGGATACGCCGAATTCGGGCAGCACTTCCCGAAACCGGGATGGGTCGAGCATGATGCGAACGAGATCTGGGAAGTAACGAAGGCGGTTGCCAAACGCGCCCTGAGCGGAGCCGGAATCGACGGTCGGCACCTCGACGCGATCGGCATCACCAACCAGCGGGAAACAGTTGTCGGATGGGACCGGGAAACCGGCAAGCCGATCCACAACGCACTGGTGTGGCAAGACCGCCGTGGCGCAGCGCGCTGCGACGGTCTACGCGAAAGCGGCTTCGAACCGCTCGTCCGCGAAAGAACCGGGCTGGTCCTCGACCCCTACTTTTCCGCCACCAAAATCGAGTGGCTGCTACAGAACGTCCCCGAGGCCGAAAAAGCCGACTTCGGCACGATCGATGCCTGGCTCGTACACAAACTCTGCGGTGAACACAGCACCGACTACTCCAACGCCTCCCGCACCATGCTTTTCGACATCTTCTCCCGATGCTGGGACAACGATCTCTGCGAACTGTTCGGGATTGATCCGGACAGCCTGCCGGAAGTGAAACCGTCCGCCGGCACCTTCGGCACCACAACCGAATTCGGCGGCGAAGTGCCGGTGGCCGGTATCGCGGGCGACCAGCAGGCTGCCCTGTTCGGACAGGCCTGCCACGAGCCGGGCATGGGCAAGAACACTTATGGCACCGGCAGCTTCGTCCTGCTCAACGCCGGCAATGATGCGCCGGTGCCGGACCCCGGACTGCTGGCCACGATCGCCTGGGGCATCGGAAGCGAGATCACCTACGCCCTTGAAGCGTCGATCTTCGTGACCGGCGCGGCCGTCCAGTGGCTGCGCGACGGACTCGGCCTGATCAAAGAAGCGGGCGAAACCGAAGCACTGGCCGCTTCCCTCGACTCCAACGACGGGGTTTATTTCGTCCCGGCACTCACCGGGCTCGGATCCCCCCACTGGGATCCCTACGCGAGGGGAACCATCGTCGGGCTCACCCGGGGAACCGGGCGCGCTCACATTGCGCGGGCCGCGCTCGAAGCGATTGCCTTCCAGACCGTCGACGCGGTGCGCGCCCAGGAGAACGCCAGCGGCCAGCGCCTCGAAGTCCTCAAAGTGGATGGTGGGGCGGTGTCCAACGGATGGCTGATGCAGTTTCAGGCCGACCTGCTCGGAGTGCCGGTCGTGATTCCGGAAATCCCTGAAACCACAGCTCTCGGCGCGGCCTACCTGGCAGGCATTGGTGTCGGAACCCGGCAGCTGGACGAGATCTCGTCGATGTGGAAAGCCAGCCGAACCTACGAACCTGCCATGGGTCGCGACCAGGCTGAATCACTGATGGACGACTGGCATCGTGCTCTGGAGCGCTCCCGCGGCTGGGCGATCGAGAAACTCTGAATACCCGGAGTAACCCGCAGGGCCGCTGAGGGTTAGGGTCTGCACCGGTCATGACCACACCAAACAACCCCAAGCCATCGGTCTACAAAGACGATCGCCCCGCCGAATATTTCGACAAGTTTCACGAGCGCTCGCGAACCAAAGAGCCGGACGGAACCTACGAACTGGTCAGGGCCGTGCTCACACCGATCGCGGTCGGGCTCTACCGCACCCGCGCGCTCGGGACCGAAAACGTTCCGGCCAAGGGTGCAGTGCTCCTGGCCCCGAACCACTTCAGCCAGATGGACCACTTTTTCGCCGGCGTGTTTCTTCGCCGGAAGATCCGTTTCATGGCGAAGTCCCAGCTGTTCGGGCCCAAAGGCCTGACCTGGATCTTCACTCACGGCGGAGTGTTCCCGGTACGCCGTGGATATCGCGACGAAGAAGCTTTCAAGACCACCTATGCGATCTTCGAAAAGATGCAGGGGTCCGTGCTGGTCTACGCCGAAGGCGGCCGGTCACGCAGCGGCGGCCTCGGTGAACCCCGGCCTGGCATCGGCAAGATCGCCCTCGAATCCGGGGTTCCGGTGGTCCCGGTGGCTATCTACGCGACCCGGTCAAATCGGCCATGGGCCCGCTTCACCTTCCCCAAAGTAACCGTTCAGTTCGGTGAACCGATGAGTTTTCCGGTGGTGGAAGAACCGACCCGTGAACAGCAGATGGAAACCTCGACTGCTGTATTTGAACAGGTCACCCGCATGTACAACGGAATTCGCGACCGGGGCCGAGGCGCAGTGAAGCGTGAACTGGAAGCCGATGCGGCAGCGAAGTCCGCGGCCGACTGAGTCCTACTCCCAGATCTCCGGGGCGTTGTCGTAGAAAGCGGTGTCGTGGCCGGGAGTGATCACGGCCTCGGGGTATTCACGGTGGAAGAGACGCACTTCCTGAAGGCTGCGTTTGAAGTTATGGAGGTCGGTGGTGCGGCCGGGAAGGTCCGCCCCCGCTTCAAGCTGGCTTTCGAGATAAATCGCGTCTCCGCCGATGACCATGTCCTTGTCCTTCAGACGGACAACCAGTGACTGGTGGCCGGCCGTGTGTCCCGGAGTCGAAGCCAGCCGCACCGAGCCGTCTCCGAAAAGGTCGATCGTGCGCCCGAAGGATGCATACGAGTTGACGTTGCTGCCATCGAAGGTCACGGTGCGGAAATCGAAGGCATAGTCGAACTGGGGCCGGTGGTAACCCTTCCTGAACGCAAACAGGCCGCTCGTTGCTGCCTGCCATTCGGCGCCGGTGACGATGAACGTTGCGTCGGGGAAATCGGCGATCGCTGAAGCGTGGTCAATGTGGAGGTGGGTGAGGATGACCAGACGGATCGATGCTGGGTCGACACCCTTGTCGCGAAGTTGGGCGACGATGCTGCTGCCATGGTCGAGTTCGGGCTTGTAAAGCCAGGTCCCGAAACGACCGAGATTCGAAGTCGGGTCGCTGGCGATAGCCGGGTGCAGCCCTGTGTCAACGAGGATCGGACCGACGTTCGGGTGGCGGATCAGGAATGCCGGAATCGGGCTTGGCGAATTGTCACCACGGGCCGCTCGAAGGACCTTGAGATTGGACACTTCGCCGCCCGGACTCGAATGAAGGATGTCCGGTGAGCTGAACGTGCCAGCGACCATCGGCTCGACAGTCACGCTGGAATTGGGTACCCCGCCCGGGAGTGGTGTCTCGAGGGGTCTGGGTTCGGCTTGAACGGACATGGTCCGACCCTACTGCGAAGGGCTCCGTCAGTAAGGTTTGGCGCAGCTCATGGGCGAATCCTTACGATCAAGAATTTTCCGGGATGACCTGCTTGAAGACAAGGTCGTCGTGATTTCAGGTGCTGGTTCCGGCTTCGGCCGGGAAACCGCGTTGGAGATGATCCGGCTGGGTGCCACGGTAGCCGGGTGTGGCCGCCGTACGGAACCGCTCGAAGAAACGGCGAAACTGTCGGAAGGACTGCCCGGCAGGTTCGAGTTCACCAGCCTTGACATTCGCGACGACGAGAGCGTTGACCGGTTCTTCGATGGTGTGCTCGAACGCAACGGCAGGATCGACACCCTGGTGAACAACGCGGGCGGCCAGTTCCTCAGCCCGGCTGAAGCAATCACCCCGAAGGGTTTTCGTACGGTCATCGAACTGAACGTGACCGGTACCTGGCTGATGACCCATGCGGCAGCAACAAAAGCTTTCATTCCGCAGGAGGAAGGGGCGATCATGAGCGTCACACTTTCCCCTCACGGAGGCATGCCGGGGATGGTTCACTCGGGGGCCGCAAGGGCGGCGGTGGAGAACATGATGAAGACGCTTGCCACTGAATGGTCACGCTTCGGGATCCGGACCTGTTCGGTGGCCCCGGGACAGTTCGCGACCGATACGTTCGTCAACAAGTACCCGAAAGAGATAGTCGAGTCGATCGACCGGACGATCCCGCTGGGACGGGTGGGCGAAGCGGAAGAGATGGCCTGGCTGCTTGCTTTTCTCGCATCCGAAGCCGGAAACTTCCATTCCGGATCGGTGATCACCCTCGATGGCGCCCGTGACAACTGGTTCGGCCCATGGCCGCCCGCCGCGATCGTCGGCGATGGCGGCAAACCGTTGGCAGAAGAGCGCAAGTAGCGACGGTTCTCCCGCTCCGGTGGCACGGTCGATACGCCGGACCGTGCTTCTGTACCTCGGTACAAGTTGAACCCGCCGGGAATTGAGATTATGTTTACCTCGGAGCCGCTGGTTATTGGTGAATCGGCCTCCGCATTGACATAGGAGGGCCAATTGGTCTCACATCAAGGTTTTACGGCAGCCGCAGGGGCGAAGCCGAAAATGATTGTCGCTGCGTTGGCGATGATCCTGATGGGCTGCCTTCTGGCCCTGACGGCTCCTGCCGCAAACGCGAAGGTTTCATTTTCGAAGGTGAAAGCACCGTCGAAGATGACGAAAGGCGATCAGTACGTCGTTTCGGGTGTCATCAAGAGCAACCGGAAAGCATCTGGGCCGATGAAGGCCACGCTTTCGACGGTGAAAGGGAAGTCCGGGCCGATCACGGTTGGTTCGAAGAAGAAACTGAAGGTCAAGAAAGGCAAGAACCAGTTCATGCTGGTGGCCAAGGCCAGGAATTCGACTGGCGCAGGCAAATACTTCCTCGTTGTTGCCTTCAAGGGCAAAAAGTCCTCGAAAGCGGTGACTGTGGTCAATCGCAAGGTCAATACCGGCCCTGCGGGCAGTGACGGTTCGACTGGTGCCACGGGTTCGACCGGTGATACCGGATCGACCGGAGACACCGGAAACACCGGTTCGACCGGAGATACGGGTTCAACCGGACCGATCGGTCCGACCGGCGATACCGGGGCTACGGGTTCGACTGGCGATACCGGGGCGACTGGATCGACTGGCGACACCGGGGCGACTGGTTCGACTGGAGCGACCGGCGATACCGGGGCGACCGGCGAAACTGGTCCGACCGGACCGACTGGCGAAACAGGAACAACTGGAGCTACCGGCGAAACCGGCTCAACCGGAGCCACTGGAGAAACCGGCGCGACAGGCAGCACTGGTCCGACCGGTCCGGCAGCTTTCCAGGGCGCCAGGTCAGCTGGTGACCCGATATTCGAAGGCCTGGGCAACGGTGGTTACGACGCCCAGAACTACGAATTGGACCTGATCTACGATCCTGCGACCAACGAATTCGGGGCTGGTACCTTTGCCGAAATGACCGCGACGGCGACCCAGGGGCTGCAGTCGTTCAGCATGGATTTCATGCCGAACACCCTGACTGTCTCCAACGTCCAGGTCAATGGCACCGATGTCGAAAGTTTCGAATTCGAAGACATGAAGGTCAACGATGACGTCACTTACACCGACGCGAAGATGATCGTCAACCTGAACCCGTCACAGGTTCTGGATGATGGTGATTCGTTCACCGTGACCACGTTTTACAGCGGTTACGTCACTCATGTCACCGATCCCGATGGTTCACGGGAAGGCTGGGTCCGGTACTGCTACAGCACGCCGAGCCCGACCAATGTCAACTGTCATGGCAGCTTCACTGTGAACGAGCCGATCGGAACCAACAGTTACTTCCCGAGCAACAACATGGCGGGGCGTGACAAGGCGACATTCGACACGGTCACGACGGTTCCGGCAGCCCAGGCGGCGACCCACGTTGCGCTCGGTTCGGGTGAACTGGTTTCGAACGTGGTCAACCCTGACAGCACCAGGACGTTCACCTGGCGTGAAGACGTTCCGCTGGCGCCGTATCTCCACACGGCATCAGTAGGTCCATTCACCATGACTGTCTCGTCGTTCACCGACAACAGTGCGGTACCGCCGAAAACGGGTCCGCTCTACAACGTGTACGACTCGACCGCCAGCGTGAACACCCTGACCACGCTGAACACGAGGTTTTCGTCACAGCAGACGATCATCGACTTCTACACACCGTGGTTCGGGCCTTACCCCCTGAACTCCGGCGGTATCGTCGCCGGTCGTACCTCAGGAATCGGATACGCGCTCGAGAATCAGGGCAAGTCGCATTTCGCCGGCTCGTCTTCTGCCCCGAGCGTCAGTGCCAGCACGCTCGACCATGAGTACGTCCACCAGTGGTTCGGTGATGCGGTCGGTCCCGACGACTGGGCGGTCATCTGGTTCAACGAAGGTTGGGCAAGCTGGGGTACCTGGCTGTAGGCTGGAACCCGGGCAACCCAGTTCAACTCGGTTTACAACACGAGCAACCTGAACAACTGGAA
>JBAUOE010000159.1:0-3109 GCA_049579585.1 Solirubrobacterales bacterium | reverse complement strand
GAGGTTCCTGGGAGGGAATCCAGATGCAGGGAGAACAGGGGAAATCTGAATCCGGTCTCAGGGGCCGGATTCAGGTTCGCCTGTGCCTGCCAGTCAGTGAGGCCTATTCGGCTTCGGCGCGCGGGCCTGGGACCCGGCGGAATTTGAAGATCTGTGGGTCCATGCCGGCCTGGATGAAGAAGGCTTCACCGTTGAAGTCGGCTTCGAAGAGCTCCATGATTCCGTCGACGACTTTCTCCACCTTGATCAACGGGATGCCGCCCTGTTCCAGATGGTCCTTGTAAGGGTCGACGATCCGGGTTTCGGCAAATCCAGGACAGAGCGCGTTCAGGGTGATGTTGTCTTCGATCAGGATCGGACCCATCGAACGGCAGAGCGCCTGGACCGCATGTTTGTTCGCGGCATAGATCGGATCGAAAGGGGTCGGTGCGAGGCCAGCGAGTGATGCGGTCGCGATGATGTTGCCGACGCCGTTCTTCCGCATGGCCGGAACCACCGCGTTCAAACCGAAAACAACACCGTCAAGGTTGACCCCCATCGCCCGGCGGTAACTCTCGAGATCGAAGTTCTCGATCATGCCGGAACCGGTCGCGATGCCGGCATTCAGGAAAGCGAGATCGATCTTGCCGAACTTCTCCAGGGTGAAATCAACTGCCGCGACGCTGGCTTCGGGCACAGTGACATCGGTCTGGATGAACTCCGCACCGAGCTCCGCCGCCGCCGCTTCACCGGTCTCCTTTTCGATGTCAGCCAGGACAACGTTCGCTCCCTGCCCGATCAGCCGGGCGGCTGCTGCCCGCCCCAGACCGTTGGCTCCACCAGTTACCAGCGCGACCTTCCCTTTGTAACTCATGCTTCCCAGTTTCCCAGAGTCTTTAGCATGGGGGTTGCTGATGGACCGCTGCTGAGAGACGGCGGTCCGCACAACAAAGCAAGTAACGAGGAGAGAGGCAGTTCGTTGAATCCAAATTTGGCAAACCTTCTTAGCAATTCAGCCGAGAAGTTCCCCGACCGTATTGGCATCCGCCTGGACGACATCGCGCTCAACTATGCGGCGATGGAGCAGCTCAGCCAGCGGGTCGCTGGCCTGCTGAAGAGCAAGGGTGTTGAGCAGGGTGATCGGGTCTGCGTGATGATTCCGAACGTCCCCCACTTTGCGATGGTCTACTACGCCGTTCTGCGTCTCGGAGCGATCGTGGTGCCGATGAACGTGCTGCTGACCTCCCGTGAGATCAAGCATTACATGACCGATTCCGGCGCGAAAACAATTCTCGTCTGGAACGATTTCGCCCCTGAAGCAGTAACTGCCGGCGAAGAAGCAGGAGTCGAAGTCCTGTCCGTGGATCCCGGTCCTTTCCTCGAGATGGTCGGTGCGTCCGACCCGGTCGAAGAAATCGCCGAAGTCCAGGCCGACGACACCGCCGTGGTGCTCTACACCTCAGGCACGACCGGCCAGCCGAAGGGCGCCGAACTCACCCATGACAACATCGGTTCCAACGTCGAATCGATCCTGGGCCTGTTCAACCCTTCAGAAGAAGACGTCATCTTTGGCGGACTGCCGCTCTTCCACATCTTCGGGCAGACGGTCAGCATGAACGTCGTGGTCCGGGTCGGTGCCGAACTTACCCTGCTGCCGCGTTTCGATCCGGCGAAAGCCCTGGAGATCATCCAGCGCGACAAGGTTTCGATCTTCATGGGTGTGCCGACGATGTACGCGGCATTGCTCCACGCGCCGAACCGTGAGGACTACGACCTCAGCTCGTTGCGTCTCTGCGTTTCCGGCGGCGCCGCCCTTCCCGGAGAGATCCTCAAGGGATTCGAGGAAGGTTTCGGCTCCCCGATCATCGAAGGTTACGGCCTGTCCGAGACTTCACCGGTCGCTTCTTTCGGTCGTCTGGACATGGAACAGAAGCCTGGCACCATCGGCGTTCCGATCGAGGGTGTCGAGATGCGCCTGGTCGACGACGACGGCAACGTGGTTGAAGAGATCGGCGAAAAAGGCGAAGTTCAGGTCAAGGGCCCGAACGTCATGAAGGGCTACTGGAACATGCCCGAAGCGACCGCCAAAGCGATCGATCCCGAAGGCTGGTTCTCCACCGGTGACATCGGCACGGTCGATGACGATGGCTATTTCGCGATCGTGGACCGCAAGAAAGAAATGATTCTTCGCGGCGGCTACAACGTCTATCCGCGTGAGATCGAAGAAGTCCTTTACGAGCATCCGGCCGTGAAAGAAGCGGCTGTGCTTGGCACCCCGCACGCCGATCTCGGTGAAGAGATCGTTGCGGTCGTTTCGCTGTCCGAAGGCGAGTCCGCCACCGAGGACGAGATCCGTGCGTTCGTCAAGGAGCAGGTTGCGGCCTACAAGTACCCGCGCCACGTCCAGATCATCGACGACCTGCCCAAGGGTCCGACCGGAAAGATCTTCAAGCGCGGCATCGATGTTTCGGAGTACGCCACAACCTGATTCAGGTCAGGCCCTCGCCTCCCGCCAGGCAGTAGCCCGGCGCTGGATGGCGAGGGTGGCAGTACCCGAACCGATCATCAGCCCGACGTAGATCGCCAGCGTCCAGATGGCGAAGGTGGAACCGCCGGCTTCCCCCAGCCCGATTGCCGTGCCGAAATAGGCCGAAGCCGGAACGGTGGTGACCGAGATCGCCACCCCGACGGCCGCGGCGGCCCGGGTTTCGAAGGAGAGGATCGCGGCGATGCCGGCCGCGAGCGCAATGATTACCGTCGAGTAGTCAGCTTTGACGAGGCCGCCGAGCCCGCCCAGATAGCCGGAAGAGCCACCGTCGAGCATGCCCGCGAGTCGCAGCAGGAAGGTGACGGTGGCGGCAACCACCATCACCATGGCCATGCCGACCAGGAGAGTCCCGAATGCCCTTCCGGCAAGTCCGAGACGTCGCCCGACCAGGGCAACGCAGGTGGCGCAGATCGGAAGCAGGTCGGGGCTGACCGCCATCGCGCCGACGATCAGGATGGCGTTGTCGGTAAGAACACCCATCGCGGCGATGCAGCCAGCGACACCGGTGAGAACGAGGAAACGGCCGATCGGCCTTGAGTTCTCGCGGGCCTGGCCCATGATTTCCGCCCAGGCGAAACCTTC
>JBAUOE010000158.1:0-4188 GCA_049579585.1 Solirubrobacterales bacterium | reverse complement strand
CCGTAGATTCCGGCCAGCCGGTGACCGTTGTCGCGCATCAGGCCGATCACGTCGTCGGCCAGGGCCTGCCCTTCGTAAAGTTCGACGAAGGAGCATTCGATCAGTGCTTCGTCCACCCGGGTCAGCGTTTCGCTGGCCCCTTTGAGCACTTCGAGTTCAAGGCCCTGCACATCGACCTTCAGCAGGACCGGGGCGGGAAGCTTCTCGGCAGCAACCACTGAATCCAGGGTTTTCACCTCGACTTCGAGCGAGCTCTCGGCCTGGGTGCCGGGGAACTCTTCGACCTGACGCTCACCGATCGGCAGTAACGATGATGAGTCGTCGCTGGCCGAAATATTGATCACGGCAGTGCCGGCGCTCGAACCAACCGCATGCGCATGAAGGTCAACCCGGTCTCCCAGGGCGCGGGTGAGGGCTGCCCGAGGTTCGGGCAGCGGTTCGAAACAGATCACTTTGGCCTCCGGGAATCGCCGGACGGCAAACAGGGCGAACTGCCCGCGTGACGCACCGACGTCAATTACGGTCGCGTGATCAAAGCCGAACGGGATGCTGGAGTGCTCCTCAGATGCCGCTACACCCTGTTTCAGGGCCGACCAATGGGCCGGGTGCCGCAGGATCCGGAACAGCTTCCGGGCCTGGCTCAGAAGGTGCTGGAATCGATGTCGAAGATGGTCCGGCATGGTCGGTCAGACCACGCTACCGGTTCCATAGACTGCCGGAATGGTCGATTCCGAATCCTTGGTCCGCAGGGGACGCCTCATCAGCTTCCTCGGCGGCTATTCCAAGCCCGCCTGCCTGTACCGCCGCTACCGTCCGCGGTGGTTCTGGGCTGCAACCAGCCCGTTTGGCCGACCGACCTACCGTTATGTCAAAGAACAGGGAACCGTAGTCAAACGGGGCGCGTTCGAAGGCATGGTCTACCCACTGAACGTCACCGGACACGTCAACTACCTGTCGTCGAAGCTGATTGGCACCTACGAACCGGAAGTAACCGAATTCATCCGGCAGCACTTGTCCGAAAGTGACCTTTTTGTCGATCTCGGTTCAGCCGAAGGATTCTTCTGCGTCGGGGTTGCCCGTCAGGCCCCGCTCAAGGTCATCGGGTACGAGATGAACAAGTACGAACGGGATTTCGCTTCGGCAATAGCGAAACTGAACGACGTCACCATCGAACTGCGCGGTGAGGCGGACGCAAAAGAACTGAACGGCCTGCCCGAGGGGCGTCTCTTGCTGCTCTGCGACATCGAAGGTGTCGAGGAGGACCTGCTGGACCCCGAACTGGTTCCACGCCTCAAAGAATCACTGATGGTGGTTGAGAGCCACGAGCAGTTCCGGCCGAACGTGGTGAAAGTCCTGACCGAACGCTTCGAAGCCACCCATCACGTTGAACACGTGATGGCGAAACAGGCCTCACCGGCTGGTTACCCGGAAGTGGAAGGCTGGGATGAAGAAGCGGCCGACATGGTGGTCTTCGACGGCCATCACGATGGTGACAGCTGGATGACTTTCGTCCCGAAGTAGCGGCCTACTGGTCGTGCTCGGGTGACCAGGATTCGAGGCCGTCGTCGCCATCGTCGGTGACGGCGGCGCTTTCGCCTTCGTAGCGGTCTTCAACTTCATCGGCTTTGGCTTTGCTGCCCTTGCCTTTCTTCGACCTGATCTTCAGCTCGTCGGTTTCGGCCTTGCCGTTCTGCTTGCTGGCAGTGCCGTTGCCGTTCCCGCCACCGTTCTCACCATCGCCGCCTTTGCCCTTCTTGCGGCGCCGGCGTTTCTTGCCGCCCTTGGGGAAGTTCCGGAGCAGCTCGCGAGCTACAGCCGAAGGTTTACGGGCCATGCGCATCCGGGCGCCACGCAATACCTCTTCGCCTTCGGGGGTGTGCGCAACTGAAGCCGCCAGCAGGGAAACCGCGAGGCGTCGGTCCTGTTTGCGGGCCGCCTGGACCAGCCGGCGGGCGTTCTTGCCGTGGGCCCTTCCGGCGGAGTTGACCAGCAGTCCAAGCAGGCGTTTCGTTTCCGGCCAGCGCTGCACCGCGTACTCCTCATGGAGTTCACGGGTGTAGGAGGCAAGTCGCCAGACCCAGGCCTGGGCCTGATCGCGACGACCGATGCGTTTATCGACCAGCGCCTGAAGCATCACCTTGGTGCCGGCCCGTTTGTCCTCACGGCCCCAGGTCCCGACGATGTCGATCGCATCGTCAAAAGCTTCGGCATCCTTCAGGCTCGCGATCTCGCCAAGCGCCTTGATTCGCAACTGCGCGTTGCGGTTGCGCTGAACACAGGTCAGCAGGTAACGGCGGCGCAGCTCCTTGGTGCGGTCGTGCTGGAGCATCGCCTTGGCCCGACGCCAGCCCTGGGTGGTGACCCGGGCTCCGGCCAGGGCGGCCCAGACATGCTGCTCGGCATAATCGAGGTTCTCGACCGCGATCCTCCAGATGTCACGTTCAAGAACTTCGATGCGTTTCTGTGGATCGTCAGAGACAGGAACGATGCGGCGTTCAACCCTGACCTTGCGGCCACGGCCACGGCGCACCGGTCCGACCACGATCGCGCCGCCACGGTAGACGTCGCGATCGAGCAGGCTGTGAAGAGTCACGATCGATTCGTCATGGGTTGTGGCCGGATGGACGAAATCAATGACCAGACCGGCTTCTTTGCCAGGCGCACGGCGGGTCACACGACCAACCCTCTGCTGATAGATCCGTTTCGAGGCGGTCGGTGCCAGATGCATGCAGATAGTTGCCCGCGGGGAGTTCCAGCCTTCGGCCAGCAACTGGGCGTTGCAGAGAACATCCACTTCGCCTCGCTCGAAAGCGGCAAGGGTTTCGGTCAGTTCACGTTTCGGGGTTTCACCGGAAACCGCCTGTGCGTTGATTCCGAACTCGCGGAAAGCGGCGGCCACGTTTTTGGCGTGCTGGACACCGGCCGTATAAAGCACGCCGGGTGCTTTGCGAAAGCGCGACTTGTAGAGATCGGCGATCGCCATGTTGAATGGCGCCTGGTCGAGCAGTTTCGCCAGTTCGTCCTGGTCGAAATCCTGATCGACTTCACCTTTACGCAAGGGCACCTTGGCGATCGTCCGGACCCCGGGGCCGGGCGGGATCCGCAGGCAACGTAGCGGCGAAATCACGCCGCGTCTTGCGGCCTGGGCCAGGTCGAAACGGGAAGTCTGGGTGGGGAAAAGGTCAGCGACGTGACGGGCGATCAGGGCGCCGGTCGCGGTCATGCCGATGAAAATCGGGCCGGTCCAGGCGCGGATGCATGCGCTGGTTTTCTCGCCGAGGGCGGTGTGGGCCTCGTCGCAGATCACCACGGTGTAAGCGTTCGAAACACGCTTGGCGTTACGTACGAACCACTGGTAGGTCTCTACCGTGACCGGGCCGTCAGCTTCGTCGCGGCCATCGAGCAAAGGCGGACGCAGCCGTTCTTTGTATCCGCGTGCGGAGATCTCGCCGATGAACTGGTCGACCAGGTTACGACGGTGGGTCAGGATCAGGACGCCGCCAGTGCGGGTCGCATCGATGAATCCGACTGCGGCGACCGTCTTGCCGGCACCGGTGGCATGTTCGAACCAGAATCGGCGGTCGGCGCCCGGGTCATCACCGGCGTCGACGTCGATGTCTTCGTCTTCGTCGCTCTTCTCTTCGGCCCAGTCCTGCGGTTCTTCTTCTTCAACCGCGATCTCGAGGGCTTCTTCCTGATCGGATTCGCCTTCGATTTCGTCGTCGTCTTCTTCTTCGTCCGTATCTTCTTCGCTGTCTTCTTCCGCAGCGGGCGCTTCGGCGCGCTCTTCGACCGCCGAGAACTCGATCGCGTCGTTGTCGGCCGCGACCTGCTGTTCAGCGAGCAGTTCGGTCAGGGTGCCGGAAAGGGCGTCGACCTGATGCGGGTTGAGCTCGGCCCCGTCACGAAGGGTCGGCGGCTCCTGGCTGATCAGTCGTTCGAGACCGAGCAGCAGGGAAAAATTGCGACGCCATTCGAGTGAAGGTTCTTCGAGGCCAGCGTCGATTTCAGCGAGGGCAGCGTCGAGCGCCCGGCGGCGGGCGGTGCCAGGCAGCAGCGAGGCCGGCTTCTCATCGCCCAGCAGGAAAGGTTCGCGGCTGAATGCTTCCGCGCGTTTCAGATCTGTTGCTGAAGGAACCGTCGCTTTGACGGGTGTTGCTGTACTCGGGGCCATTAAGCCTTTGGGGT
>JBAUOE010000157.1:0-15600 GCA_049579585.1 Solirubrobacterales bacterium | reverse complement strand
AACAATTCGAACGCGAACAAGTCGGAAACGGCCGAAGCAACGGCCGGACAGACTTCAGACGAGACCTCGGACGCTGTCGCCAATTCATCCAGCGACTCGGTCGTCGCCGGTGGTCGGGTATTCGCTTCAAACAGTCCCTGGAACACCGAAGTAGACGGCCTCTCGGTCGATCCGAAATCGGCCCGGATGCTGGATCTCGCGACTGAACGGTTTGCGGTCAAGGAGCAGCCAGGTGAAGATGGCCTGAAGACGATCATCCGCAAAGTCAACAAAGGTCTCTACGTAAATACGGAAGCGTGGGCTCCCCTGATCGTCGAAGCCGGGGGAGATGGTTCTGAAGTCACACAGTTCGTCTGTCGCCAGCAGAAGTGCTCGGCCGGTACCCCGAAAGTTCCGGACAGTCTCCCGATCCCGGCGAATACGACACCGGACCCGCGCTATGACGGCTGGCTCAGCGTGATCGACCTCGAAGCAGGCATCGGGTATGACTTCTGGCGCGCCCGTCGACAGTCCGACAACACGATTTCCTACCAGTTCGCCAAGGGCTGGACCCTGGACGGGCCAGGTTTCTCCAACCCGATTTCAGTCGATCCGGACCGGGCCGTGGGAGCCCGCGGATCCGGCCTGCCCCTGTTTGCCGGGGTGATCGGGGCCGAAGAAGCTTCCCAGGGCCGGATCAATCACGCCTTGGCGATCGCCGTTCCCGGACTGGCTCGTCGCAACTTCGTCCAGCCCGCATCGGTTACCGACGGCAACGGCAATCAGAACTCGCTGCCGGCCGGTGCCCGGATCAGGCTGCGTGCGAACGTGACCGCGGACAAACGCAACGTCAATCTCAAGGGTGCTCGCGGCCGTTCCGCCGAGTCGATCCTGGTTGCCCTGCGCAAGTATGGAGCCATCGTGGTCGATCGGTCCGCCGTACCGACCCTGTACTCGCCGCGCGGGACTTCGCAGCGAGTGATCGGAGGATCCGATCTCGGTTGGCTTACCCTTGATGATTTTGAGGTAGTCCAGTTGCCGCAGATCTACAAGGATCCGCCTTTGAGCCAGGTCAATCTCGAAGGTCCCGCCGGATCCGGTGTTGACGAGACTTCAGTCGATCAAACGAATGTAGGCCAGTGAACTTCATCGAATCCAGGAAAAAGTTCGTATCCGTCATCGCTGCAGCGAGCATGCTGCTGATCGTCACCGGTTGTGGAATCGAGTCGAGCGACGCCCCGGATGACGCCGGTACCTCAGGCGCCGGAGCCGCGTTCCAGGAGCCGGAGCAGAGCGGCACCCCGCAGCAGGTCGCGAAAGCCACGCCCCGGACTGAAGGACAGATCACCATCGCCGGCAAGGCGCAGGGATCGCTCACTGAAAGCCTGGTTGATTCGTACAACCGCAATGGTGGGACCGCGACCATCACGGAGATTGGCGGGAACGAACAGTCCGCATTCGCCGATTTCTGTCGCGGCAACGTCGATCTGGTGGATTCAGCCCGGCCGATCTCACCGGCGGAATACCGCAAATGCATGGCCCGCGGGATCCAGCCGGTCCAGTTCCAGGTCGCTTCCGATGCTGCTGTGCTGGCCATCAAGAACGAAACCGATGTCGGCGTCGACTGCCTCAGCTTCGACGAGGTTCGCAACATGTTCCGGGCCGGATCGCCGGTCAACAGCTGGTCAGAAGTCGGCTACGACCACAACGTGACCGTGGATGCCACAGCTCCGCGCCTCAAGGTTGCCGGGCCGGATGAAGACTCCAACGTTTTCGGCTTCTTCGGGCAGTACGTACTGGGTGACACGGAACCCACTCTGCTTTCGTTCCGGGGCGACTATCAGGCCTACCCGACCGACGCCGGTGTCCGCCGCGCTGTGGTCGGCACCAACAGGGATTTCCTGAGAGCCGAAGATTTCCCGGTTTCCCAGGATGTTCTCGAAAACCTGATTGCGGCGATTGCTGACGCCAAGCGGGCGGTGCGGGACGCGGTCGCAGAGAAAGAAAAAGGAATCGAAGACGGTCGCTCCGCCGCAGACAAAGCCCGCGACCAGCGCAATCTGGACCAGGCCCGGGCCAACCTGAAGAGCCTTCAGGCAGACGTCAAACCTACGCAGCGGTACGTGGAACAGAATCGCGCTGCGCTCCAGAACATCGAAGAAGTTCGTGGAACGCTCGGTCTTTTCCGGTTCTCCTATTACGAAGCCTTCGAAGAGCAGTTGCGTCCAATGGAAATCAGTGCCAGCAACGATTTCCGGAAGCCGGAATGCATCTTCCCGTCGCAGGCCACCGTGACCAACGCCAGCTACCCGCTGTCACGGCAGTTGCTCCTGACCGTGAACTACAAGAACATGAAGGACTCCGACATCAACGATTTCCTGACGGAAAGCCTGGCCCGGTCACAGAGCCTCGCTGAACAGGCAGCCCTCGTGCCGCTGCCTGACGAAACCCGGAATACCGAACAAAGCTGGCTGGATGGCACCTCGGAGCCGGACGTCATCTTCTACGACACGACGGCCCAGACGGGCCAGACGAACACCACGGGCAGCACCGGTACCACCGGTGCGACCGAGGGTGAATAACCGGTTTCCCGGTTACGCAAGGGCAATCAGCCCGCCAAGGCCGCTACTAACCCTTGATTGGGGGTTTAGAAGGTAGTGCCATCATGTATCAAGTGATCCGCAAGATTTCCCTGTCTCTCGTTCTTCTCGCCGCCAGCCTGCTGGCTGTGTCGCTGCTCGCTGCGCCTGCTTCCGCTGCCGGCAAACAATGCAAACGGCTGCCCCTTTCTTCCAAGCTGAGCACCCATGACCCAACCGCGCTGCTTGAAAAGGCCCAGGCCTGGATTTACGTTCGGCCCAACGGCAAGGTGTTCAACGCCCGGGTGAAGGTCGTGAAAGGCGGAAAGGTTTACGCCAAGGGACGCATGTCCGGTCGTCTGGTCAGCGGACGCACGTCCGTGATCCGCCTCAAGCGAATCCGCGAGATCAGCCGGGGCAAGTACCGGATCAAGGTCACCGCTCGCAAAGGCGGCTGCTCGTCAGCCCGCACCAAGAAGAGCAAATGGGTGTTCAAGAAACCGAGCCTGCCGGTCAAGGCGCTTCCGTTCAGCACCAGGGTTGGAGACAACGTCGGCACAGTCAGGTTCGCGCTGGGCCCGATCCGTCGCACCGAAGTCGGGCGCGTTCGTGTGACCCTGAAGAACAAGAATGGCGCGACCGTGGCCGAGCAGGTAATCGCCGAACTTGGTCGCAACCAGATTGTCGCCGAATTGCCGATCAGCAACAAACTTTCACCCGGGACCTACAAGGTTGTCCTTAACGGACAGCTCAGCAGCGGTGCCTGGCGTCAGACAGCGAGCACCGTGAAGTTCGTCAGCGGCGGCGGCGGGGCACTGCCTGTCGAAACGACCGGCGAACAGATCCAGAAAGTCGTTGTTGACTGGAAGGGTGGCGACTACAAAGGCCGTCAGGCTGGTGGATTCGTCGCGCCCGGAATCGGTTACGGCGAGATCGTATGCAGTCCCGACCAGCAATGGATCCGGTTCTACCCGTCAAATGGTGGACGGGAAGCAGCGATGATGAACTGGACCTACAAGAACTGGGGAACTTTCAGCGAGAAGGCGCTGCGTGAAGCCAAGTACGCAGCCGGAACCGGTCCCGATTTCCGGGAGGGTCTCAACAAGTTCAGTCCGGTGGAGAATTACTCCACCGGTGAATTCCAGGGAATTATTTCCGACCGCGGTCCGATTGAAGGACCGGGCGGCGTTTCTCTGGCCCCGCCAACCACACTCGAACTCGAATGGGAATGGGACTTCAGCAATACGAAGAGTTCCCGCTGCCACGTCGAAGCGACTTTCCGCACACAAACCGAGTCCGAAGAGAAACCGCTGGCGCGTTCAGTCCAGATCGTCTGGCGTGGCGACGAAAACGCAACCGATGCCAACACGACCAGCACGGTTGACTTCCCGGGCCTGGGCGAAGTCACCGCGGTGTGCGAATCAGGAACGAACGGAACTCGACGAATCACTATCGACACTCCTTCCGGCGCGAAGATCATCCGGCGGGAAGGCTCCGATGATTTCCAGGTAACTCAGAACTCCGGGCCGATCGAGGCCAGCCTGCCAAACAACGGCATGCTTTACATCGAGCTCAACAGTGGAGAACGTGTTCTGGTTTCGTCCCGCTGGAAAGCGAACGATCCGGATCCGGACGAGAATTGGTGCGTCATCGCGGCCCAGGTGTACACCAGCTGACCTGACTCGGCTGTTTGGTCTGACCAAGTTTCGCGGCTCAACTAACATGGGTCCATGAGCGTTCACTCGGATGAGGAGTCGGCCGGCACAGACATTCCCGGCGAGTCAGGAACCCAGGTTCCAGACAGCAGTCAGATCGAAGACCTTCAGGCTTCGGTTGCCACAATCGCTGCCGAACTCAGATCTCTCGGTGAGAATGTGTCGGCCCTGGTTGCTGCGGTCGATGCGCTGAGTCCCGGCGCCAGCCCTGAGCGGCCCAGCAGCCCGGTGAAGCGCGTACCGGAAGTCGTGGCCAGCGCAGACACCGATGACAGCGACGTGGTCGCGGTGACTGTTTCGCCGCTGCCGGAACTGGCGATGGCCGCAGTCGCGGAAACCACCCTGCGCGGTCTTCCTGGCGTTCGTCAGGTCACCGGAGTCAAACGCGAGGGTGACTGGGCCCGTTTCACGCTTGATGTTTCTCCGGGAACCGATTTGATCGCGGAAATGGACGTCTCGATGCCGGTCCGTTTCAAAATCACGGACAACAATCCCGGTGCGATTTCTCTCAGGTTGCAGTGGGCTTGGGGGACTTCCTAGGATTTACCGCTGCGGCACCGTCCGGTGCCGGCAGATCGCCCATCGGCCTTCGCTGGCCGAGCGGAGTAGAGTCGCCGCGGTGGATTCCGGGCTGACTTCGGCAGGACACTTTGGCTGAACGCATTCCTCGCGACCAGAGCCTCAGTCGTGTTCACGGGGCGAGCGCGCTTTTCTCCGCTGGATACGGAAACGTTGGCTCGTCGATCTATTACGCGTTGGGCGTTACCGCCGCTTTCGCTTTAGGCCTGACCCCGCTCGCGTTCGTTATTGCCGGGATCATCTTCATCTGCACGGCAGCGACCTATGCCGAGGCCACCGTGATGTATCCGGAAGCTGGCGGATCTTCGAGTTTCGCCCGTCATGCCTTCAACGAGCTGGTCAGTTTCATCGCCGCCTGGGGCCAGATGCTGAACTACACGATTACGGTTGCTATCTCGGCGTATTTCGTGCCGCATTACCTGGCGGTGTTCTGGCCGGCACTGAGCCACGCGCCGGGCGACATCATCGGTGGGGCGATCCTGATCGCTTTTCTGGCCTGGCTGAACATCCGGGGCGGACAGGAATCGGCCAAGCTCAACACGATCCTCGCGGTGGCCGATCTGGCAACCCAGATAGTCCTCGTGGGCATCGGCTTGTTCCTTGTTCTCTCGCCGGAAGTCCTGATCAGCAACGTTCAGCTGGGAGTCGCTCCGAGCTGGTCGAATTTCGCCCTGGGAATCGCGGTCGGCATGATTGCCTACACCGGCATCGAAACGATCTCCAACATGTCGGAGGAGGCCCGCGATGTAGCCCGTTCCGTACCGCAGGGCGTTGGCCTGGTCGTGATGGCGGTGATGGCGCTTTACCTCCTGATCCCGATCGTCGCCCTATCGGCAATGCCGGTTGAATTGAATTCGGCCGGTGAGTACGTGACTGAACTGGGCACCACCTATGCCGACGACCCGATCCTTGGCATCGTCGAGAACCTCGGGCTGGGGCACGGGCTGACCAGTGGTTTAAGGATCTATGTCGGTGTGCTCGCGGCCGTGATCCTGATCATTGCGACCAATGCCGCCCTGATCGGCGTGTCCCGCCTCAGCTACTCGATGGGCCAGTACCGACAGTTGCCCGAGGTCGTACGTCAGATTCATCCCAAATACCGCACGCCCTACGTCGCGATAATGCTCTTTGCGGTTCTTGCGATCGTCACCCTGCTTCCGGGCAAGGCCGACTTCCTGGCGACGCTTTATTCGTTCGGAGCGATGCTTTCGTTCACGATCGCCCACGCTGCATTGATTCGGTTGAGACAGAAGTACCCGGACGCGGAACGGGAATGGAAACCCCGGTTCAACATTCGACTGAAAGGCGTACTTGTCCCGATCTCAGCCCTGATCGGTGGCACCGGCACGTTCCTGGCGTGGCTGGTCGTTATGGCGCTCAACCCGACCACCCTCGCCGTAGGTATTGGCTGGATGGTGGTTGGTGGGATGGTGTACTTCGGGTACCGGCGATACCAACGGCTGCCTCTCTCGAAAACGGTCAAGGTCCTGCTGCCGGAACCACTCGGGGTGGAAGAACTGGAGTACCGCAGCATCATGGTGGCCTTTGCCGCCGAGCAGCCGTTTTCGGAAGAATTGATTGCGACCGCGGCCCGGCTCGCCTCGGACCGGCGGCGGGGTATCCACATAACTGCGCTTCTGACAGTTCCACGGCATTTGCCCCTGGAAAGTGCGATGGAAGAAGAGGAAACCGAAGCGCAGGGCAAGATCGAACAGGCCAAGTTGATTGCGGGCATGAGGGTTAGCGGCCGTGTTGAAAGGGTCAGGCCTGGTGAGGAGGGTTACTTCCTTGCCCGCCAGGCAAAGTCATCGAAAGCGGAAGCGATCGTGATGGGGTTGCGGACCCGTGATGGCGTGCCCCTTTATGGCAAAACCCTCCAGACGGTGCTGCGTGAACGGCCCTGCCGGGTGATAGTCGTGTCGGAAGGGACCGGCAAATGAACGGCAACCGGTTCTACGACCTGGCGGTGAAGATCATTTCCATTTTCTTCATCGTCATCGGAACGATCATCTTCGGGATTACGATCGTCAACGGCGGCGGGCCACTATCGGTCGGAATTCTGATCGGCCTTGCTTTCATCGGGATCGGGGTCGCACGGTGGCGACTCCAGAACAGCATCGGCGGTAGCGGCGAATGAGGGTGCCGGGCAAGGACCGCGAGCGCTCAGGGGCACTCTGGTTGCTGATCGTCACCTACGCAGCAGTCGGCTTTTCGATCTATTTCTCGCTCGGGGTGGTCGCCAAGCGAGGGCTTGGCCTGACCCCGCTGATCTTCCTGGTTGCCGGCCTGCTCTTCGTGATCACGATGTTCACCTATCTCGAAGGCAGCACGATGTTGCGGGAACGCGGCGGATCATCGTCTTTCGCCCGGCACGCCTTCAACGAACTGATTGCCTTCATCGCCGGCTGGGTGATCCTGCTCGACTACCTGATCGTCATCGCCCTCGCGGTCATTTCCGTCCCGCACTACCTCGAGCCGATCACCGGCGACACCAACGGCACGATCTGGGGCGCGGCGATCGTCGGGGCGGTGGTCCTGTACATCACGGTGCTGAACGGTCTGGA
Source organism: Solirubrobacterales bacterium (assembly GCA_049579585.1). GTDB lineage: Bacteria > Actinomycetota > Thermoleophilia > Solirubrobacterales > 70-9 > 67-14. The sequence goes on along the minus strand of JBAUOE010000157.1, from coordinate 8,184 downwards.
TGTTCCGGCCCGACGTCGCCCGAGGTTTCTGCTCGTTCTGGCCGGGGCCGACCTCTTGCTACAGCTGCTGGTTGTCGGGGTTGGCGTCCTGGTCGTGATGAATCCGGAGGTGCTGACCCGGAATATCGACCTGTTCACCAGTCCGGGCGCCGATGACGTCATCTACTCGGCGGTTCTGGCGATGCTTGCTTATGCGGGGATCGAGGCAGTGGCCAACCTCGCTCCCGACATGGACCTGAACCCGAAACAGTTCGGGCGCGTGGTCACCCGGTCGATGTGGCTGGTGCCAGTGCTTTACGCCGGCATGGCCGCGATCGCCCTGATGGCGGTACCTGTGGTTGTCGGGCCATCCGGTCCGGAAACCGAACTCGGCAGCACTTTCATCGAAGCCCCCGTTCTTGGGGTGGTTTCCGCCTACGACCCGCCGTGGATCTCCGACGTGATGCGGTGGCTGGTGGCACTGATTGCGGCGCCGACCCTGATCTGGGCGGCCAACACAGCGATGCTCGGGGTCTCACGCCACGTTTACACCCTGGCGGTCAACCGACAGATCCCAAGCTGGCTCGGACAGCTCGGACGCCGTTATGAAACGCCGTACAAAGCGATAATCGGGTGTGCGCTGGTGGTACTGGCACTGGCCCTTCTGGGTGACGTCGAGATGCTGGCCGGGGTTTATGCCTTCGGGGCGACTCTGGCGATCACGATCGCCCACCTTTCGATAATCAAGCTGCGGCGATCCATGCCGGATGCCGAGAGGCCTTTCCGGGTGCCAATGCCGATTCGCATAGGCGGTTCGCAGACCCCGCTGCCGGCCGTGCTCGGGGCTTTGATGGGAACCCTTGCGCTCGGATCGGTTCTGGTGCTTCACGATTCAGCTCGCTGGGTCGGCCTGGGCTGGCTTGCCTTCGGCCTGATCGCTTACGTGATCTACCGGAAGTATTTCGAGGAAGTGAGCCTGACCAAGCACGTGACGGTGGAGGCGCGGGCCCTGACCCGGCCCCGGATATCGGTCGAGTTCCACCGGATAATCGTGCCAATATTCGGAACGAAACTGGACGACGACATCGTCAGCACGGCTGGTCGTCTGGCCGCGGATGAAGATCCGGAGCAGGTCGATGCCGGGGCGATCCTGACCATCATCTATCTGATTCCGGTTCCACTCTCGCTGGCCCTGGATGACCCGATGCCGGAAGAAATCGAAACCGAAGCCGTACGGGCGGTCGAGCGGGCTCGCGATGTCGCCTCGGAATACGAGGACGTCGAAGTCCATGCCGAGATCGTCCGGGTACGCAAGGTCGGAAGCGGGATCGTTTTCGCTGCCCGACGGTGGGAGGCCGATGTGATTGTGATGGGGGCCGAGCCACCAACCGCGATCCGGGGAGGCGGCAATCTTGGCGGCGTCGGGGAATCGCTTCCCGCCGAAATCGGTCCGATCACCGCCTATGTTCTGAAACGGTCTCCGGCCCGGGTACTGCTCACCGCGCCCCCGGCCGACTGATGCAGCCGTTTGCGTAATATGGGTCGATGTTCGTTCTGATCGTCGGTTGCGGCAGGGTTGGCTCGGGTCTGGCCCAGTCGATGTTGAAGGAGGGACACACGGTTTCGTGTCTCGACGAGGATCCCGAGTCTCACGCGAGGCTTGAGGTCGGTATGGATTGCGACTGGGAAGAAGCAGGCGGAATATTCACGGTTGGCACCGCCCTTGAGACGGAAGCGCTCGAGATGGCTGGCATCGAAAAGGCGGATTCTTTCGTGGCGGCGACCAACGGTGACAACACCAACATCGTCATTTCCCAGATAGCTCAGCGTCGCTACAGGGTCGAAACGGTAATCGCCCGAATTCTCGATCCATTGCGGGCGGAGTGGTACGCGGAGCAGGGCATGGACATCGTCTGCCCGACCCGGGTCGCGACCGAGATGCTCGGCGACCGGTTACGGGCGGGTTGTCCAGATCCGGATCCCGAGAGCGCAGGGGGAGACTGATGTACCTGATCGTTGTCGGCGCCGGCAAAGTCGGGGTCAACCTCACCCGCGAGTTGCTGCTGCAGGGGCATGAAGTCACGCTGGTCGAGAATTCCCGGAGCCGTTATCTCGCGGTTGAACAGAAGCTCGAACACAATGTTCATTACGGCGACGCGTCGGAGCTCTGGGTGCTGGAACGTGCCGGCATCGAGCGGGCCGACATGGTGGTCGCGGTAACCGGTGATGATGAAGACAACATCCTGATCTGCCAGGTCGCCAAAGAGAAGTACGGTGTGCCGCGGATCATCGCCCGGGTGAACAACCCCAGCAACAGGCCCCATTTCGATCTGCTTGACATCAAACCGGTGGTTTCATCGACCGACCTGATTCTGAGGCTGCTCGGGCACGAAGTGCCTCACCAGAATCTGGTGCACCTGCTCGATCTCGAGGAAGAAAAGATCGAGATCATCGAGTTCCGTTTGCCAGAAGATTCGCCGATCGCAGGCAAGAAGGTGGGGGAGATCGAAACCCCGGATCGCACCCTTCTGATTTCCGTGCTTCGTAACGGTGTCGGCTTCGTGCCGGATGCAAAGTCGGAGCTGAAGGCCGGTGACGACATCCTCGCGGTCCTGGATCCGGGGCAGGAAGAAGCTTTGAAGAGGGTTCTCGGCGCCGGATCGTAGTCGGACCCGCGTTCGTGGTGCTCGAAAGCGCCCAGATCAAACGAACAGCAGCTCCGGGTCGGTTTCACCGCCCTGTCCGCGGCAAAACCGACCCGAACCTGTTGGCTGCGTCACTTGCGGCAAGTATTGAGAGGGACCCAGGACCGGGAAGGTACTGAGGAAAAGCTGCGGGGCAGGGACTCGAACCCCGATTTCACGGACCAGAACCGCACGAATTGCCATTATTCTACCCCGCAGTGGGTGTCCAGAAGAATAACGCCGACGGGCAAACTCTGCAGCGCCGATCGGCATTGAATCGCGGTTGCCGACCGAAGGTTCTGTTACCTTGAAACGGTGGTTCCATTGAAAAAAAGGATGGCGATAGCCATCATCACTGTGGTTGGTCTGGTCGGTGCTGCTGGCTGCGGTGGAGGGGACGATGAGGGTGAGGCTGCCCCGGACCCGGTGGAAACCACAACTGAGCCCGCTTCGGTCACCAAAGCGCAGCTGATCACCCAGGGTGACGGCATCTGCGCTGAAGTCAACGCGGCTGTGGGAACGATCGCGGCCTCTGAATCGGCTGACGAAACCATCAAGGAAACCCAGATTTCAGACATTTACTCGGGCATGGCCGACCGGCTCGATGAGCTCGGGACACCTTCTGACGGTGACGCCCCGACTGCGGTGATCATGGCCGCCCAGGGGCTGGCGGAATCAGACTCGACCGATGGTTCGGATGCCCTCGCAACCTTCCAAAGCGCGGCCAGCGAATACGGATTCATCGAATGTGGCGAAGCACCGGTAGCACCGGTCTCGTCCGGCACTTCAACCGGGGTCCCGTCCGATTCGACCGATTCGACCGATACGTACGTACCGCCGACGACTACACCAGAGCCGACCCCGCCCCCGGTGACGACCCCGTCGGCCCCTTCGGGTGGCGCTACACCGCCATCATCCACGCCGGATACGGGTGGCTCCGGTTCGGGTGGCTCACCCAGCGGCGGCATCAGCCCCGGCTGACACTCAGCCCGGCCGTTTCTGTCTCAGCTCATCCAGGCTGAGTACAGCTTGCTGTAGTACCCATCCCCGGCGATCAGTTCAGCGTGGCTCCCGGTTTCGACGATCCGGCCGTGGTCCATCACCACTATCCGGTCAGCCCGCCTGATCGTTGACAGGCGGTGGGCGATGATCACTGCGGTGCGGCCCGAAAGCAGCCGGTCCATCGCGGCCTCAATCGTTCGTTCGGTCTGGGTATCGACCGATGAGGTGGCTTCGTCCAGAACCAGGATCCTGGGCTCGGTGAGGATGATCCGGGCGAAAGCCACGAGCTGACGCTGCCCGGAGGAAAGCTGCACGCCGCGTTCCCCGACCTCGGTTTCGAGGCCGTCAGGCAGACGATCGATGAACGAGGTGGCTCCAACCGCCTCGGCAGCAGCGGTGATTTCTTCAACCGTGGCATCGGGCCGGCCGAAACTGATGTTCTCGGCGATCGTTCCTGAAAAGAGGAACCCTTCCTGGGGCACGATCCCCATCTGTCGCCGTAGCGGACGCTGTTGATAGTGGGCCAGTGGCTGGCCGTCGATGTTGACAGTTCCGCATTGCGGATCGTGAAAGCGGGTGATCAGCTTCGCCAGGGTTGACTTCCCGGCACCGGTGCTGCCGACGAGGGCGACGGTTTCTCCGGCTTTGATGTCGAGATCGATGTCCCGAACCGCCCAGCGTCCCGACTGGTCGGCGCTCTCGAGGCGTTCGGCGTCGGTCGCGTAACTGAATGAAACCTCATTGAAGCTGAGCGCCCCGGCGATAACTGGTGGCTCGACCGCGTCGGCGCTGTCGACGATCTCGGCTTCGGTGTCGAGCAGCCCGAAGATCTTGTCGAGTGCTGCCATTCCCTGCTGGTAGGTCGCATATAGCTGCGCCAGTTGCTGAATCGGGTCAAAGAACAGCTGGAGGTAGCCAATGAATGAGACGACGACGCCAATCATTATGTTGCCGTTCATCGCCTGGTAGCCGCCGAAAAGGAGGATCGCCGCGGTGCCGATCGCAGTCATCAGTTCGGTCGCCGGGAAGTAGGTGGCGTTCAGGTAAACCGTTTTCATGTTCGCCTGGCGATTGAGCTGATTCAGCTCGGTCATCCTGCTCAGGTGCCGGTCCTCCTGGCCGAAGCTGCGCACGACCCGGACCCCACTCAGGGTTTCCTGCAGATGCCCGGTGATTGCCGCGATGCGCTCACGGGTTTCCCGGAACGCCCCCGCGGAGTAGCGGCGGAAGACAAGGCTCGTTACCAGCAGCAGGGGCAGGACGCTGAAAGTGATCAGGGCGAGTTGCCAGTCGAGCAGCAGCAGGATCACAACCACGCCGACCAGGGTCAGCATGTTGCTGAACAGGGTGACGATGCCGTCCGAGATCAACTGGTTCAGGGCTTCGATGTCGTTGGTCATCCGGGAAATCAGGGTCCCCGGACGATTTCGGGTGAAGAAGCCGATCGACATCTTCTGGATGTGTTTGAAGACTTCTTCGCGCAGGTCCTGCAGGACACGCACCCCGATCCAGCCGACCAGGTAGGTCTGCAGGTAGCTGGTCATTGCGTAGGCGACCGTGAGGATCACGAAGGCGATGACAATCATCGCCAGGGCCCGCTCGTCCCCGGTCTGGATTCCTGAATCGATCGCGCGACCTGCCAGGTAGGGCGGGGCCAGTGAAGTCAGGCTGGCAGCGATAACCGCGAAAACCATGACCACGATCCGCGGGCGGTACGGCTTGAGCAAACCAAGCACCCAGCGGATCTTTCGCAGGCGGTCGGGCTCGCCTTTGTACCGAGGTTCTTTCCGGCTCAACGGAGCACCTCGACTTCTTCGTCGATGAAAACCGGTTCGGTTTCACGGTCGTCAGTGATCAGCTCGGAATAGAGGCTGGACCGTCCAAGCAGCTCTTCGTGGGTTCCCCGATCGACGATGCTGCCGCCATCCATCAGGATGATCTCGTCGGCCAAAGAAATCGTCGAAAGCCGGTGGCCGATCACGAAGGTCGTCCGGTCGCGCATCGCTTCGGCCAGGCCCGCTCGAATCGCCTGTTCAGTGGTGGCGTCGAGTGAGGAGGTCGCGTCGTCGAGAATCAGGATCCGCGGGTCGGCCAGCAGCGCGCGGGCGATTGCCACCCGCTGACGTTGTCCGCCGGAGAGAGTGAGTCCGCGTTCACCGACAACCGTGTCGTATCCGTCCGGGAGCTCTTCGATGAACTCATTGGCCTGGGCCAGGATTGCTGCCTGTTCGATTTCCTCGAAAGAAGCGTCGGCCCGGGCGTAGGAGATGTTGGCGGCCACCGAGTCCCCGAAAAGAAAACTGTCTTCGGACACGTACGCGGTGTGGCTTCGCAGCGAGGTCACATCGATGTCTCGCAGGTCGGCCCCGTCGACCCTTACCGAACCCGCGGTCGGATCGTAGAGCCTGGCGATCAGGGCGACCAGGCTTGTCTTGCCTGATCCGGACGGTCCGACAATGCCCAGACGCGTACCGGGCTGAACGTCCAGGTCGATCCGGTCGAGCGCTTCCAGGTTGTCTTTCGTGTAGCGGAGGCTGACTGCCTTCATTTCGACATGACCGTCCCCGGCGGGGAGCGCGGGGGCGTTTTCGGGGGAGACGATCTCCGGATCCCGGTCCATGATCTCGAAGTAGCGGTTTCCGGCAGCAACGGCCCTCTGGGCCATGCCGAGTGCCATTCCGACCATACGCAGGGGTGATGCGAGCAGGATCATGTAGGTGTAGAAAGCGGTGAATTGCCCGATGTCCATGGTGCCGTTGATTACGGCGTGTCCGCCGATCAGCAGCACCAGGGCGGTGCCGATCTGTGGCAGGGCTCCGATTACCGGTGAAAAGAAAGCCTGGATCCGGGTTGACTTGATGCTCTGGTCAAAAAGTCTGGAAACGGCACCCTGGAACCTCAGCAGCTGGTGGTCTTCCTGACCGAATGCCTTGACTACCCGGATGCCGGTGACGTTTTCTTCTGCTTCGGCTGTGAGCTCGGCGATTCGCTGCTGGACTTCCTGCATCGCCGGTCGTGACTGGCGGGAGTAGCGCACGGCAGTGAGGACGACCAGGGGGGCAGGGGTGAGGGCGATCAGGGCGAGCCACGGATTGATGAAGAACATGACGGTGCCAGCCAGCAGCACGGTCAGCAGGCTCTGCGAGAAGAAGATCAGGCCGTAGCCGAGGAAAAAGCGGATCGCACCGATGTCGACGGTCGCGCGGGACATCAACTGGCCGGTCTGCTGGGTGTCGAAGAACCCCAGTTCGAGCCGCTGGAGATGCCCGTAGATGTTTTCGCGGAGATCGAACTCGACCGCCAGGGAAACCTTGCCAGCCACGATTCGCCGGACCATTGTCAGCAACAGACGCAGGACTGCCGCCCCGAGGATCAGCAAGACGATGTCGAGCAGCTCCGCTTTGTTGCTGTCAGTGATCGCATTTACCGCTTCGCCAATCAGCCACGGAATCAGCACCGTGACGCCCATCGCGCCCCAGGCGAAGATCAGCGATCCCCAGAGCTCACGGCGATGGGGACGCAGAAAACCGAGCAGTCTGCGAAAGGTAGGCACCAGACCTACTATATAAAATGAAGTATTGCGACCTTCAGCGACGAAGCGCGGTCGGGGCCGTCCATCTACTGTGGCCCTGTGGAAGAAGCCATCGTCAAGATCCTGATCTGTCCCCACTGCGGCAACGAACTGCGTGAAAACGGCGGGTCCCTCGTCTGCAGCAACGGACATACGAGCAACATTGCCCGGCAGGGATACGTCAGTCTGCTCGGCCGGTATTCCGGAACCCATACCGCCGATTCGGCAGAGATGGTTGCCGCCCGTGAGCGGGTGCTGGGGGCCGGTCTGTTCGACCCGGTGACGGTTGCGTTAAGCGAGGAAGTTGTCCGTCCGGGGTTGGAAGAAGTCGAAGGGGCGATCGTCGACCTTGGCACCGGTACCGGTCACTATCTGGCGGCGGCGCTCGAGGTTTCGCCGGAACGTTTCGGGCTGGGTATCGACAACTCGAAGTACGCGGTGCGCAAGGCGGCAAAGAGCCATCCGCGCGCCGGGGCAGCGGTCGCTGATATCTGGCATGAGATTCCGGTCAAGGATCAGGGCGCGGCAATCGTGATCAACGTCTTCGCGCCGCGGAACGGGGAAGAGATCGATCGCATCCTTGCTGACGGTGGCCGGCTGGTCGTAGTGACCCCGAACCCGGATCACCTGAAGGAACTGATCGAACCCTTCGAAATGGTGGGCGTCGATCCGGACAAAGAAGAACGCCTCGAGAAAAGCCTGGGCGAAGCCGGCGACGAGCTGGACGCCCGCATCGTCGACTGGACGATGGACCTGACCCCGGCCCAGGTCAAGGACCTGATCGAGATGGGTCCGAGTGCCGGTCGTCTGGACGAAACGAAAATGGAAGAGCTGATCGCTGGCCTTGGCGAACGAACCCCGGTTACTGGGTCAGTCCGGATTTCTTCCGGTGAGGTTCTAAAGCCCGAAGACGAGCAGCAGCCAGACCACGGCGGAGATCAGTGAAAC
>JBAUOE010000156.1:0-3202 GCA_049579585.1 Solirubrobacterales bacterium | reverse complement strand
CCGGGCCGATCAGCCGGCCGAACGGGTGGAAGGATTGAGGAGGCGTTCACGAAGGCGAATCTAGTGGCGACCGGAGCATTAGTCCAACTACACTTCCTGAACAGTCATTAGAGTTGCTTATGATGGCTTTTCGCACTGAACATCTCGAAACCCTGGTCGTCCTGGTCGACGAAGGCTCGTTCGACAAAGCGGCCCGCCGCCTCCAGGTGACTTCATCGGCTGTCTCCCAGAGGATCAAGGCGATGGAACAGTCAGCCGGACAGGTTCTGGTTCAACGGACGATCCCGGTCGAAGCGACCGCCGCTGGCGATGTCGCCCTGCGCTTCGGGCGTCAGATGATGTTGCTGGAGGCCCAGGCGAGCAAAGCCCTGGATTCCGATCCGGGCAGTGGTACGAAGACCACCATCCCGCTGGCAATCAACGCTGACAGCCTTGCCACCTGGTTCCTTGATGCGCTGGCCCCGACCCCGGAGACAGAAGGGGTCCTTTACGACATCCTTCGCGAAGACCAGGAACACACCGTCGAGTTGCTTCGGGCCGGCAAAGTGATGGCGGCGGTCACATCGAACAAGGCGGTGGTCCAGGGCTGCAAGTCGGAAGTGCTTGGGGTGATGCGCTACCACGCGATCAGCAGCCCGGATTTTCTCGCCAGCCATCTGGATGGTGAAGCGACTGCCGAGAGTCTCGACCGGGCGCCGGTTGTGAACTTCGACCGGAAGGACGATCTCCAGCACCGGTTCTTTCGCGAGTTCGCCGGTCACAACACCCGCTCGCCCCGGCATTACGTTCCGACTTCCAATGCGTTCCTGCGTGCAGTCCACATGGGACTTGGCTGGGGACTGCTGCCGGAGCAGCAGTGCCTCGAATCCCTCGAGAGCGGGCAGCTGATCGATCTGACCCCGGACCGCATCGTGGACGTTCCGCTCTACTGGCAGCGATGGGCCTTGAGCACACCGGTACTGGAAGCCCTCACCGACAAGGTGAAACAGACCGCAGCCCGTGAGCTGCTGCCTTTCACCGGCTAGGTCCTAGCGTTTGTTTTTTCGTGGCCAGTTGAAGCGCTGGTAAACGTTGTCGAATCCGTCACGGACGATGTACGGCGCGCCCCTCGTGCTCAGCGTCAGCAGCTTCTGCTTGACCTTCTTCTTCTTGAAAGTCCAGCCCTCCGGGATGCCGGTTCCGGGATTGGAACCGAGCCGGTTCAGGTCGGCTTCTTTCTGGTTCGCGCCATCCATCTTCGAGTAGGACTGCATTACGTAGCGACGGTTACCGGGGGATATGAGGATGCGCAGAGTTCTGGCTTTGCGATAGCTCCAGACGATCGTGCGGTCGATCGGGATCGGCACGAAGGCGGGCGGCACCGGCGATGAAGGGGTGAGGGTTCCAATTGACCTGGTCCGCACGCCGTCCATGTCGATCGGATCACCGACCGGCCTGGTGGTGATGCTGTCCAACACCCATCGGCTCGGCCCGCTCTTCTGAACGATGATCGCGTCGTTGTCAACTGCGATCTTTGCGGGGTCGGCGGCATCGAACGGACCCAGCGGGCAGTTGCCCAGGCCAACCGTGTTGAAAACTTCAGCCTGGATCGTCGGAGCGATTTGACGGGCAAGCAGGAACTCGCAATAACGCACGTTGTAAAGGTGAGTGAGTCCGCGAGCTGGCTTGACCGAATTCGCCTGACCGGCTGCGGGCACGGCGAGCAGCAGAAACGAAAGCAGTGAAATACCGCCAGCCATCCTGAACCACGTTTTGAATTGACTCACAGGCCCGTGCCCTTTCAGTCTGAAACTACTCACGCTATTAGCAACTCGTCAATACTACGTTAGTTTCGGTTTCAGACAAAACGGCTGGAACTTTCGGCTTCCTTTGAGATAATGCGGCCGTTCGCTCGATTGCAGGGTTATCAACTATCAAAGGGGTCCGACCATGGTTCAGCCCAGGCAACTGTTCCTGCCGTTCTGGATTCCCGGAAGACGCAATGTCTGATTCCCCGAAACTTTGTCGCTCCATCAATGTTCCAGAGGCATGGAGACAATGAGGTCTGGGAAGTTGCTCGGGGGAGCCAGGTTCGTGGGGCTACTGGCTGTCTGCCTGCTGGCCATGCCCGGCAGTAGCGCCGCCCTGGATGAGGTCCGGACCGGGCCGGCCCTCAGGGACTCCGAGCCACAGTTCATGCAGACGGTCCAGGGCGAGCGGATCCTCTTCGCGCGGGCGGAACTGCATCCGGATGGCTCAGTCCTGAAGCAGGATCTGATGACCATGCGAGTCACCGGCGATGGCCTCGAGACCCTGATCCCATCCCGCGACGGCACCACAGCATCAGACGCAGCAACCAGCCGGTACTCCGACACATTTGCTTACGTCACCGGTCCGATCATAACTTCCGGTTATTACGAATCCGGCCTTTTGATCAAAAGGCCGTCCAAACCTGACCTTGCAGAAACGGGCATCTACCCCCCGACTCGCCCTGCGGACCCCGCGGTTTCCGACGACGGCTCGAAAGTCGCCCACGTGTGGGGCGGCAGTGTCTCCGTGAAAGTCGAGGGTTATGGCGTGGACCACAGGGTGCCGGTGCCGTACCCCGGCTACGCACGGACGCCTTCGTTTGCGCCAGATGGTGATCACGTCGCCTATGAGACGTACGCCTCAGGCGGGCCAGCCAGCCAGGATGGAATCTGGACCGCAAGAGCCGGGGATTCGGAGATGAAGCAGCTCACCGGAACCACTGACGAAAACCCCTGCTATCGCGATTCGAATCCGGTTTGGGTACCCACCACCGGCGAAGTCATCTTCGTCCGAAACGCCAACCCGTGTGGTGACCCGGCGCTTGCCGGACTTTGGCGAGTTGACCCCGGCGCCACCTTTGTCGAGAACGACTGGCCTCAGGGAAAACAGCTGGTCGCGGGCCAGTCGGACGACGTCTACTTCGACGAGCCAACTGTTTCGAATGACGGATCGACGATCGCTTTCACGAGAAAGCACAAAGCAGCTGCCGCCAGCGAGCTGACCGCGATCTACACTTACGACGGGAGCAGGACCACCCGGATTTCCGATCCGGCCGAAGGATCAATCTCGGTCGACTCTCACCCCTCGTTTTCAAATTCAGGCAGGAAGCTGGCTTATGTCCGCCGGGCCGAGCCGCAGGGCTCCGGTAGCCCATCGGACGATTCAGGCATCCGCGTCGTCGATGTCTCTCCAC
>JBAUOE010000155.1:0-22416 GCA_049579585.1 Solirubrobacterales bacterium | reverse complement strand
CTGGAGCAGAAACAACGACGGCGCCGCGAGAGGCGTCGAATTGATCGAGGCCCTCGCGACGCCGTAGCTATCGATACTCGGGGGGACGGACTCGAACCGTCAACCTACGAGTTAACAGCTCGTCGCTCTACCGATTGAGCTACCCCCGAACGTCACCTTCCGGATCGGTCCGGCGAGACTCGAACAGACGTCTCGAACGGTTCGGGCAGACTACCGAAACGCGGTGATTCAAGTCCTCCTGAGGTCACCTCTGAGGTGGCCTCAGAGTCCTTCCGCGTCGGCTTCGGCCCGGCTGACCTGCTCGACCAGTTCAGCCCGGCGGCGGTTGAGCTGGGCCCTCAGTGCCACATCGTCCGAACTGGCGGCAGCGGTGATTTCGTCCTGAAGCGCGGCCAGTTCAAGTTCCATGAAGTTCCGGCGGATCGAACCTGACCCAACCTGGCCGGGATCTGCCCGGACCACCAGGGCCGCGACCAGCCGGTGAAGTTCACGATCGTCGGGATCAATTCCTTCGGCAGGATCGGAAAGGTGGCCCTTCAGCCAGCCGACCGTCCTGACCATCAACGGTGAGGTCAGGTGTTTGGCTTCGAGCTGGTCGATGTACTGCTGGCCTTCCTCCGGTTTAGCTACACACATCGCGAGCAGGTGCCGCTCCTGGCGTTCCCGCTGGGACAGAACCGTTCCCGGTGACATGCCCGGCGTCGGTTCAGCCGGTCCGGATCCAGCCGCGTTGCCGTCCGAACCCGTGGCTGCCTGATTCCGGGTTTCTGGTGGCGGAGCGCCTTCCACCCGGGCCACCACCACGGTCGCATCGATGCTCAGTTTTTCGGCAACCCGCCGGACCAGTTCTTCACGGGTCGCACCGGGCAGGATTTCAGCGAGGACTGGCACCACTTCGCCGAGCCCTCGATCACGATCCTGTGGCGAACCCGGATCAACCGCGTTCAGGATCAGGTCAATCTGGAACTCCGGCAGGTCGACCGCCCCGTCAACCAGACCCCGGAACTTCTCCGCCCCGCCTTCGGCCACAACCATCTCCGCCGGATCCTCGCCGGACGGCATGGCCACGACTTTGATCGAAAGCTTCCGTCCCGCCGCCACCTGCTGGGCCCGGAGCATCGCTTTGCGTCCTGCCGCGTCCGCGTCGAGTGCCAGAACGATGTCCGACACCGTCGCGGAAAGCAGGGCCAGTTGCGGCTCGGTTATCGCCGTTCCCATCACCCCGACCGATTCGGTCAGGCCAGCCTGGTGAAGCGCGATCACGTCGGTGTATCCCTCAACCACTATCGCCCGGCCCGCTTTGGCCATCGGCCCCCTGGCCCTTTCGATGCCATAGAGGATGTCGCTCTTGTGAAAAAGCTCGTTCTCGGCCGAGTTCAGGTATTTCGGTTTCTGTTCGGGTCGCATTGCCCGGGCCCCGAATCCAACCGCCCTTCCCCGCGGATCGCGGATCGGGAAGGTGATGCGCTCGCGAAAGCGGTCATACATGCCGCCTTTTTGTCCTTTCTGGGCCAGGCCGGTTTTGGCGAGTTCATCCATCCTGTACCCGGCCCGCTGCCCGCGCAGGATCAGGGTGTCCCAGGCGCTCGGGGCATATCCGACACCGAATTCCTTGAGGATCTCTTCCCCGAGACCACGTCCGGTGAGATACTCACGGGCCTTTTTCGCTTCCGGTGCTTCCAGGTAGAAGGCCGAATAGAACATCGCGGCGCGCTCCATCAGTTCGGTCAGACGGGTGCGGGCTTCCCTTCTCGCTTCGGCCTGCGGGTCTTCCTTTTCACGGGTGACCTCCACCCCGTAACGATCGGCGAGCAGTTCGACCGAAGCCGGGAAGTCGATGCTTTCGGTGGCCGCGACGAAATCGAAGAGGTCACCGCCAACACCGCAGCCGAAGCAGTGGTAGAGCTTGTCTTCCGCGTGGATGCCAAAAGACGGGGATCGTTCATCATGGAAGGGACAAAGTCCGGTCCAGCGGGCGCCCTGGCGGCGCAGATCGGTGTGGGCCGAAACGATCTCAACCATGTCCGCTGCTGCGCGAACCCGGTCGATTGTGTCTGAAGTGTACTTGGACAAGGGCGGCTAGCTTAGCCTGCCACCGGCCCAGCCAAGGCTGGCGAAGCCGCGTTTTCCGATCAGAGCCGGGAACCCTCCGGCACGTACAGATCGGTGAAATGGGAGATCGCATAACGATCGGTCATTCCAGCCAGGAGATCGGTCACCCGTTGAAGATCATCGGCCTCGGGGTCAAGCACCGGCACCTCGTCCATCCGGGCAAGGTAATGCTCAAAAAGGATCCGTAGCGCCCGGTGAACCCGCTCGTGTTCGGCCCTTGCCGCATTGCCGAGATAGACATTTTCGAACATGAACTTGCGCAGGCGAAGCATCGCCATCCCCATGCTTTCGCTCTGCCGGATCTCGTCACCGGTCTGGGACTGCTCGACGATGTCGGTGACCAGCGAATTGATCCGGCTGGCCCCGGTCGGCCCGAGCAGGGCGATCTCGCCGCGCGGAAGGTCTTCCGCGTTCAGGATGCCCGCCCGAAGGGCGTCATCGATGTCGTGGTTGATGTAGGCGACACGATCGACCAGACGCACGATCTGGCCTTCGAGCGAATCGCTCTTTTCGGGCCCGGTGTGGTTGAGGATTCCCTGTCTGACCGGCTCGTTCAGGTTCAGGCCGCGCCCTTCGCGTTCGAGGACATCAACGACACGCAGCGAGTGCACGTTGTGTTTGAAGCCTTTGCCGCCATGCGCCTTGATTGCTTCGTCGAGCGCCTGTTCGCCGATATGCCCGAATGGTGGATGACCAAGGTCGTGGGCAAGGCCGATTGCTTCGGTCAGGTCCTCGTTCAGGTTGAGCGCGCGGGCAACCGTCCTCGCGATGCCGGTGGCTTCGAGCGTGTGGGTCAGGCGGGTGCGGTAATGATCGCCTTCGGGGGCAATGAAAACCTGTGTTTTGTGCATTAGCCGGCGGAACGACTTGCTGTGGACAATGCGGTCGCGATCACGCTGGAACGGGGTGCGCAGCGGGTTGTTCTCCTCCGGCATGGCGCGGCAGGCCGGATATGAAGGCACGGCCCTTCCGGAGAGGTAACCCTCCTCCCTTCTCATGAACATTTCTTCGAAGTTGTCGGTCATGCTGCGGTCGCTTCTTCCGGTCGCGGCAACCGGACATGGGCGTGATGTTCAAGAGTGTCGCCGATCGCCCGGCCAGCCTGCTTCACCGCCGCAGCCGGGCTTTCCTGGCTGACGCTCATCGGCGAACCGAGCGCATTCACCATGAAGTCGTGTGCTTCGCCGGAGAACGGAAATGAATTCGCCTCGCAGGTCGGGCAGACAACCCCGCCGGCCGCCCCGGAGAAAGCGGTCAAGTGGTCGGTCGCGCCGCATCGTGAACAGCCGGAGAGTTCGGGTGCGAACCCGGCGGCCAGGGCCAGCTTCAACCGGAAGGTGACCATGCCGCCCAGCCCGGCGACACCGCTGGCCGGATCTTCATCGATCAGGGCGAGATAGCGGCAGAGCAGGTTGTAAGCGGGCTGGTTTGCTTCAGTGCCGTCGAGCAGGCGCAGGACCGCCCCGCAGGCATCACCCGCCGCCCGGATCCCTCTGGCCGACGATCTCAACGACGGGTAACCCTCGACCGTTTCGGCGGCGGTGACCGTGTGGAGGTCCCCGCGGCCGCGGTGGAGCACGAGGCTCAGCCGGAAGAACGGTTCGAGCCGGCCTCCGAATCGTGACCTGGGTTTCCGGACACCTTTGGCGATCGCACCGAGACGGCCGTATTCACGCGAATAGATGTGAAGGATCCGGTCGGCTTCGCCGTACCTGATGGTCCTCAGCACCACCGCTTCTGTTTTGAAAGTTCCGGCCATCCCGTCAATTCTGGCGGGTCGGGCAGACGGGCTTTCGGAATTCAGGAACGGCGCTTCCTGGCCGGCTTTCTCAACTTGACCTGGCAGGCCGGACAGAAGTAGGTCGAACGCCCTCCGACCACGATCCGGACGATGGTCTCGCCACAGTTGTGGCAGGCCTCTCCTTCCCGCCTGTGAACCAGGAACTCGTCCTGCATCGAACCGGTTTCACCTTTGGCGTCGCGATAGTCGTCGATCGATGCACCACCGAGGTCGAGTCCGCGTTCCAGTGCCTCAACCACGCCGTCACGCAATGCTTCATGGTGTTCCGGTTTCATCGATGCGCCGGTGCTCAGCGGATGGATCCGGGCCCGGTAGAGAGCTTCATCGGCGTAGATGTTGCCGACTCCGACGACGCCTTTCTGGTTGAGCAGGAAGGATTTGAGCGGGCCGGTCCGCTTGGCGCTCATCGTCGCCATCGCCTCGACTGTGAAGTCAGGCCCGAGGGGCTCCACGCCGAGGCGTGAAGCGAAATATTCGTCCAGTTCCTCCGGTCCGGCGACGAAACCACGGCCGAATCGCCGCGGGTCGGTGAATCGCAGTTCACCGCCGTCGTCCAGGGTGAAACGGGCCTTGAGGTGCTTACTACCGGTGTCTGGCTCGTAGATCCGCGCGTCGCCCGGGTTGGCAACGCCTTCGGGATCAATCAGGATCAGGCTGCCGGTCATGCGCAGGTGGATCACCACTGTCGTTTCGTTGTCCAGTTCCAGCATCAGGTACTTGCCCCGACGGCCTACATCAACGATTTCCCGGCCCTCTACAGCCCCTTCAAACTCAAGTGGCAGGACGGGTTTCGAGAAGTACGGGTCCAAGACCTCAACCGCCTCGATCGTTCGCCCGACCAGGTCTGGTTCAAGCTGACGGCGAATGGTCTCGACTTCGGGAAGTTCCGGCACCGCACAAGGATATGGATTCAGGCCACCCGACCGTTCAGCACAAAAGCCGCCAACCCGATCTGGTGCCCTGCTTCCGAACGCTTAAAGTTCGGATACAGCCCGCGGGTGCGTCTTGAAATAGACGTCCTTGAGCTGCTGGCCTGAAAGATGGGTGTACATCTGGGTGGTTGCGACGTCGGCGTGGCCGAGCATCTCCTGGACAGCACGCAGGTCACAGCCGCCGGCCAGCAGGTGGGTCGCGAAGGAATGGCGCAACGTATGCGGGCTCATCCGGTCTTCGAGCCCGACCGAACGGGCGTGCCCCTGGACAATTTTGTAGAGGCCCTGCCGGGTCATCTTCTTGCCACGGAAATTCAGGAAGAGTGCCTTCTCCGACCGTCCTTTGACCAGCTCGGGCCTTCCGCTTCGCTGGTACAGCTCAATCGCGGCGATTGCCTGCCGGCCGAGCGGGACGATCCGTTCCTTGCTGCCTTTGCCACGGGCCTTCAGCATTCCGTGATGGGTATCGATATCGGTCATCTCGAGACCGGTTACTTCCGATGCCCGGAGGCCACAGGCGTACATCACTTCCAGGATTGCGCGATCACGGTACGCCTGGGGGGATGCCCCTTTCGGCGACGCCAGCAACTTGCCGACTTCGGCCTGGTTCAAAACGTTCGGCAGCTTCTTGGAACGCCTCGGTGTGGTCAGGCCCACAGTCGGATCGTCAGTGATCAGGTCTTCCCGACGCAGGTGCTTGTAGAAGGATCGCAAAGCCGCCGTTTTGCGATGGATCGTTGATGCCGCAAGGGGATTGTCACCGTCAACCGAGGTCAGTCCCGCAACGAACTCCGACATCTGTGCAGCTGTAATTTCAACCGGGTCGATACCGTTCCGGCGCAGGTACTCGCCGAACTGAAGCAGGTCAGTGCGGTAAGCATTCAGGGTGTTTCGGGAAAGCCCCCGTTCGAGCTCCAGATACGCCAGGAACTCAAGCAGCAGGTGCTCGAACCGGGCGCTCGGGGCATTGACTTCCGGGGATACAACGGCAAGGGGCATTTCCCGGTTTTCGCTTCCCCTCGAACCTCCCCTTCTGGCGCAACGAAACCGGCAGAACGCCGGTCGGACCGCTCAGGCGTGGGCTAGCTCCGCCGCCCGTGATCCAGCCGCAAGCGGACCACTGAAAAATTCCGGATCCTCATCGATGTCGCGGCCCATGGTCCGGCGGGGCAGGCCGGAGTTCGCATAACCAGCGATGTCCACCTTTTCGAAGACAACCCGGTGTTTTCCTGAACCGATCTCGCTGACCGCCCCGGCAAGGTCATCCCGACCCGCTGGCAATGGCACATCCACCCCCGCCAGCAGCAGTTTGAGAACCGAACGTGAATGGTGGCTGAGTCCGCGATGTCGCGGCCGGGGATCACCGCTGGAAAGCCTTGGTGAAAGCACCACCGGCGCACCCAGTGCCAGCCCGGCGTGAGCCACGTCCAGAGCACTCATGCCGCCGTGCCCGTAAACCGTCGCCGATCCGAGGATGCCCGGACCAGGACCGCTGATCACCACATCCCAGGCCTGGGATTCCGCCGCGTCGATCGCCCCGATCAGGCTGATCGCTTCGGCTTGTCCGCCATATGAAGGTCCTGCGGTGACATGACCGGCCAGCAGGCCACGATCGAGCAGGTCCTTGACATCCCTCGAAAGACTGCCTGGCAAAGCCCCGCCACCGGTCTGGATGTAGCCCACTGAAGGTGCCGGCCATCCGTTGGCCCTTGCCCGTTCGGCCAGCGCCCAGGCGGCCGGGGCCAGATGCCCATGAAGCCCGATCGCCAGCACCGGTATGTCCATTCCGAGCCCGGCAGCGGCTTCGTCGTCGACCGGTCGTTCGATCGAGCCAACTGGATGCTGAATTGAGCTGTAGTTCAGCTTCATCACGTGGTCATCTTCCGAGCCTTCTGCGCCCAGTCCCCGGGTGAGGTTCACGTGCACGATGTCGAAACCACCGGATCCCAGACCAAGGTCCAGCGCCTCCACGTTGACGATCACCTCGTCGCCGACTTCACACCGGCCAACCAGGCCCGGGTCAGCCCAGGCGGACCGGTCTGCCCCGTCGAGCATCACTTTCAGCGGATCGTCAGAAGTGACTGTCGCCCGCCTGAGCTTCAGCATCTCGCCGCCGTCCCGGCCAGGATTTCTTCGCAGATTTCGAGCATTTCAGCGAGGTTTGCCCGTGGAACCGATTCGTCGCTGGTGTGATTGTCGTAGGTGCCGTTGGCCAGCAGCAGCGCATCCATTCCCCTGAGGATGAACACATGGGCATCGCTGCCACCCCCGGTCGATACGTGCCGCGCTTCATGCCCCCGGGCCCGTAGGGCCTCTTCGGCCACCGCCAGGGCGGTCGAGTCGGGAGCGATCCGGTAACCACGGAAAACCTCTTCGGTGACGATGTCAACCTCGCAGCCCGCTTCCGACGCCGCAGAAATCATGCTGTCGCTGAACTCCGCGATCACTTCGATCACCCGATCCGGATCGATCGACCTGGCTTCACCAGATACCAGGCATCTGCCCGGGATCACGTTGCCGGAAGAACCGCCTTCGATGCGGCCGATATTGGCGGTTGTTTCGTCATCAACCCGGCCCAGATTCATTTCCGAGATCGCGGTGGCTGCCGCAGCTATTGCCGAGCGTCCTGATTCCGGAACAAGTCCGGCGTGCGCTTCGACCCCGGTGAATTCCGCGTTGATCCGCACCAGGCTCGGAGCCGCGGTGATGATTTCCCCGATGTCGGTCGCGTGATCGAACACGTATCCGGTGGTCGCTTCCAGGAGGCCCATGTCGAAGGCTGCTGCCCCGCGCAGGCCCTGCTCCTCGGCCACGGTGAAAAGCAGTTCGATCCCGATCGGTGGCTTTTTGTCCCGGTACCGGCTTGCGAGTTCCATCAGGACAGCAACTGCGGCTTTGTTGTCGGCACCCAGGATGGTGTCGCCGGCGCTGCGATAGGTGTCTTCATCCAGCACGACTTCAATTGGGCCGTTGTGCGGCACCGTGTCGAGATGTGCGCAGAACAGCACGTATCCCGGTTGTTCCCCGTCAATCCGGGCGAGCAGGTTGCCGCTGCCGGCACCGGCCGGTCCCGCAGCATCATCCTCGACGACCGCGAGCCCGAAAGATTCGAGTTCCGACTTGACCATTGCCGTGATCTCGCCCTCTTGCCCGGTCGGGCTGGAAACTTCGCAGAGACGAACGAAACGACTCATGGCCGGCTCACTTCGCCGGGGACGTTCCCGACGAAGCGGGCGGTGACCCTGATCGCCAGAGCACGAAGAGTCCGATCGAAACTATTGGCAGGATGAAGTCGGACCAGAGCACCAGACCGGTGTTGTCTTCGCAGTGATTGTCGTTCTCGATCATCTGGTAGATGTGGCCGTAGCCGTCACCGAAGAACTGAATCGTCAGAACGAGAATGACTGCGGCGTACCACCAGGGATTGCGGATCCAGATGCAGGCCAGGGCGGCGATCCCGATCGCCAGGTCGCCCATCGCATTCTCGAACTGGAATCCGCCGTCACCACGGGTGAAGCAGATTTCTTCCGCAATCTGCTTGCCGTCAAAGACATGGAAAGCTGCGCCAACGATCCCTCCCACTCCGACCGCGATGATCAGCCACCAACGAAGAAAGATTCCGGCGGTTTCCCCACGACTCCTGCCCTCGCGATTGCGGGACGCATGGAATGCGGCAACGATCAGAGCGATGGCGGGCCAGAAGACCGCCTCCATCAATTCACCTGTTCGACATCGATGCCGGAAGTGGCCTCGATGTCACGTCCTTCAGCTCTGAGAGCCGCAGCCTTCATGAATTCGCGAAACAGTGGTTCCGGCCGGTTCGGGCGGGAATTGAACTCCGGATGGAACTGGGAAGCGACGTAGAAAGGATGGTCCGGCAGTTCGACGATTTCGACCAGGCGTTCATCCGGCGAGGTTCCGCTGCAGACGAGTCCTGACTCTTCCAGGCGGGTACGAAGCAGGTTGTTCACTTCGTAACGGTGACGGTGCCGCTTGTAAATCACGGCGTCCCCGTAAATTTCCACTGCCTTTGAATCTTCGTGGAGCTTCACCGGGTCAGCTCCCAGACGCATCGTGCCGCCCATGTCGGACACTTCTTTCTGCTCTGGCAGCAGGTCAACCACCGGGAACTCGGTCTCGGGATCGAATTCGGCCGAATTGGCGCCGTCCATGCCGGCGATCGAGCGAGCGAACTCAATTACCGCAATCTGCATGCCGAGACATATCCCGAGGTAAGGAATGCCGTTCTCGCGGGCGTACTTGGCCGCTTCAACCTTGCCTTCGATGCCACGTTCACCGAAGCCGCCAGGGATCAGGACCCCGTCAACGCCATCTAGTTCGTTCACATCAAAATTCTCGGAATCCACGAGGTCGCACTGAACTTTGACGCCGTTGTGGATGCCGCCATGTTCCAGCGCTTCCATAACCGACTTGTACGAGTCGGCCAGCTGGATGTACTTGCCAACCAGGGCGATCCGGACCTTGCCGTCGGCGCGGTCAGCCATCCTCAGCATTTCTTCCCAATCGCTCAGATCTGGTGCCGGGGCGTCCATTCGGAAGTGATCGATGATGAAGTCATCCAGGCCTTCAGCCCGGTAGAGCATCGGAATCTTGAAGACGTTCTCGACGTCCTGGCCGGAAATGACCGCTTCGACGGGAAGGCTGGCGAAATGGGCGATCTTCTGCCGGATGTCCTGATCAAGTCCGGTCACCGAACGGCAAATCAGCGCGTGCGGCTGGATCCCGATCCGACGTAGTTCCTGCACCGAATGCTGGGTCGGCTTCGTCTTCATTTCACCGGCATGGCTGATGTATGGCACCAGCGTCAGGTGGATGAACATCGCCCGCTTGGGTGTGAGGACCGTGTAGAGCTGGCGGATCGCTTCAAGGAATGGCAGGGATTCGATGTCGCCGACGGTGCCACCGATTTCGGTGATCACGAAGTCAACCTTCTTGGTTTCGGCCACGATCAGGATGCGGTTCTTGATCTCGTCGGTGATGTGCGGAATCACCTGGACTGTTCCGCCCAGATAATCGCCACGCCGTTCGCGACGGATTACCGAGTTGTAGACCGAACCCGCGGTCACATTCGAGGCCCGTGAGGTGTTCTCGTCGGTGAATCGTTCGTAGTGGCCGAGATCGAGATCGGTTTCGGCACCGTCCTCGGTAACGAAGACCTCTCCGTGCTGGAAAGGACTCATCGTGCCCGGATCGACGTTCAGGTACGGATCAAATTTCTGAATCTGGACCTGAAAACCACGTGCTTTCAGCAGCCGGCCGATTGAGGCAGAAGCGATGCCTTTTCCGAGAGCTGAAAGCACCCCGCCGGTGACGAAGATGAAACGGGTTTCTACTTGGCTCGATTTGCTCACTTAACTCTCCCGAGGGAGTCTATAAACCGGAGGGGCGGAAACTTTTCAATGAAGCCGGAAATTGAGCGAAATTCTCCGTAAAAAGTGATCAGAATCACAACACCGAGGGCAATCAGCCGACCCAGGTCATCCAGTTCCGTCAAAAGCCAGACTCCGACGATCGCCCCGGCAAGGTTCGAACCGGTGTCTCCAAGCATCGCCCGGTTACGCAAAGTGAACGCCATTCCGACAAGGAACGGCCCGACGAAAATGCCGAGTAGTTCGATCGGCTGAATCGTCCAGCCGATCAGGCAGATGGCGACCAGAACCAGCAACATCGCTTTCTCCACCCGGCCGCCGCGCAGGTCGAAGAGGTTGAACAGGTTGGTGACCAGGATCAGCAGGGCAACGTCGGTGATGTATCCCAGCCATTCGTTTCCCGTGCCCGTAACGACATATGCGGCCAGGGCCAGGGCGCCGATCGCCTTGACTGCACCAGTTGAAAGCTCGCCGCGCATTACCGCCCGCGCATGGCCGCGCCAGCCACGCGGGGTGTCGGGGCTTGACCCAAGGCCGAGCGAATCGTCAAGCAGGCCCAGGAACGCGATGCCGATCAGGTAGATGCTCCACCGGCGCAGATCCGGTTCCAGCAGGTCCAGACCCGCCCTTTCGTTCAGAACGGCAAGCGGCGCGAGACTGACCAGCGTCGCGGTAACCAGGATCGCCCCCAGCGGGAAAGCCAGTTTCTCGTCCCGGAAATTAACCCTGACAAGCCCGGAAGAAACCAGTCCTCGGCAACCTGCGGGCACCACGATCAGGGCGACCATTACAGCCACCGGCAAGCCGAGCCAGGTGACGGCTCAGCCCTTCTTCTCGTTGTTTTTGCCCTGGGGCGCGGCCTCTTTGGCCGCCGGCAACGGATCGAGCAGTTCCGGCAGCAGCCGGTCAGCATCATCCTTTACGCCGAAACTTCCTTCAGCCCCGGCGATCGCGAACACGAGGCTGACTTTGCCGGCGGGCTGGTTGATGTTGTCGACGCTGGTGACGTTCTGGTCGGCAAAGAAACCGATCGATGACGGATCGGTTCCGACCTGTTCGACCCCGACCACCCGGGCCGCAGTCGAATCCGCACCTTCAACCAGGCCGATGTCGAGCGCATCGACCTCATCCGCGAGGTCAGGGTCGATCTCCGACTGGTCAGCGCGATACACGATCAAGGCGTCCAGGTTCCCGAACTCCCCGCTCGACTGGGACATCAGTTCAGGCTGGGTAACGGTCAGGATCCGGCCGCCGTTGACCATCTGGCGACCTACGATCATCCCGTAGTCCTCAAGGACTTCCGGGTTTTTGTCGACAGCAGACAGCTTGGTCCCAGCGAGGGATTCCGAGAGTTCTTCGAGATCGGGCGGCTGCCGGATCACACCGACGGCGGCCAGCTTCGCCCCGGTCGACTGAAGAGCCGTTCCAACTGAATCGGTGATGTCTGATGGCAACGACCCCAGCCCGACAAGTCCGACCCGGTCGCCGGCCAGCTGCTTCTGGGTGAGTGCGGGCAGCACCCCGTTCCCGAAATCAGTTGACCAGCCACGCTCGGTCTCCAGTTCGTCGATCTGCGACCGGGCTTCGGTCAGGTCGCCGGTCAGGCTCGACTCCAGGTCCTTGCGGGTGTTGTTGAGCACGTCACCACCGACCTGGGACCCAATCAGGATGCCGATCGCAAGGGCCAGGAACACGGCCGTCAAAGATGCCGCGTGATAGCGAGAGCTGTAACCCATGCTGGAAGCCTAAGACCTGAACCCGGACGGAGTCATCAGCCCTAGAAACCGAGCCAGATCTTCAGCTTCAGCCAGATCAGGTCGGCCAGATCGGCAAGGGCAGGTGAAGTCAGGATCACCACGACGACCAGCACCAGAAAAGCGGCAAGGAAGAAGAAAAGCGGACCGGTTGAAAGCCCTGGTGAATAGAGGCGGCTTACGCCTTTGGCGTCAACCAGGACCTCTCCGATGCGCAGTCGGGTCAGGAAGGTCGAGGACATGCCGTCGCGATCCTTGTCGAGAAACTCAATCAGGTTGAAATGCGCGCCTACCGTGACGATCAGGGATGCACCCTTCTCGAAAGCCATGAGCATGGCGACATCCTGACTGGTGCCGACCGACGGCAGGATTATCGGATCGAGCCCCAGGTCGATCAGGCGCTGCTTGCCCGGCGCCTTGCCGTTCGCGTAGGCATGGACCACCAGTTCGGCACCGCAACCGAGGGTCTCGTCGGTGGCCGAATCCATGTCCCCCAGGATCATGTCCGGTTTGTGGCCGGCATCTCGAATCGCGTCGGCGCCGCCATCGACGCCGATCATGATCGGGCGGACATCGCCGATGTAAGCGCGAAGCGCCCGCAGATCGGTCTTGTAGTTCGGTCCACGGACGACGATAAGGACATGACGGTCCCGGAAGTTGGTCCTGGTTTCGGGTAGCGCGATGTCACCGCTGAGCAGGTCGGCTTCTTCCTGGATGTGGCCGACCGTGTTTTCGGCAAACTTTGCCAGGGCATGATGGATTTCCTGCTGCTGACCGGCCAGTCGCTGGTCGAGATCCGGTTTGAGCTGCTCCACTCCGACCGCCAGGATCTCACCGTCGCGCTTCAGTTCCGGACCATCGAGTTCGATCTGGTCACCATCGGACAGGAGATCGAAAAGGTCACCCTCCGGGAAATCGATCAGCCTGACCCCGGCCTCGACCAGGATCAGCGGACCCCGGTTCGGGTACTTGTCGTCGGATGAAGGCTGGTTGTTGAGCACGACCCTGACCCCGCTCGCAGCCAGGTCTTCAGCGGCTATCCGATCGAGGTTGCGATGGCCGATGACCGCGATCTCCCCCGGTTTGAGTCCTTTCACGAGGTCCTTGGTCTTCTTGCCGGGACGGGCAATTCCCATCGTGTTGATGGCGGAATCGGCTCCGTCCGGGGTATCACCATTCGCGCGGCTCCTCAGCCGCTTTGTGATCGGGTTCACCCCGTCAGGGTAATGCCTTCGGTCGGATCAGGCGCGAGCAGCCCGCTATCCGTTCAGCGCTGCGAGGCAACCAGTTCACGGGCATGTCTGGTGGCGGCTTCGTCGCCGCTCTCCGCGCCCATCATGCGCCTGATCTCCTGGACCAGTTCTTCACCGGCAAGGCTGGCTACGGTGGCGGTTGCCGTGTCGGTGCCGATGTCCTTGACCACCGAGAAATGGGTATCAGCCCGGGACGCAACCTGTGGCAGATGGGTGATCGCGATTACCTGGCGATCCCGGGCGACTGCGTGAAGACGGTCGCCAACCGCTGTCGCTGTATTACCGCCGATGCCGGCGTCGATCTCGTCGAAGACGAGCGTGCGTTCCGAATCCCCTGAACCGGTTCCGGCGAGGGTCAGCATTACCCGGGATAGTTCGCCGCCCGAAGCCGAATCGCGCAGGGGCTGAGCGGCCATGCCCGGGTTGGGAGCAAGCATGAACTCGACTGTTTCGGCGCCGTTCGGACCGGCCCCATCCGGAAGCGGTCGCAGCTCCACGTTCAGGGTCGCTCCAGACATCGCGAGGTCCGCCAGCTCAGAGGTGACCGTTGCGGATAGTCCTGCCGCCGCCTTTTCTCGCCCCCTGGAGAGTTCTTCCGCCGCGGCATCGAGTTCGGCTTTCAGCGACTCGAGTCTGGTGCGAAGTTCCAGTTCCCGGCTTTCGCCGCCTTCGATCCTGGCGATCTCGCCGCGGCACCAATCGGCATGCTCGAGCACGGTGTCAATCGACCCACCGTGCTTCCTGCCGAGCCGGTCGAGCAGGTCCAGCCGCTCCTCGATCATTGCCAGCCGTTGAGGATCGGCTTCGATCGATTCCACATATGAAGCCAGTTCGGCCCCGACATCCTCGATTTCCAGCAGGAGGCTTTCGACCCGGTCGCCCACGGCATCGAGGCCCTGGTCAACGCCCCTCGCGGAACCCAGGCTGGTTGATGCCCGGGCCAGATCGTTCGCTGCGCCGCCTCCGGTTTCGTCGCCTTTCAGCCGTTCGGTCGCGTCGAGTGCGGCGAGGCGCAGCCCTTCAGCATGGCGCAGGCGTTCCCGTTCGGTGCCAAGAGTTTCCTTTTCACCCGGTTCCGGGGCCGCCGACTCGATTTCTTCCAGTTCGAAACGGTGCAGATCGAGATCCCGTTCGCGCGCCTGGTCGCGATTGACCAGTTCATCCAGTTCGGCCGCCACTTCCCGATGCTGAGCCCAGATTTCGCGGTAGCGCGCAAGGCGCGTTGCCTGGGCTTTCCCTCCAGCACCGTCGACCATCGCCAGCTGGGCCGAACTGATGGTCAGGCGGCGGTGTTCATGCTGCCCATAGAAAGCAACGAGCCTTTTGGTCAGGACATGGAGGTCGTCGGCGCTGGCAGCCCGACCACCAACGAAAGCGGTTGTCCGGCCGGCCGCCGATACGCGCCGTCCGAGAACCAGGTCTTCGCTTCCGGCCGGGAGGCGCTCCAGGATATCGGCCAGTTCCGGATCTTTCCGCCAGTTCGAAGGCAGGTCGAAGACGCCTTCGACCCACGCCTCGGAGGCTCCCGGCCGCACGATTCCACGTTTTGCTTTGCCGCCCATCAGCAGGTCGAGCGAGTGAGCGAGCACCGTTTTGCCGGCACCGGTTTCGCCGGTGAGCACGTTCAAGCCTGAACCGAGCTGAAGCTCGGCCCGCTCGATCAACAGGAGGTTCTCTATACGTAAGTCACGCAGCATCGACACCCTGTTTAGCACCGGGGGCGGACGAACATCCCCGGTTAAACAGCTAAATGCCCGAACTTCTCACGAATTCGATGGTAGAAATTCGACCCCGGAAGCTGCGCGATCCTCGCTACATCCCGGCGATATCTCACTTCGGCTTCGGCTCCGGGAGATAATTCACCGACCTGGGCACCGTCGACGGCCGTGTCGACACCGTCCCGGCTGCGGTGGTTGGTCACGTGAAGGACATCTTCGGGAGCGACCACCAGTGCCCGGGCAGTCAGGGTGTGCGGCGCGATGTAGCTCACGACGTATCCGTCCACACCCCAGGCGAGAATCGGCCCGTTGTTGGCGAGGTTGTAGCCGGTAGATCCGGTCGAAGTTGCCGCGACCAGTCCGTCGCAGCGAACGTGACCGACTTCTTCGCCGGCGATCCGGTAGCTGAGTTCGGCCACTCCACCCCGGGGCCGGCGGCTGAAAGAAACATCGTTCAGGGCGACCGACTTCTGGTCTCCCATGGTGACGTCGAGGCCGGGCAGATCGATCATTTCGGTGTCACCGGCAAAAGCCCGATCCAGCCCGAGTTCGATCTGGTCGGCTTCGACCGCGGCGAGAAAACCAACCCGTCCGAAGTTGATGCCGAATACCGGCGTTTTTGTCCCGGTGGTCGTACGCAGCGCGCTGAGCATCATGCCGTCGCCGCCAAGCACGATGCAGAGTTCCGGCTGGAGTGTTCCCCTGTCCTTGCTGGCGACGAGGTTCCAGCCATGTCGCTCTGCTGCCGCGTGGCAGACCTCGGTGGCCCGCTCGATGCCCTCGGCGTGACTGTGGGTGAATAGAAATGCGGTTGGGGCACTCACAGGTCCACACCTTCGCAGAGAACGGCACCGCTTTCTGCACCTTTTCCACTGCGTCCAAGCAGAAGGAAGGTTTCGAGGTTCCCTTTGGGGCCGGGCAGTCCGGTCGGAGCTACGCCGAGCAGGACCAGGTCAAGTTCCAGAGCGAAATCTGCGATGCCGGTCACGGCTTCGAGGCGGTCTTCAGGTTTACGGACGACTCCGCCGCGACCGACCCGTTGCCGCCCGAGTTCGAACTGGGGCTTGACCATCGCCATGATCCGGCCGTCGGGCGCGCTGGCGGCAACCACTGGTTCAAGCACCTTTCGAAGCGAGATGAAAGAAACGTCGATCACTGAAAGTTCCGGCCGGTAGTCGAGATCGGTCGGCAGCAGGTCGCGGGCGTTCAGTCGTTCAATTACCGTCACTTTTTCGTTGTGCCTCATCGAATCATCGATCTGTCCGTAGGCAACATCCAGCGAAGTCACGTGTTCCGCCCCCCGCTGGAGCAGGCAATCGGTGAATCCCCCGGTAGATGCGCCGACATCAAGACAGTTGAGGCCGGTCACATCGATTTCGAGTGCATCCAGCGCATTTGCCAGCTTGACTCCGCCTCGCGATACGAATCGCCTCGCTTCAAGGATCTCGATTTCCTGGTCCGGTTTGACGTCCTGGCTCGGGCGCAGGGCCACCGGGCCGTCGACCCCGAGCTTCACCTGACCGGCGCGCACAGCACGCGCTGCTGCGGTGCGGGATGAAAAGAGTCCACGCTCAGTGAGCAGCAGGTCGAGTCTTGATCGTTTCCGGGCCATCCGGGAAAGGTATCTGGCAGGTCGGCAAAGCGGGTTTGGGCCGGATTTCTGATTCTTACGTGCCGCTTCCGGGGGTCTACCTAAAATTGATTAGTTCTATGTGACTCGACTCACACACAAAGGTACCCCAGGGGCGTAATTTGATCTCAGGAGAACATGACTATGAGCAAGCGAACAATTCCCCTCGAAGCACACAACGCGATGGTGCTCGCATTTGCGCCGCTGATGATGGTCGGGCCTTACCTGCTGACCTTCAGTCCCGCGGTCGGTCTCATCTCGTTCTTCCTCGGAGCCCTCGCGATGGGTGGCGCGCTCGCCAATTCCGCGAAGGTCCTCCCTGTTTCAACGCATGAAGGTTTCAACTGGGTCCTCGGACTCAGCACCTTCGGTATCGGCATCGCTGCCGGCATCGTCGGACAAGTACCCGTAGCAGCCATCTTCCTGGTTGGATTCGGCGCCGCTCACTTGGCACTAATCGCTTCAACGCGATTTAGCGCCCGCGGCGCATGAAGAGTCCGCCTACCTCCCAATGATCAAAACATATAAGAGATCATAGATCTCTCTCCTCCCCAAGATACACCTGTAAGCCCCGCCTTCCCAGCGGGGCTTACATCCTTTAAGGGACCGGTTAAAGGACCGTTTCCGGCAACCCAAAAACAATGGTCCGGGTCGGTTTCACCGCGCACACCACGGCAAAGTCGACCCGGAGTCGACCGACGCCGCGAAGCAACTGGTCCGGGTCGATTTTGCCGTCAGCATCGCGGTAAGCCCGACCCAGTCTCGACCAACGCCGCGAAACAACTGGTCCGGGTCGGTTTTGCCGTCAGCATCGCGGTAAACCCGACCCAGTGTCGACCGACGCTGCGAAGCAACTGGTCCGGGTCGGTTTTGCCGTGCGAACTACGGCAAAGCCGACCCGGAGCGTGTTTGGCACGGATCGTTTTGATGCCGTTTTACGCCCTGATTGCTGGTCGTCGTGGCTCCCGTTGTGCGAACGCGGATCCCGCAGCCGGGCAAATGTCTGCCTTCGGCGAAAACTTCGGCCGGGGCGACATTTTGCTGTCGGGTCCTTTCTCTAACCTGTGTTGGTGAATTCCTTTTCCGATCAGGCCGAACTGGTCGTTTCGAGACTCGAAACCGAAGCTCTGAGCGGGGTTCGGGACGAAACGATCAACGCTGAACTTTCGGCCCTGCGCGAAGCCTGGAAAGCCCTCGAACCCCCGCAGCGTGATTCCGTCGCCCCGGACTCCGCCCGGATAGCCGGACTTGTCAAGTCCCGTCCGGCCGCTCCCCCGTTCGAAGGCACCCCGATGCCCGTCTCCCGGGACGAAACCGCGGAAGCCACCCGCGCCCTTCAGGGACTCGACGGGATCGAACGCGACGAAACCGCCCCCGTCCGGATATTCGACGGTCCGGCAACGCCCGAAGCCCTGCTGACCCACATGGGCTACGACAGCTTCCGGCCGGGTCAGGAAGCGGCCGTACAGGCGGCACTCGACGGCCGGGACAGCCTGATCGTGATGCCGACCGGTGGAGGCAAAAGCCTGTGCTACCAGCTGCCGGGGCTGGCAGGAACCGATCTGACCATCGTGGTCAGCCCACTGATCGCGCTGATGGCCGACCAGGTTCGCCGCCTCAAGAAAGAAGGCCACCCGGCGGTCATGTTCGCTTCAGGCCTCTCCGAAGATGTTTCCCTGGCTTCATACAACGCAGTCCGGGACGGCTCCGCCCGGATCGCATACTGCTCGCCGGAACGTTTCGGCTCTGCTTCCTTCCTTGACCTGATCTCAACCCGCAACGTGGATCTGCTCGCAATCGACGAAGCCCATTGCCTGTCCGAATGGGGCCACGACTTCCGGCCCGACTACCTGCGGCTACCCAAAGTCGCAGACCGCCTCGGACGGCCCCCGGTAATGGCCTGCACCGCGACCGCCACCCAGCAGGTAGCGGACGAAATCGCCGAACGCATGGGCATGGAGTCACCGGAACAGATTCATTCCGGTTTCGACCGGCCCAACCTGAGCTTCGACACGGTTGCCCTCGAAGGCAAAGGATCCAAAGCACGCAAACAGGCCCTGCTCGAACACGGGCTTTCCGACCCGGCGAACCGCCCGGCCATCGTTTACTGCGGCACCCGCCGCGACACCGAGGAGCTCGGCGATGACCTGCGTGCGTCCGGCCTTGCCGCCGTTTCCTACCATGCCGGCATGCCGCCTGACGACCGGGCATCCGCCCAGTACCGGTTCATGGAAGGTGACGCCGAGGTGGTCGTCGCAACCAATGCCTTCGGCATGGGAATTGACAAAGCGAACGTTCGATCAGTGTGGCACTGGGCGATACCGTCGAGCGTGGAGGCCTATTACCAGGAGGCCGGACGTGCCGGGCGCGACGGAGATCCGGCCCGCGCGGTTCTGCTGGCGATGCGCTCCGACCTCGGGCGACTGGTCCGGTTCAACGAGCGGCGCAAGGTGGACCCGGAGGATGTCTACAACTACATCGATTCGGTCCGGCACATGGCTGACAGCGACGGCAGCGCCGTGATGGATGCCCCGCGCCAGGACGAAGAACGCACCCGTCTGGCCGTTGCCGAACGGGCCGGTGCCCTGGCTGTGGATCCGGCGAGCGGTGGCCGTTTGCTGGTCCGGGTGATCGACGGCTTCGACCCGAGCGGCATTCCGGCTGCCTGCCGGGTCGCGCAGGATCGTGGCTGGAAGGCCTATCGGGCAGTCGAGGCTTTCAGCTTCTCCGAGGAACTCTGCCGCCGACGGCAGCTGCTCGACCACTTTGGCGACAGCTCCCCGACCGCACCTACCGGTAGGTGCTGCGATGTCTGCGATCCGGATGGATGGCTTCCCGACCCGGGGAGCCTGATGGTCAGGAAGTCACGGGCCAACCCGAAACGCGGTGCGGCCCCGATACCCGACCTGGCACCTGACGATCAGGTGGTCTTCGAAATTCTGCGCAAATGGCGGCTTGGGGCAGCCGGCGACAAACCCGCCTTCCACGTCGCGAGCAACCGGACGCTCAGCGCAATCGCCACAGTCAAACCGACCGACGAAGATTCACTCCTCGAAATCTCCGGGGTCGGCCCTTCCTTCATGGAAAAACATGGTTCTGACGTGCTGCGAATCATTTCCGACAACGCCTGACCAGGCTCAGGAAATAAGGCAGGATTCCGGACGGCCCAGCGATACCTGCCAGGAAGACGGGAAGGCACGCGCGAGCGCGCTCGCAATCTCACGGCTCCTCACCGTGTAGCCCTCGGATGTGAAGTGGATCCCGTCAGCCACGAACCATTCGTCCTTCACCTTCGATGCCCAGTCATAAACCCGCATGTTTGGATAACGGCCGCAGGCTTCCATCAACGCGTCGTTCCACGCTTCCATATTGACTTCCGCGTAAGGCCCGCTCGTTTCCAGCGAGCGCACGTTCACCCACATCGCCGGTTCATCCCCTACCACCGACATCATCTGCTCGATCCGGGCGGCCGAATCGATCGTCGACCCGACGAACTGATTCGCGGTGTCGTTAGTACCCATCCCGAAGGCCCAGCAGCCATTGAAGCCGCCCAGTTTGAGCGCGTTGCCAGCGTCGTACGCATTGGGATTGCCATCAACCGTCTCGTAGATCGAGCGGGCACCGGAAATATCGAAACGCTGATCCGCTGCCCCGACGCGGGCAAACTGGGAATCAAGTCGCGTGTCATCCTCCGGCAGGTAGTCGAGTGACATCAAGCCGACCGAGGTCGAATCGCCGATGTAGGCGACCGATGCGCATGAAGTCAACGGCAGCTTGCCATCAACTGTCTCAACCACTTTCTGGGTCACTACCGGTTCAGCCGTGAGGATCTCCGGTGATTCCGCGCTGATCTTGACCGCCAGAGGGGCGACGCGATTGTTGGGGGCAATCCCGACCAGCGCAAGCAATGCGATCAGGGCGACCAGTCCCGAGCCGATGATTGCCGCTCCAGTCGGTGATTTCCATTCCGGTCGCCAGGATGAATCCCGCAGCTTTGCCCAGATTCGGCCGACTGCCCCATGTCGAACCGGGTCCTCGATGAATTTCCATGACAGCGCCGAAATTCCGAAGATCGCAATCACCTGGAGCAGCGCCCGCAAAGGATTGAACTCGTTGTTGATCGCCGGTGTGGTCAGAGCGATGATCGGCAGCTGCCACAGGTAGATGCCGTAAGAACGGACGCCGATCCAGCGCAACGGTTCCCAGCCGATTGCCCGTCCGAGACGCGATGCCGGATGGGCCATCACGGCGACAACCACAACCGTGGCCAGGGTCAGGATCACCAGGCCACCGCGATACAGGAAGGCGGAATACTCATCGGTTTGCCAGATCAGGACGGCAATGACCACGAAAGCGAAAATGCCGGCACCATCCAGCTGGTTACGGGCCTTCGCGGGAATCCGGTTGCCGAGCCTGCGACTCGGCCACATCATCGCGAGAGCGGCACCCAGGAGCAGGCCGAAAGCACGGGTATCGGTGCCTTCATAGACCCGGGTCATGTCGAAGCCGGGCTGGTACAGAACGGCCATCAGGATCGCGGAAACCACCGCCAGGCCGACCGTTACTGCGGCCAGGCGAGGACGGATGCGTTCACGCTGACCTCGTTTTGTGGCGCGGTCCCCGGAAGGAATGAATCGCAATCCGAGTAGCAGTACCCAGGGCCAGATCAGGTAGAACTGCTCCTCGATCGCAAGCGACCAGAGGTGGCCCATCGGCGAAGTCGGACCAAACCGGTCGAAGTAGGACTGGTCCTGGAAAATCACCCACCAGTTGCTGGTGAAAAGTGCCGACGAAACCACCATGCCGCGAAGGTCGTCCAGTTGCTCGGGTGCCCCCAGCGACACCCATGCCGTGACCACGATCAGCATCACGAACAGAGCAGGAAGCAGGCGTCGTGCCCGGGCCAGCCAGAACTGGCCGAGCTTCAGCCGTCGCCCGGTCCAGGCTTCGAGCAGGATGTCGGTGATCAGATAACCGCTCAGTGTGAAAAACATGCCGACGCCGAGCAGTCCTCCGGGAGTGAAAGGCACTTCCAGGTGGTATGCGATCACCGCAATCACCGCGATGGCCCTCAAGCCATCGAGTCCCGGCATGTACCGCTGGCCGGACTTTCCTATTGGTTCAGGCATTCATCCGGCCATTCGCGGGATAGATTCGCCGACCTGCATTTTCACAAGCAGAATTCACGATTGGACGGGCATGAGGGGAGGCGCTGCCAAGCGAACCATTTTACTCCGGCATCAGGTCAGAACATCAGCGGCTCGACCGCCGAAGGTCAGGAAACCACGCAGGGAGGCTGGTAACGACGCAGCTGGAGGGTCGGGAACGCTTCCGAAAGGGCACCCGCGATCGCGTGGCTGCGGGCGGCATAACCCCTTGAGGTGAAATGGATGCCGTCCTCGATGAACCAGCTGTCTTTCACCCTCGACGGCCAGTCGAACACCCTCATGTTCGGGTATTCGGCACAGACTTCCCTGACCGCCTGGTTCCACCGGCGCATGTTGGCATTCGAATATGGCCCGCTTCCCAGCAAGGTCTTGACGTCGACCCAGAGCACCGGATCATTGCCAATCACCGACATCATCCGTTCGATCCGGTTCTTCGAATCGAATGGTGAACCGACCGCCTGATTCGCACTGTCATTGGTACCCAGCCCCAGAATCCAGCAGCCATCGAATCCGCTCCTGCGGATCGTTTTCGCTGCATCGAAAGCATTCGGAACCCTGTCCACCGTTTCGATGATCGATCGTGCACCCGCAATGTCGAAACGCTGACGCAGGACTCCCTGCCTGGTGAGCTGAGGTCCGAGGCGATGCTTCCGTTTCG
>JBAUOE010000154.1:0-3717 GCA_049579585.1 Solirubrobacterales bacterium | reverse complement strand
GCCCCGGACGAAGTGATCGAGCTCAGCGACCGCAGCGCCAACCCACCCGAAGAAGACCCGGATGTGGATCCGGAAGTCGGCGAGATCGGTGCGGAGTCAGCGGACGAAGAGCCCGCTACCGCCTGATTACTGGCGGTAGCTGGGGCTGCCCTCCGGCCGCGGAACTTCGAGATCTAGTGCTGGAGCTGGCGAAGTCGGGACCGAAGTCCCGCTCCCAACGCCGCGAATGCAGCTAGTCCCGCAGGAGCCATCGCCAGCATTTCCTCCACAGGAATTCCGGCTATGTGAGCCAGGATCATGAGGTCACCTTGCCGGGGGTTCCTGTTCCGTTCGTGGAGCGGTTTCGCTCGATCTGCTCGGCCATTTCTTTGGCGGCTTCTTCCATGTCGTACTCGTTGTGGCGGCGCCACCACTGGTACGGGGCAGTCTGGGGGTAACCCTCCGGTGAGTCCTCCCACTCCTCCTGCCTTCCCAGTGCGGTGATGTCGAGGTAGGCCCAGGGGTTGCCCATCTTTTCGTCTCCCCTGGCGTCGATGAAATAGGTGCGGTAGATGTTGTCTTCCCCGTCGCGGATGAAGGCGTTGGTTCCGTGCCACTCACCCACGTCCATGTCGACGTCGAAGTCGTCGGTGATCGTGTACCAGGGGATCTGCTGCCAGTCCATCTTTTCCTTCAGGCGCTTGATGTCTTCCTGCTTGCCCCTCGATATCTGGGCGAAAGTGGTGCCCCTGGCGTTGATGTGCTCAAGGCGACCCACCTGATCCGCCATGAACGAGCAACCCGGGCAACCCGCATCCGGGTGTCCGGTCACATCCGGGTCGAAGAAGAAGCGGTAGATGATCAACTGCTGCCGACCCTCGAACAGGTCGATCAGCTTGACCCTTCCATCCGGCCCATCGAACTCGTAGTCCTTCTCGATCTTCAGCCACGGCATGCGGCGCCGCTCGGCTGCGAGCGCGTCGCCCGCCTTCACGTGTTGCTTCTCCTTGACCAGCAGCTTGGCCCGGGCGGCCCGCCACTGTTCGGGAGAAACGGTCGGTGGGGTATTCGCTGACATCTTTATTCTCCTTTCCCGCTTGGTTCGAGGTGGCCCTGGAGTCGACCGATTACTTCGCCCCAGCCTTCGGTGACGCCGGCCGCGTCCTGTGGACTGTCCGGCTTGAGGCGCTCGTGGATCAGGGTCAACTCGGTGACCCCTGGATCCTGCTCGCGCATCTCCAGAGTCAGGCGGCTGCGGTGGGAATCGGGTTCCTTCTCGCGATCCGCGAAAGCGAAATCCAGCACCAGCCGCTCAGGTGGCACCATCTCGACGAAGTCCCAGTTGAAGAGGCCGATCTCGGTGCCTTCCCGCTTGGCCCAGATCTGCGCCCTTCCGCCCACCTTGGGCTCAACCTCTGTCCTGGTGACCTCGAACTGCTCGGGGCCGATCCAGCGGATCAGTTGTTCGGGGTTGATCCAGGCGTCGTAGATCTTCTCGGGCGGTGCCGCGATTTCCCGGACCAGCCGCATGGACTCAAGTCCTTCGGTGGATGGACTCATCGTCTACTTCCTTTCTCGGTTTCCATGTCAGAGGCGAGAACCGCCTCCAGGCGGTCAAGGCCCTCGTTCCAGAACTCCTCGTAAAAGCTCAGCCATTCGCTTGCTTCTTTGAGCGGTTTAGGCGAAAGGGAGCAGATGTGCTGCCTTCCCTTGACCCTTCGGTTCACCATTCCGGCTTTCTCCAGAACCTGGACGTGCTTCGATGCCGCGGCGAAAGACATTTCCGCTGGTTCTGCCAGATCACCAACTGAGCAGGATCTCCGTGAAAGTTGCCGCAGCATGCGCCGCCGGGTGCTGTTTGAAAGCGCGTGAAATATTCGGTCGACCTCTTCAGTTTCTTCAACCATTTAGTTGAAGATAGATCAACTGATCGTAATTGTCAACCTTTTGGTTGAAGATAAGGACCTTGAGGCCAGGGACTATCCTCCGACCATGCCCGAGTCTCCAACTTTCGGCCCCCGGACCCCTCTGCCCAAAGGTCCCAACCAGCTGAGTTCGGCGGAGATTGCCGATTCGCAGCAGGTCCGGCTGATGTCCGCAATCACGAAACTCGTTGCCGAGCAGGGCTGGAATGACGTCTCGATCGCCGACGTGGTTTCCGAGGCTGGCGTGTCACGCACCGCCTTCTACGAGAACTTCAGTGACAAAGAAGACTGCCTGCTGCGAGCTTTCGACATCTACTCGCGGGGAGTTATCGAAACCGTTACGGCATCAGTTGATCCGAACCTCGGCTGGGTTGAGTCAACCGGAGTTGTGATCACCGCGTTCATCGACAAAGTGCAGAGCGACATCCCGGCCAGCAAGACGTTCTACGTCGAGATGGAAGCGGCCGGACCTGAAGCGAGGGCCAGACGGCGGACCGGTGCCGGGGCGTTCACCAAACTGCTGAAGCACCAGCACACGATTGCCGTTACGCAGGACCCGAAACTCAAACCGGTTCCAACCCGGATCTTCACTGGCGTGGTGCTCGGCATCAGAGAACTGATCCGGGAAGAACTCGACCAGCCCGGCGAGCCGGACCTGACCGTGCTCACCGAAGACATCGCTGCCTGGATCGTCGCCGTGAACCGCGGCATCGGCTGAAACCGCTCAGCCGCGATCCTTGCGGCTCTCGATGAAAGCCGAAATCCGGTCACGAGCATCGCCGTCTTCGTAAAGCCGTTCGATTTCCGAAAGCTCAAGGTTCCGACCTGTCTCCAGGTCGGAGCCCAAGGCAGCATCAACACAGTCGAGTATCGCGTTGCCGGCCATGCTCGAATTCTTGAGGTAGCCCTCAGCCCAGCTCATCGCACCATCGAAGGCTCCGTCCGGAGCATTGATTGCGAGACCGAGGCTTTCAGCTTCCTCTGCCCCGATGGGGCGCCCGGACAGCATCAGGTCCTTGGCCCGGCCCGCACCGATCCGTCTTGGCAGACGCTGGGTTCCCCCGGCACCCGGAAGGATGCCGAGCCTGACTTCCGGCAGGCCCATCTTCGCTCCGGGGCCGGCAAAGATCAGGTCACAGGCGAGCGCGAGTTCCAGACCGCCCCCCAGCGCGGCACCATCGATCGCGGCCAGAGTCGGAAATTGAAGCGCCGCGATCTCGTCGAAAGCGTCACGGATACCGGCCACGTAATCAACGAACGTCCTGGTGTCGGCACCTCCGAACTCCTTCAACTCCGCCCCCGCACAGAAGAAACGGTCGAGCCCGGAACGGAAAACCAACACCGAAGGTGGGACCTCCCGAACCTCTTTCAGCGCCTTCAACAGATCGTCAACCAACTGGCCGGAAAGTGCCCCGACCGGCGGGCTTGCCATCGTGAGAATGCCGACCTCACCCTGGCGGTCAATGGTCACCGTTATTTCATCAGGGGCGCTCATCACCGAATCATCCCACTACCGGAAGGACCGGAAAGCCCGGCCCGGCCACGGATAGCCGGGCCCGCATTCCTATTGACACCGGTCCGGCAGAATGGCATAGTTGCGTACGTTCTGGTACTTTTCTTGTCAATTCGAGCCGATGGTTATCTCTTCGCATGAAGCGAGGAGATAACCATCGGCTTGAAACCGGAGTCAGGCCGCATCCGACCTGACTCTCCCGCAGTCGCTCAGACCCGCTGGATCAAGGTGGCCGTGCCAAGACCGCCAGCGCAGCACATCGTGACCAGCCCGAATTCCTGATCGGCCCTTTCAAGCTCA
>JBAUOE010000153.1:0-32035 GCA_049579585.1 Solirubrobacterales bacterium | reverse complement strand
GTCTTGAGGGACGCGCAGGAACGATTGGTTTCGGGTCGTTTTCACCGCCCGCGTCGCGGCAAAACCGACCCGGACCTTTACGAGCGCTGAGGCGGAGGACGTTGCTGCTGCCCCGCCGGGATCGCCGCCGTTCGTTCCTATACCGTGGTGGGTCGTGGGTGACCCAAGTATTGAACGCTTTCGGCGCGTTGTCGCGTCCGCTTACAACTCCCTGGAGGCACGTCGCCAGGAGGTGAACGACCTCAACGTTTTTCCGGTCGCGGACGGCGACACCGGGGACAACATGGCGATGACGATGCGAGCCGTGATGGACGAACTCGACCGGCTCGACGACGGCCGTTCACTCGAAGAGATCGGACGCGAGCAATTCGTATCGTCCCTGGCCCGCGCAGCGCTGATGGGAGCCCGCGGCAACTCCGGCGTGATCCTCAGCCAGATCGTTCGCGGGGCAGCCGAGGAGCTGGCTTCACGGCCCGGGGAACTGGTTGATCCGGTTCTGGTCGCGTCAGCCTTCGGCAATGCGGCCGACGCTGCCTACGCCTCGGTTCGTGAACCGGCCGAAGGCACCATGCTCACCGTATTTCGCGAGATGGCCCACTCGATCTCCCGCCAGTTGGCGCACACACCGGCAGAACGGCAGCGCCTCAGCCCTGACGCAACCGATGATGAACAGGACGACCTCCTGGCCGACGTGATCGAGAAAGCGATCGCAGACGGGCAGGCAGCGGTCGAGCGCACCCCGGAACAACTCGAGGTTCTGGCTGAATCCGGAGTGGTTGACGCCGGTGGATATGGCCTGGTACTGATCCTTGCCGGAGTGCTGGCCGCCCTGCGCGGCGAAGATGCGGACCTGCCGGTGATCGAGCATCAGAAGACACCGAGCCATTTCGGACGGTCACATCACGGGGACAGCAAGTACCAGTACTGCACCAACTTCATAGTTTCCGGGTCAGGGCTGATCCCGCGGGACTTCGTGACCACCCTCGAAGGGGTCGGTGACTCGGTCCTCGTGGTCGGCGACGAAGCTACCCTCAAGGTGCACGTTCACACTGACGATCCTGAATCGGCGATGTCCGTATTCGAAGGTGCCGGCGAAGTGACCAACCTTGACGTCGCTGACATGCGCAAGCAGGTCGCCGAACGCGAAGCCCGCATGGCCGGGCACCGGACCAGCGTGGTCGCGGTCGGCAGCGGTGTCGGGCTCGAAGCCCTCTTTGATGAATGTGGCGCCCTGGTCGTGCCCGGAGGCGAAACGATGAATCCATCGACCGCCGAACTGCTGGCCGGGATCCGGGAGGTCCCGACCAACGACGTCCTGGTGATGCCGAACTCTTCCAACGTGATCATGGCGGCCGAACGGGCCTGCGAGCTCTCGGAAAAGAACGCCGTGGTCATCCCGACCAAGACCCAGCAGGAATGCCTGCTTGCCCTGGCCGAATTCGATCCCGAAGCCGACCTCGAATCGAATCGGAAACGCCTCGAGGACGGCATATCCGTGCTCAAGGTCGGCGGGATCGCCCCAGCCGGCCGGGACGACGCCCAGGGACGATTCAGACGGGGTGATGCGGTTGGGTTCAGCAACGGCGAAATCATTGCCTGGGGCGGCGCCGGGTCAACCCTGGCATCAACGATTCAGGCGATGTGCGAAGGCGCCGAAGCGATCACCGTGATCAGCGGTGAAGGGGCACCGATTCCGATTGCCGAGCTCGACAGCTACACACCGGAGGGTGTCGACATCGATTTCCACGAAGGCGGCCAGCCAAGCTGGTGGTGGCTGCTGGCAAGCGAGTAGTGCCGGCACCGTTCGGTGGCGGCACTGAGCCGGCAAGGACTGAAGTCCTGGCCGCCCCAGTCAGGTGGCCGCGACCCGAACGGCTCGAACAGCCACTGTCCGCGCTGCCGGGCATAGGTCCGAACTTCGAACAGAAAGCCAGGGATTCCGGGGTGGAGACGATCCTTGATCTGCTCTGGAGGGTTCCACGGTCGTACGGGGATGCGCCCGAACGTTCGCTGCTCGGCGACCTCGAGCCAGGAACCATTTCAACGGTGATCGTCGAGATAGTTTCGTCACGCCGGATCAGGGTCCGTCGCCGTGGGCTGAGTGTGGTCGAAGCCAGAGTGTCGGATTCTTCGGGGGAACGCAAGGCTGTCTGGTTCAACCAGCCCTGGATGGAAAAGCAGCTTTCTCCCGGAGCCGGATTCGTTCTGGAAGGCAGGCTCGAGAACAAAGGTTTCGTCGTTTCGGCCCATGAAGCGACCGCTGCTGGCCCGGACACGGCACCAGTCACCGACGGGCCGGTTCGCTGGGGAAGCGCTGGCGGAGAGGGTCCACCCGGCCTCAGCGAAGGTGGAATTCGCGGACGTCATCCCGGCAGCGAAGAGCTTCGGCCTTCCCGTTGGCGCAAGTGGGCCTGGCATGCCTGTCAGATGGCTGATGACCTGATCGATGTCCTGCCCTCGAGCGTGCTGACAGAGCGTTCAATGCCGGGGGCTGCGGCAGCCATCCGGGAAGCCCACTTTCCGGTGAGTGAAGAATCATCGGCCATCGCCATGAACCGGCTGGCCTATGAAGAACTGTTCCTTCATCAGGCGGTAATTCGACGCGGACGGATCGAAGTACGTGACCAGGGGCCGCCTGCGACCGCCCTCGACGGCGGTGAAGACGGGGCTCGCGAATGGGTAGCCGGGTTGCCATTTCGCCTGACCGGAGATCAGGAAAGGGCGGTCGCGACCATCTCCCTTGAGATCGCTTCCGAAGTGCCGATGCGACGGCTCCTGATGGGCGAAGTCGGCTCCGGGAAAACAGTTGTCGCGCTCGAAGCGATGCTGCGTGCGGCCGGAAGCGGTGCCCAGGCGGCCTTGATGGCACCCACCGAGGTCCTGGCCGACCAGCATGCTTCGACCATCAGCCGGTTGCTTGAAGGCAGCGACGTGACTTTCGCGCTGCTCACCGGATCCACCCCCAAAGAAGTGCGCCAGAGGATCCATGAGGAACTCGCGGCAGGGAGGATGGATATCTTGGTCGGGACCCACGCTCTGCTCGAAGACACGGTCAGGTTCCGGCAGCTCGGACTTTGCGTGATCGACGAAGAACACCGATTTGGTGTCAGGCAGAGAACCAGACTTGATTCGAAAGCCCCTGAGGGCAAAGCAGCCCACATTCTCCACATGACCGCAACCCCGATCCCCAGAACCCTTTCATTGACCGCCTACGGCGATCTCGACACCACCGAATTGCGTGAACTGCCGTCCGGTCGGCTGCCGATCACCACGGAAGTCGTGCCGGAAGCCAACCGTGAACGGGCCTTCAAGCGTCTGAAAGACGAAGTTCGCAAGGGTCGCCAGGCGTTCGTGGTCTGTCCTCTGGTCGAGAAATCTGAAGCTCTTCAGGCACGGGCCGCGGTCCATGAAGCCGAACGCCTCCGCGAAGGAGAGCTGAGCGAATTCGAGGTCGGCCTGATTCACGGCCAGATGAGTTCCAGCCAGAAAGAAATGGCGATGTCGGCTTTTGAGGATGGCCGCATCGAGGTGCTCGTGTCGACCACGGTGATTGAAGTCGGCATCGACGTGCCGAACGCCACTGTGATGGTGGTTGAAGGTGCGGAACGATTCGGTCTTTCCCAGCTCCATCAGCTGCGGGGGCGAATCGGTCGAGGTAGCCACCAGTCATTCTGTTTCCTGATTCCGGACGGGGGCAGCCCCGTCTCCGCCCAGCGGTTGAACGCGGTTGCCGCTGAATCCGACGGATTCCGTCTCGCTGAAATCGACCTGCAGATGCGTGGTGAAGGCGAGATCACCGGTACCCGCCAGCACGGACTTCCCCGATTCAGCGTGGCCCGGCTGCCACTTGACCAGGATCTGCTCGAAAACGCACGTACCGACCTCGAACGCCTGAGCAAAGCGTGGGGCGGGCTCGACGCCCCCGAATTCGGTCCGATGCTCGAATACGCAGGCCGTCGTTTCGGCCCGGAAGGAATCAGGAGATGAGGGTGATCGCCGGAAGGCTCGGTGGCAGGCAGTTGCTCGCCCCGAAAGGATGGAAGGTAAGGCCGACTTCCGAAAGGGTGCGGGAAGCACTCTTCTCGGCGCTTGGTGACATCTCCGGATACAGGGTCGCTGACCTCTACTGCGGCACCGGTGCCCTCGGCATCGAAGCGATTTCACGGGGCGCGGCCAGTGCGACCCTGGTCGACAGTGACACCCGGCCAGCCATGGGCAACGTGCACAACCTCGGTCTGATCGAAGAGATCGAACTGGTGCGTGCGGAAGCCACGAGTTGGCTTTCAACCCGGAACGGCCAACTTTTCGACCTCGTCCTGATCGACCCTCCATACCGCATGGCAGAGGGAGTAGCGGCCGATCTGGATCGAGATTTACCGGGGATACTGGCCCCCGGGGGACGGGTTGTCGTCGAGAGTGCGGCAAAGTTCCCGCTGGAACTTCCTTCCCTGGAAGCCGTTCGGGAGCGCCGATACGGACGGACCCTGGTTACATTCCATAAAGATTCCCGCGACGAGAAATGAAATGAGCAAAGAACAGCCACGAATAGCAGTCTGTCCCGGCAGTTACGACCCCGTAACCAACGGTCATCTCGACATCATCGGGCGGGCGTCACGCACCTTCGACCGGGTGGTGGTCGGCGTCGTCAACAAGCCGATGCGCAAAAACAAGACGCTTTTCACGGCCGAGGAACGCAAAGCTTTCATTGAGGATGCAACGACCGACCTCGACAACATCGAGGTCAGGATCTTTTCCAACCTGGTGGTCGAACTGGCCCGCGAGGTCGGGGCCACCGCGATCGTCAAGGGACTGCGTGCAATCTCCGATTTCGAATACGAAAACGAGATGGCCCACCTGAACCACAAGCTGGATCCGGGAATCGAGAGCGTTTATGTGTTCGCTCACTCCAGCTTCAGCTTCCTTTCTTCGACCGGGGTGAAGGAGATGGCGATCTTCAATGCCGACATCTCGGATCT
Organism: Solirubrobacterales bacterium; assembly: GCA_049579585.1. GTDB lineage: Bacteria > Actinomycetota > Thermoleophilia > Solirubrobacterales > 70-9 > 67-14. The sequence goes on along the minus strand of JBAUOE010000153.1, from coordinate 27,059 downwards.
GGTGCCAGCACCGGTAGCAACCGCCTTGGCGGATAGACTGGGACGCAGATAATTTCTTTTCGTCCGAATACAGGAGTGGGCGGTTCCATGCAGAATGTTCTGGAAATGACCACTTTCCCCCCGAAATCCACGGAGACGCATAGGGTTCCCTGAAATATGGATGTCCTTGTACTCATAGACAAGCTTGATGATCTCGTCCACAACGCGCGACCGGTCCCCCTCACGGACCAGGTCCGGGTTGATCGCGAGGAGATATACGACCTGCTCGATCAGATGCGGGCAACTATCCCTGAGGAAATCAAGCAGGCCCGGTGGATCGTCAAAGAGCGTCAGGAAATGCTCGAAGAAGCCAAGCGTGAATCCGAAAGGGTTATCCGCGAGGCTCGTGAACAGCAGGCGCGACTCGTATCCGACGAAGAAGTAACCAAGCAGGCTGAACGAGCCGCTGATGAGATCGTCGAAGATGCCAGGTCACGCGAGCGGGAGATCCGTCTCGGCGCCGAGGATTACGCCGACGAGATCCTCAACACCCTTGAAGTGAACCTCCAGAAGTTCACCGCAGCAGTCCAGAGGGGCAGAGATCGCCTCGCTGGCCGCGACGAAGAGTCGCTGGACGAACTGGAAGAGTAAATCCTGAAAGGTCGGCGATGCCGGCCTTTTTTATTGCTGCGGACTCCGGTCAGCGGTAGTCGGCGACGATGACGACGAGGTCATCCTTTGCCCAGGCGATTTCGCCACCGCACCATTCGGCGAGGTGTTCTGCCGGACCGGGGTAGGCGGTACCGTCAACCATGGTTGCGCCTTCGCCGGTCGGGAGGGCCACGAAATCTCCGATTACGAGAGCCTGCGAGTTCTGACGCGCGCGGCGGAAGAGAGTCTGCTTCTGCTCGTCGGTGAGCCGGTGGATCGAGAGCACCGAGATGATCAGGTCCCATGGTCCGTCCGGAAGCGGGTCCTCCATGCGGGCAAGGCTTACGTCGGCGATCTGTTCGCGGGCCCGGAACACCATGTCCGGGTCGGAATCGAGGCCGGTGATCTTCGAGTCGGGGAAGCGGTTGAGCAGGGCGGCGCTGGTCTGGCCGGTTCCGATCCCCAGTTCCAACACGGTTGACGGCGTGAAAGGGATCGCGGCTGTGGCAGCCGCCTGCAGCTCGTCGTAGAGCGGCACCTGGGATCGCACTGATTCCAGGTAGCTGGTGCTTGTCGGGTCCGGTGTGGTCATGTCGTTACTCTGAAGATCAGATCGACATCGTAGAGGTAGCGGGAGACAGGTTAGAAAGATGGTGGATGAATGCTGATAGAAAAAGTTGATCTGGACTCGCTCGCACTCACCTATGGTGATGCCAAGCGGATCGAAGGAGTGGTCAGTCCGGCAGTCGTCGAACTGGGCGGGCAGTCTTACACGGCGGACCCGGCCGAGGTTCCATTCGTTCTGGATGTTTCCCGGACCAGCAGCGGCTTCGCCCTGCGCCTTCGTTTTGACGTTGGCCTGTCCGGACCATGCGTGCGATGCCTCGATCCAGCGGTCGCCCGGGTCCACGTCGATGCCCGGGAGGTCGATCAGCCACCGGACGAGAATCATTCCCGCAAACATGGGCATGAAGACGACGACGAAGATGAAATGACTGCGGCCGAACTGCTCAGCCCCTATGTGGACAATCGCATTCTCGATGTCGAATCATGGACCCACGATGCCCTGATCCTCTCCCTGCCGAACCAGATCGTCTGCCGGCATGACTGCAAGGGGCTCTGCCCGTACTGCGGAAAGACCTTGAACGACTCCGACCCGAAGGATCACGATCACGGCCAGGACCTGGACCCGAGATGGTCCAAATTGCGCCAGATCTAGGCATGACCCCAGTTCGGGCAGATCTCTGCTTCCGAACCAGACTCAGCATCGGGTCGACTTTGCCGCAGTAGATGCGGCAAAACCGACCCGGACCTCTGTGCGGGGACGAACGAACGGGTTCCGGGTCGGTTAAGGCCCGACATACGGGGCAAAACCGACCCGGTTCTTCTGTTTTCGGGTTGTGGACCGTTGTCTGTTTTGCCCGGACAGACGGGAGGCCGTTGCTTCGTATAGACTGCGCCGTCGCTATGGCCGTCCCTAAGAAAAGAACTTCGTCGACCCGCCGTGACAAGCGTCGCGCCACCCACAAAGCCGCGAAGGCCCGTGTGAATCACTGCACCAAGTGTCACTCGCCCCGGCTTCCTCACCGTGTCTGCCCGACCTGCGGGGATTACAAGGGCCGCGAAATCATCGCCCAGCGAAATCCCGCCATCGGCGGTCCAGGCCAGTAGTTGAGCCCCGGCGGGACCACGGTCGCGCTCGACGGGTTTGGGGTTGAAGAAGGTTTCGATGTGCTCGAAACCGGAGTTCGTGCGGCTGCGGCCGACGGGCTGAACATTCGGGTTTTCGGTCCGGCGGACCGGCTTGATTTCAAGGATCTTCCTTCGGTCACCCTGATCGACACCCGTGAAGCCATCCTCAACGAGGACGATCCGGTGCCCGCGGTCAGGTCGCGGCCGGACGCTTCGATAGTCCGGGCGGTCGCTGACGTCAAGGCCGGCAATTCGGATGCGGTGGTCAGCCTCGGTTCGACCGGAGCCACGATGGCCGCAGCGACTTTCGGTCTGCGCCGCTCCAAAGGGGTGAAACGACCGGCCCTCGCCGCCCAGGTACCGCTCCCGGGCAAAACCGTTCTTTTCCTTGACGTCGGGGCCAATCTCGACGTTCGCGCCCAGCAGCTCATCCAGTTCGCTTACCTGGGTGCCTCCTTCATGAAAGGCGCACTCGGGGTCAAAGCTCCCCAGGTCGGCCTGCTCTCAGTCGGGGAAGAGGCCGGCAAAGGCAAAGACGAGGTGGTTGAAGCGAACGCCGCTTTGAGCGCCTCCACCGAAATCGACTTCATCGGCAACGTCGAAGGACGGGACATTCCGGCCGGGGCCGCCGACGTGATCGTCACCGACGGATTCACCGGCAACATCACCCTGAAAGCGATGGAGGGTGCGGTGAAACTGATCACCACGGCGATCGGTGATGCCGCCCGCAAAAACCCGGTTTCAGCGATCGGCGGACTGATGCTGAAACCCGCCCTCGGTGGCCTGCGTCGCGACCTTCACCCCGATACAACCGGCGGAGCGATCCTGCTGGGCCTGAGGAAAGTGACCGTGGTTGGGCATGGAAGCAGCGGATCAGATGGCGTTGCCAACGCGATTCGACTTGCCGCAAGGGCAGCCGCCGCAGACGTTCCCGGCCTGACCGAAGAAATGCTCCACCGTGTAGGTGCCAATCGTGGTGCCACCGGACCCGACAGCCCTGCGTGATAGGAAACAGATAATGAATTTTGATGGAAATCGAGACGGCGTCATGGACCTGGTGCGAGACCATCTGGTCACGGAACTGGAACTGAAACCGGAACAGATCACCGAAACGGCCCGGTTCAAGGAAGATTTCGACGCTGATTCACTCGACCTGTACGAACTGGTGATGGAACTCGAAGATCGATACGGAATCGCCGTGTCCGAACAGGAAGCCGGCCAGATCAGCACGGTGGGAGACGCCGTTGACTTTGTCATGGCTAAAGCGGGCTCGTGAAGGCAAGCCGGGGCGAAAGCCCGACGGCGGCACCCTCGAAGAACTGATCGCGGAACTGCCCGAGGAGGCACGTTTCGCCGCATTGACCCACTCATCGTGGGCTGAAGACCGGGTCGGTTCATACGAACGACTGGCCCTGCTCGGGGACAGTGTCCTCGGCCTCTCAATTGCGGATGAGCTTTACCGCAAGCTGCCCGACCTCGACGCCGGGGCGCTCACCAAGATCCTGAACCAGGCGGTCAGTGGAACTTCATGCTCGGCCATCGGTCGCGAGATCGGGATCCCGCAGATGCTGCTCGACGCCGATCCGGCCGGTCGAAACGGCAAACAGACGCCGGCACGCCTCCTGCTCGAGGGGGAACGCCCATTGCCGGAAATAACCGAAGCGATGATCGGGGCCTGCTATCTGAACTTCGGGTTCGAAAAGACCGCGGCGGCCGTGGTCGATGCTTTCCACGACCGGATCGAAACGGTGCAAGCCACCCGCACCGACTTCAAATCAGCCCTCCAGGAGGCGGTCGCAAGTCGCGGACAGACCGTCGAATACACGGTTGTCGGTTCGTCCGGCCCGGCCCATCAACGCACCTACGAAGTGGCAGTGAAACTGGCAGGCGAAGAGATCGGCCGCGGAGTCGGACGCAGCAAGAAAGCGGCCGGACAGGTCGCTGCGGCCGCCGGGCTCGACTCACTCGGCGACTGATCCCCGCAAATTGCAGCATTGAACGCCTTCCCCGTCCGATGGGTTGGTCAGTTTTAAGGGGATATGTTCCTGCGATCAGTGACCATGAAGGGCTTCAAGTCCTTCCCCGAGAAAACTGAACTCAGATTCACGCCGGGTGTGAGCGTGATCGTCGGGCCCAACGGTTCCGGCAAATCGAACATCACTGACGCCGTTCTGTGGGCGCTGGGCGAGCAGAGCCCGGGGGCGATCCGCGGAACTTCAATGCAGGACGTGATTTCGGTCGGCGGCAAGGACGTCGGCGCGCGCTCGACAGCTGAGGTTGAAGTCGTGATCGACAATTCCGACGGCAAGATCGCAACTGACCTCAGCGAGATCGCGATCACGAGAAAGCTCGATCGCAACGGCGACGGTGAATACCGCCTGAACGGTGCCCGCTGCCGTTTGACCGACATCGTCGAAATTCTCTCCGACGCCAACATGGGCAAAGAAATGCATTCGGTGATCAGCCAGGGCCGGGTTGATTCGATCGTCCATTCGAAGCCGCGTGAACGTCGACAACTGATCGAAGAAGCGGCCGGCCTCGGCAAGTTCAGGAAACGCCGTCGCCGTTCTGAACTGAAACTGAACGCAACCCGCGACAACCTCGACCGGGCCCTGGATGTGGAACGTGAGGCTCGCCGTGCGCTCAGGCCGCTGAAGCAGCAGGCAAATTCGGCCGAGATCGGTGCCCGTATCGAACGGGAAGAACTGGGATTGAGGGCGAAGCTCGTCGCCGAAGAGCTTCGTTTTGGTGAAGACCGGCTCGAAGCGGCCCGTGAAGCCGCCCGTCAGGCCCGGGCAAAGCGCGACGGTCTCGAAAAGGAACTCACCGCCGTATCGAAGCGCCGCAGCGCGGCCGAGGAGCGTTTCGCTGAACGCGACCGGGAACGCACCGCGATCTGGGGGATCCTGAACTCACTCCGGTCCGGCCAGGAAAAGATCGCGATCGGGACTTCGGCCGTGGTCGAGCGTGGCCGGATCATGGAAAGCCGGCTGGAGAAACTGCGGATCGAACTCGCTCCACTGACCCTTGACCTTGGTTCCAGCGGAAGTGCGTCCGAGCGCGCGAAACGCCTGGTGGAAGAACTATCCGAAGTCGATGCCGGCCTCGCCACCGCGGTCGAGGGGTTGCGGCAGGCCCGGGTTGACGGTGCCGAAGCCAGCCGGCTCGAAGCCCTCGAAAACGTCCACACAGGGGCTGAGCGCGCCACCCGCCATGCCCGTCGAGCCGAAGGCCTGCTCGGCGAACGCCACCGCGAGCGTCTCGCCGAACGCATGGAAGCCGTTGAAGGCCTGCTCGCTCTGATTGCCGAGCTCCGGGTTGCCTCCGAAGCGGTCGGTCAGGCAGTCCGGGATCGCATCGGCAAAGCCGAACGCACAGTGATCGGTGACCAGGGTGACGCGGACGAGATCGCCGCCGAACTGAAGCGCTGCTCCGACCAGGAAGTGGAAATCCAGGCGAGGCTGCGAGCGGTGGCCGAACAGGTCACCAGGTCGGAAGTCGAAGCGGCCCACCTCGGCGATCGCCGGACCGAAGCCGCCGGGGAACTGAAACGTATCTCCGAGAAGCTCGGTGAAGAAATAGCCGAAGCCGAAGAACCACTGGCCCAGGATGAACGCGAGCAGATCGACCGTCGCCTGACCAACCTGCGCCTGCGTCGTGAACGACTCGGGCCCGTGAACCCGCTGGCCCAGAAGGAATACGAAGAAGCGATGGAGTACGTCGAGCAGCTCGTGTCCCAGCGAGAAGACACCGAACGCGGCCTGCGTGAACTCGAAGGCGTGATCCGTGACATCGACGCCGAGATCAAACGCTCATTCGACGAGACGTTCGAAGCAACCGCAAAGAACTTTGAAGAGATGATCGAGCAGCTGTTCCCGAAAGGCAGCGGACGTTTGCGTTCGGTCGACCTGCGGGCTGCGGCTTCGGCGAAAGCCGAAAGCACCGATGAAAGCGAAGACGAAGCAACCGCCGGTGAAGCCGAAGCCGATGAGGATGACATCGCCGCCGATTTCGGGGTCGAACTGGAAGTCACCCCGGAAGGCAAACGCATGCGCCAGATGAGCCTGCTCTCCGGTGGCGAGAAAGCAATGACCGCACTGGCATTCGTCTTTGCTGTCTTTCTCGCCCGTCCCTGCCCGTTCTACATCCTCGACGAAGTCGAAGCCGCCCTCGACGACACCAACATCAATCGGTTCCTGGAGCTGGTCCGTCAGTTCTCCGACCGCACCCAGTTCGTGATCGTCACCCACCAGAAACTGACCATGGATGCGGCCGATGTCCTGTACGGAGTGAGCATGGGAGGCGACGGTGTGACCAAGGTGATTTCACGGCGCCTGCCGCGTGACGTGAAATCACTCGAGGGCGTCTCCCTCGAAGAAGTCGCCTGAACTGCGCCGAACCGGCATTTAGTTCAAGATCAGGATCACCTTGCCGACGACCTGGAATGACATCCTGAACCTGGGCGACCGTGTGATCCCCGAAACGGCCGCAGCACAGCCCGAAGATGAAGCAGCGCCGAAGCGGCGTGGCGCCTTCAAACGGTTGCGTGAGAGCCTCGCCAAGAGCCGCCGGGCGCTCTCTGAAGAAATCACTTCGAGCCTGTTCGACCGGATCGATGAAGAGACCTGGGAGCGGCTTGAAGAAGCCCTGATCCTTGCCGACGCCGGTGCGACCACCACCGCGCAGGTAGTCGAGAAGCTCGAGCACGAAGTCGATTCGGGACTGGTTCCTCCGGACGGCGTGGCAATCAAGGCCCGACTGGTCGAGATCCTGGCTGAGATCGCATCAACCAACCGCTCACCGATCGACCTCAGTAACGACCCGGCGGTGCTGCTCATGACCGGCGTCAACGGCACCGGGAAAACAACCAGCATCGGCAAGATCGCCTGGCACCTGAAGAACGAGTTCGGTTTGAGCGTCCTGCTGGGCGCAGCCGATACTTACCGGGCCGCAGCCGCCGAGCAGCTCACCACCTGGGCTGACCGTTCCGGCGCGGAGATCATCCGTTCGAACGAAGGAGCGGATCCCGGTTCGGTCGCTTTTGATGCGGTGAACGCAGCCAAGGCACGCGGGGTGGACGTGCTGATCATCGACACTGCCGGCCGGCTCCACACCCAGAGCAACCTGATGGACGAACTCGGCAAGGTCCGCCGGGTAATCGAGAAGCAGATGCCGGGAGCACCACACGAAACCTTGATCTCGATCGACGCGACCACCGGACAGAACGGGCTGCGACAGGCCCAGGCCTTCGCGGCAGCAACCGACGTCGACGGTGTCGTCCTGACCAAACTCGACGGTACTGCCAAGGGAGGCATCACCCTGGCGATCGCTACGGAGCTCCAGATCCCGGTCAAGCTGATCGGGGTGGGTGAAGGTTTGGAAGACCTGCGGCCATTCGATCCCACCGAGTTCGCGGAAGCTCTGCTCGCCGAGGATTGATCCTTCTGCATCCGACTGCAGGTTGGGTCCGGTAGGGGTCGAGTATGGATGGCTGGGGCAGGCGGGAGACCCCTACCGGACCCAACCCATGACCACCGGCGGATGCCGGTAAGGTGAGACCCAATGTTCGACCAGCTTTCTGAACGACTTCAGTCAACCCTTTCCGATGTCCGCGGCCGCGGCAAACTGACCGAGGCCGACATCGACAAGGCGATGCGGGAGATCCGCCTCGCCCTGCTTGAAGCTGACGTCAACTTCAAGGTAGTCAAGTCCTTCACCGCAAAGGTCAAGGAACGCTGCCAGGGCGCCGATGTCCTGGGCAGCCTGAATCCGGGCCAGCAGGTAGTCAAGATCGTCAACGAAGAGTTGACCGAGCTGATGGGTGGCGCCGGCCGCGATCTCGTCTTCTCGAACAAGGGCACCACGGTGATCATGATGGCCGGCCTTCAGGGTTCGGGCAAAACCACCGCTACCGCCAAGCTCGCCCAGCTGCTGACCAAAGAAGGCAAACGGGTCGCCCTGGCCGCCTGTGACGTTTACCGTCCGGCCGCGATCCAGCAGCTCGAAACGGTCGGCAAACGCGCCGGTGCCGTGGTCTACCAGCAGGGAACGGACGCCGATCCGGTCGAGATCGCCGGCTGGGCACTGGAAAAGGCCCAGGACGAAAACCGCGATGTCCTGATCATCGATACGGCCGGGCGCCTCCACATCGACAACGAGCTGATGGATGAGCTGGTCCGCATCCGCAAGCGGGTCAAGCCGATGAACGTGCTGCTGGTCGTTGACGCGATGACCGGGCAGGACGCGGTCGGGGTCGCCGAGTCTTTCGCTGAATCGGCCGAGTTCGACGGCGTGATCATTTCCAAACTTGACGGTGATGCCCGCGGCGGCGCCGCGCTTTCGGTCAAGGCGGTTACCGGCAAGCCGATTCTGTTTGCTTCGACCGGCGAGAAACTCGGTGATTTCGAGCGATTCCACCCGGACCGCATGTCCAGCCGCATCCTCGGCATGGGCGACGTACTCAGCCTGATCGAAAAGGCCGAGGAGCAGGTCACCGAAGAAGAAGCCGAAGAACTTCAGAAGAAAATGGCGAGCGATACTTTCACGCTCGACGATTTCCTCAAGCAGATGCGTCAGGTTCGCAAGATGGGCCCGATCGGCAACCTGATCGGAATGATGCCCGGCATGGGGGCGATGAAACAGCTCAAGGACGTAGACGTCGACGACGGCGAACTGGACCGGGTCGAAGCGATAATCCTTTCGATGACCCCTTACGAGCGTGCTTACCCCGAAATCATCAAGGGATCACGTCGCCGCCGCATCGCGAACGGGTCTGGAACGAAGATCCAGCAGGTCAACAACATGGTCAAACAGTTCGATCAGATGCGCAAGCTGATGAAGCAGATGGCCAACGGAAACATGCCTGATCCGGCTCAGCTGGCCAAGATGACCGGCAAGCAGCAGCGGCCGAAGATCCGTCGCCGCTGAAAGAGTGTAGGATTCCGCGTCCAAATGGCTGTCCGTATAAGACTTAGAAGAGTTGGTTCCAAGAAGAACCCGATCTGGCGAATCGTCGTCGCCGACAAGCGTTCTCCGCGTGATGGACGCTCGATTGAAACGATCGGGCAGTACAACGCCCAGACCGAGCCGTCGACCATCGTGCTCGACGAAGAGCGTGCGAAGTACTGGCTCGAAAAGGGCGCTCAGCCCTCCGAGCGGGTCGCAGGCCTGCTGCGGATCAAGGGCATCAAAGCCAACGGCAGCTGAGCTCCATGCAGGAAATGCTCCTCTACATCACCCGGTCGCTCGTTGAGGATCGGGATGCAGTTGAGGTTGAGGAGCTCGAAGAGGACGGTGACCTCATCTTCGAGATCACCGTCGATGAGGATGACCTCGGCCGGGTAATCGGCAAAGGTGGCCGGGTCGCGAATGCGATCCGTACCGTCGCCAAGGCCGCTGCCGTCAAGGAGCAGCGCCGCGTTCTCGTCGACATCCTCGACTGAACTTCCCCCCGCCGGAAGGCAGTTTCGTGAAGCTCGACATTTTCTCTCTTTTCCCCGAGGCCTTCGACTGGTTTCGTGACCAGCGTCCGGTTCGCAAAGCGATCGAACATGGCGCTGAGCTGAACACCCGTGACTATCGGGACTGGACCCCGCTGAAGGGTGGCCGGGTCGATGATTCGCCCTACGGTGGCGGGGCAGGCATGGTCCTGCGGGTCGACGTCGTCGACGCTGCGTTGCAAGGCGTTTATGGCGACGGCGATCGTCCGCGCACCGTCCTGCTCAGTCCGTCCGGCCGCCTGCTCGACGATGAACTGGTCACCGAGTTGACCGCCGAGCCGGGTATCGCCCTGCTTTGCGGTCGTTATGAAGGATTCGACCAACGGGTCCATGATCACCTGGCCGACGACGAAGTATCGATCGGTCGTTACGTTCTGGCCGGGGGAGAGCTGCCGGCCATGGTCGTGGCCGATGCCCTGATGCGGCGTCTTCCGGGCGCCCTGGGCGATGCCGACAGTGCGGTGGAAGAGTCATACAGCGAAGCACTGGACGGCTTGCCGGAATATCCGCACTACACCCGACCGGCTGAATACCGGGGCTGGGGCATCCCTGAAGTACTGATTTCAGGCGATCACCAGAAGGTCCGGGAATGGCGTATGGAGCAGAGCCGGGAGCGTGGCGAAGCACGAGAAGGTCGTCAAGGCGACTGAATCAGTAACATTGCCGCTCTGCGGGCCACCCGGCCCGTCTTTTTAAGCCATGAGCACAGTAATCCAAGAAATCGAAGCCAGCCAGATCCGCAAGGGACTCCCGTCCTTCGCGCCTGGAGACCGCGTCCGCGTTCACTTTCTCGTGATCGAGGGCAATCGCAAGCGCCCGCAGGTATTTGAGGGTGTTGTGATCAAGCGACAGGGATCGGGCGTACGTGAGACGTTCACCGTTCGCAAGCAGTCCTTCGGTGTGGGTGTCGAGCGAACTTTCCCGCTCCATTCACCAAAGATCGAAAAGCTTGAAGTTGCATCCCGTGGTCGCGTCCGTCGCGCCAAGCTGTACTACCTGCGTGACCGGGTCGGCAAGGCCGCCCGTGTTGCCGAGCGCCGCTGGGGCATCGATGAAGAAATGGTCAGCACTGACGCTGGTCCGGTTGACGCATCGGGTGAGGTTCAGGAGCCAGTCGAAGAAGTAGTCGACGCTCCGTCCGCCGAAGGCACCGAGTCCGAGGCAACTGAAACCACTGAAGCTCCAGAAGCTGCCGCTGAAACCGCTGAGGCTGCCGAAGCCCCGGAGGAAACTCCCGAAGCAGAGGCCGCACCGGAAGCTGAAGCCACCGAAGAGCCCGCCGCTGACGGCGAGCAGGACGAGAAGGACAAGGCCTGAGCCCGAAGATCCCCAAGCCCAAGACGGCCGGGGGGAGCTTCGTTGAACTGGTCGTGATCGTGGCGCTGGCCCTGGGGCTGGCGTTGCTGATTCAGGCATTCCTGATCAAGCCGTACCAGATCCCTTCGGGATCGATGGAGCCGACTCTTGACGTCGGCCAGCGGGTTCTGGTCAATCGCGCCATCTTCCATTTCAAGGATCCGAAGACCGGTGACGTAGTTGTGTTCCATCCGCCGGCCGGTGCCGACAACGGCCGGTGCGGCGATCCTTCGATCCAGGGCAACGAACTTTGTCCGACCGCAACCCCGGAGCAATCGAAAGAGACGTTCATCAAGAGGATCGTGGCCGGGCCGGGCGATACGGTCTCGATTGAAGACGGAATGCCGGTAGTCAACGGGGTCGTCGAGCAGCCGGATGGTTACGAGATCAAACCGTGCAACGGTGGTTCGGGCTGCAACATTGCTGGTGAGATCACGATTCCTGAGGGCCACTTCTTCATGATGGGTGACAATCGCGGCAATTCCGAGGACAGCCGTTTCTGGGGGCCGCTCCCGGAGGACTGGCTGATCGGCAAGGCTTTCGGCACCTACTGGCCGCCGAATCGCATCGGTGGCCTCTAAAAAGAAGTCCGGACCTGATCCCGCGGGGCTTTTCGCCTTCGACCGGGATCTGGAAGCCAGTTTCGTGGCTGGTACCGATGAAGCAGGGCGGGGCTGCCTGGCTGGCCCGATAGTCGCTGCCGCTGTGCTGCTTGATCGGCGCTGCATCGAGAACTTCGGTGACGGCCTGCTGGCTGACCTGAACGACTCCAAACGCATGACCGCCAAGGCACGAGAGCGTTTGTACCCGGTGATAATGCGGTGCGCAACGCGGGTCTGTGTGGTGATGCGTTCGTCCCGTTACATCGATGAGCACGGACTTCACGTGAGCAACAAGGAGTGTCTCGGACGTTCACTTGAGGGCCTTCGGGCGGCTCCGGGAACGGTCTGCCTTGTTGATGGCTTCCAGCTGGCTGAATGTCCGGTGGAGCACCGCAAACTGGTCAAGGGAGATTCGACCAGCGCGGCCGTAGCGGCGGCGTCGGTGATCGCCAAGGTTTCGAGGGACCGTTACATGACCCGGGCCGGTGCGCTCTATCCGCTTTACGGGTTTGAAGGACACAAAGGGTATGCCTCCGAATCGCATCGTGATTCGATCGTTCTGAACGGTCCGTCACCGATTCACCGCATGTCTTTTGACTCCGAGGCTTACCGCGAGCATCGCCGCGCCGCTTAGGTCTTTTCAGAAGGCGTTTTCGATGTGGTCGTAGGTCGCGATCGATCCTTCCCGGTCGAACTGGATTCCGACTACGTCGAAACGGACCTCCCGAAACCCGGCATTCCTGCCATGTGACGCGACCCAGGCGGAAGCGAGTTTCCTGATGCGGCGCTGCTTGTTCGGGCCGACTGCCATCACGGGCAGGGGCGGGCCCCTGACTGAGCCGATGTGACCCGCTTTCACCTCGACCACAACCAGGATCGATCCTGACCTGGCGATCAGGTCGAGCTCCCCGGCCTTGATACGCCAGTTGCGCGCAATGATCTGCCAGCCCCGCTGCTTCAGTCGGCTGGCGCAGATGTCTTCGGCCCTCTGGCCAGTCACCCGGCGGGGATCGGGTGCTTTCCCTGTCGTGTCTTCTGGCGACATGGGCTCAACCTAGCTCTGAGTTTTCCCATCCCGGATGAAATTGATGCCTGTGTTTAGAACTTGTTCGACATTTGTTCGTGATCTCCAGCAACGAGTCAGAAATTGCTTCGTAGGTTGAATCCATGCTCGCCGGAACCACCGCATTCACGATCGATGGCATTTCGGCAAGGCCGGTCCGGGTCGAAGTTGACGTCCAACGTGGCCTGCCCGCTTTTCAGATCGTGGGTCTGCCCGATGCGGCAGTAAGGGAGGCCCGCGAACGGGTACGGGCGGCCCTGGTCAACTGTGGATACGACTTTCCGCTGAAGCGGATCACCGCAAACCTGGCCCCGGCCGACCTGAAAAAAGTCGGGCCCGGACTCGACCTGGCGCTGGCATCGGCCTTGCTTGGGGCTTCCGGCGAGATCCCCGCCGGCATGATCGGCGAATGGGCATTCGCTGGTGAACTGGCCCTCGACGGGAGCCTGCGGCCGGTTCGCGGTGCCCTGGCCATGGCTGAAGCGGCCAGGGCCAGCGGCAAGACTGGCATTGTCCTGCCGCCGCAAAACGGAGCCGAGGCCGCGCTCGCCCACGGAATTGATGTCAGGACGATCGAGAACGTCGCGGAGTTGAGGCAGCTGTCAGAAGGCAGCTTCCCCGGAGGAAAGCCGGTCCCGCTTGACCTCAGTGGAACTTCGGCATTGCCCGACATGTGCGACCTCAGGGGTCAGGGGCACTTCCGGCGGGCGCTCGAGATTTCCGCAGCCGGTGAACATGGCCTGTTGGTGATTGGCCCGCCCGGTGCCGGGAAGTCGCTCGGGGCAAGAAGGATTTCTTCGATTCTGCCGCCTCTGGAACGTGACGAAATCCTCGAGGTTGCCCGTATCGCCAGCGTGTGCGGCATTGGCAGGGGATCGATTTCTGCCGCACGTCCGTTTCGCGCACCGCACCACACGGTGTCGGCAGCCGGTCTGGTCGGTGGCGGTTCACCACCACGCCCCGGGGAAATCACCCTCGCTCACCGCGGGGTGCTTTTCCTCGATGAGCTGTGCGAGTTCCGGCGATCTTCACTCGAGGCGTTGAGGGAGCCAATGGAAACCGGGGAGGTGAGCATCGTCAGGGCAAATGGCCGACAGACCCTGCCTTGCCGTTTCACCCTGGTGGCGGCGGCAAACCCCTGTCCCTGCGGGCGGGGGCAAGGCGATCCGCGCTGCGAATGCACGCCAATGGCGATCCGCCGCTACGGCGCAATCCTTAGCGGTGCATTGGCTGACCGAATCGACATCACCCTGGCGGTGGATCAACCAGGGGGCAAAGCGATGGGCGGTCCACCCGGCGAAAAGTCGGCTGCGGTGCGTAAACGGGTGTTGAAAGCACGCGAAATGATGACCGAACGCTACGGCGAACCGCGGACCAACTCGACGGCCAGCCCGACCGAAACAGCCAGTTTTGAAATCGATGCCGACGCGATTCGGATCCTGGCGGATGCGCATCAGCAGCAGCGGTTCAGCGGCCGGGCCCATGACCGGACCCTGCGGGTTGCCCGGACTATCGCCGACCTTGATGGCAGTGCCGTAATTGGAGCCGACCAGATCGGGTCGGCGATCACGATGCGTCGAAGGGAAGCGAGATGACCGGGTCCGGCGTCACTGCCGAATCGGCCTGTCCTGACTGCCTGCGGCGGTCGTGGCTGATAGCGAAACTTGCGCCGAACATCCAGGTCTCTTGCGACGACCGGCCGGGGAGGCGTACACCCGAACTCCTGCGACTCGAAAATGAAGCTCTGGCTGCCGTGGTCGCGCCCGGACAGGCGGACGCGGTCCTTTCAGCGAACGCCGGGATCACCGAGGAGTTGATGGTGAACGCCCTGCTGGATTCCGGCTGCTGGGCCTGCTGCCACCATGATCCGCGCTTCCCGCGGGGCCTGACCGATGGCGCTGACGGACCGCGGGTACTGATCGGCAAAGGCGAAGGTTTCCCCCTTTCGGAACTGGAAACGCAGGCGTCAGTCACCATCGTCGGATCGAGACGGGCAACTGGCTACGGCCTTGAAGTCGCCCGGAACCTCGGCGGTGAGATCGCGTCCACCGGGATCGCCGTGATCTCCGGCATGGCTCTCGGGATCGATGGAGCGGCCCACCGTGGAGCGCTAGAACGTGGCCGCACCCTTGCCGTGCTCGCCTCCGGCCCGGACCGGGCCTATCCCGTCTCGCATCAGAGGCTCTACCGGCAGATCCTCGAGAAAGGTCTGGTTGTCTCCGAAATGCCGCCAGGCACTTCGCCCCGGCGCTGGGGCTTCCCGGCCAGAAACCGGATCATGGCGTCGATGTCCCAGATGACCGTCGTGGTCGAAGCGGCATTCCGTTCCGGATCGTTGATTACCGCCGAAATGGCGGCTGACGCCGGGCGTGAAGTCGGCGCGGTCCCCGGTCAGGTGACGATCGGTCCCGCCGCCGGCACCAACGAACTGATTGCGAACGGAGCGGCGCTGGTCCGCGGCGCACGTGACGTGATCGACCGGGTTATCGGGGTTGGGGCCATGCCCCTGCCGATTCCCGGACCAGCCCTTGCCCCGGACCTCAGTCCGGTCCTTGACGCGGTCGAACGTGGATGCGACACAGTTGACAGCACCGCTGATTTCCTCGCCCGGGACGCCTCCGGGATCGCAATCGCCCTGGCCAGGCTCGAAGTCCTCGGATACCTGACCTGTTCTATCGCCGGAAAGTACAGCCGCACCGGTCAGGAGGCGCCGGTGGAACCCTGACCATCGCCCATCTTCATATCCTGCGGTAATGAGCAAGCGCAAAATCCCGACGGTTCTCTCGATCGCCGGATCAGATTCCGGTGGCGGAGCAGGCATCCAGGCCGACTTGAAGGCATTCGCCCGATGTGGTGTGCACGGAATGACCGCGATCACCGCGATCACCGCCCAGAACACCGTGGGTGTGAACGCGATCGAACCGGTCAGCCCCCGCATGATCGTCGAACAGATCCGGGCGGTCGCCGACGACATCGGCGTCGACGCCGTAAAGATCGGCATGCTCGGATCAATCGAAACGATCGAAGCGGTTGCCGACGGTCTCACCGTGCTCGAAGACATACCGGTGGTGATCGATCCAGTCATGGTTGCCGAAAGCGGGGCGGACCTGCTCCAGACCGATGCCCGGGCCACACTGCTGGGCCTGATCCTGCCCCTGGCGACTGTAGTCACGCCGAACATTCCCGAAGCCCGTCTGCTCACCGGACTCGAACCGACCGCCAGCCAGGAAGAACTGGTCAGGGCCGTCGTCTCACTGGGGCCAGAAAACGCGGTAGTTACGGGAGGCCACAGCACCGGACTGATCGACCTCTTCTTCGACGGCAAAGAGACCTTCGAGATCGACGGCGAACACCACCAGGCAACCTCCGCCCACGGTTCCGGCTGCACCCACTCTTCATCACTGGCAGCCATGCTTGCCCACGGACACGACCCACTGACCGCTGCACGTAAAGCGCGGGAGATCGCGTCAGAAGCCGTTGGAAACGGACTCGACACAGTCGGCTCCGGGCCCGGACCGGTAGATGTATTCGGCCTGGGCAGGTAAACGGCCACACCCATCACCGGGCAGGACAACCCGGCGCCTAAGATAGTGAGCATGTCCACCAACGGCTCCACATCCAGGTCCCCGCTGCCGCGCCCGCGCTCGTCAGCAGTTTTCGACGGCCCCGACCGTTCCGCGGCCCGGGCCTACATGAAAGGGATCGGTTTCACCGACGACGATCTCAACCGGCCGACCGTTGGTATCGCCAACACCTGGACCGAAGCGATGCCGTGCAACTTCGGACTGCGGGCGCTGGCCGAATTCGTCAAAGAAGGCGTCCGGGCCGCCGGAGGAACACCGATGGAGTTCAACACCGTCGCTGTCTCCGATGGCATCACCATGGGCACCCAGGGAATGAAGTCATCGCTGGTCAGCCGTGAAATGGTGGCCGACTCGATCGAACTGATGGCTCGCGGCTACCAGTTCGACGCGATCATCGCGCTCGCCGCCTGCGACAAAACCATCCCCGGAGCGGTAATGGGAGTCGCCCGGATCGATGTGCCATCCGTGGTCCTTTATGGCGGGTCGATCAAGCCCGGCCATCTCAACGGCAAAGACGTCACCATCGTTGATCTCTTCGAAGCAATCGGGGCCCACGCCGCTGGCAACATCAGCGACGAAGAACTGGCCGAACTCGAAGAAGTCGCCAGCCCCGGTTACGGCGCCTGCGGCGGTCAGTTCACCGCCAACACGATGGCCTGCGCCTTCGAAGCCCTGGGCATCTCGCCAGCCTTCTCGGCGATGGTCCCGGCCGAAGACGAAGACAAAAACGCCGTCGCGAGAGGCATCGGCGAACTTGTCCTCAAAGTCCTCGAAGACGACCTCCGTCCCAGCCGGATAATCACCCGGAAAGCGTTGGAGAACGCAATCGCCATGGTCTGCGCTTCCGGCGGATCGACCAATGGGGTGCTTCACTTGCTGGCAGTTGCCCGGGAGGCCGGTGTCGAACTGGAAATCGACGACTTCGAAACCGTTTCCCGCCGCACACCCCTGCTGGCTGACCTCAAGCCCGGTGGCAACTACGTCGCGACCGACCTTTATGCCGCCGGTGGGGTGCCACTGATCCTCAAGCACCTGAAGGACGGTGGACTGCTCCACGAAGACGAAATCACCGTCACCGGCAGGACGATCGGGGAAGAAGCCGACCGGGCCGAAGAAACCCCCGGTCAGAAAGTCGTGCTGCCAGTCGACGCCCCGCTCAAAGCCCAGGGTGGCCTCGCCATCCTGCGAGGCAACCTCTGCCCCGAAGGTGCAGTGGTCAAAGTCGCAGGAACCGAACGTCGCACCCACACCGGACCGGCCCGCGTCTACGAACGCGAAGAGGACTGTTTTGCTGACGTCAAAAAAGGCAAAATCGAGAAAGGCGACGTGATCGTCATCCGCAACGAAGGCCCGGCCGGCGGTCCCGGGATGCGCGAAATGCTTCAGGTGACAGCGGCACTGGTCGGTGAAGGCATGGGCGAACATGTCGCCCTGCTCACCGACGGCCGTTTCTCCGGGGCGACCCGCGGACTGATGATCGGCCACGTTGCGCCCGAAGCTGTGAAAGGCGGACCGATCGGGGCTGTTCGAGACGGCGACATAATCACCGTCGACATCGACAATCGCGGGCTTGACGTAGATCTCACGGTCGACCAGATCGATGAACGACTCAAGCATTACAACGCCCCCGAACCATTGTTCGAACGTGGGGTTATGGCCAAGTACGCGAAGACCGTCAGTTCGGCTTCGCTCGGGGCGATTACTTGAGACGTCTGCTCGCGGCCGCACTGATTGCTGCCACCGGCGGCCTGCTGACCTTTGCTGGCGGGGCTTTCGCGCAGGAGAACTTCAAGTGGCTCTGCAAACCGGGCCTCAAGAACGATCCCTGCATGTCATCGCTGAAATCAACGGTGGTCAGCCCGACCGGTTCGACCAGGGTGATCAACCCGAAACGCCAATCGAAGCCTTTGGTTGACTGCTTCTACGTCTACCCGACGGTCAGCAGCCAGTCCGGGCCGAATGCAAGCCTCGCCACTGACCCGGAGGTCTACGAGATCGCCCGGCAGCAGGCCGCCCAGTTCAGCCGCAACTGCCGCGTTTTCGCACCGGTATACCCGCAATACACGGTGCTCTCGATCGCCACCGGAACGATCACTCCGGACTCGATCGAAACCGCCTACGCCGGAGTCAAAGCAGCCTGGCTCGACTACCTGAAGAAGTACAACCGCGGACGCGGAATCGTCCTGATCGGCCATTCGCAGGGAACCGGCCATCTGGGACGTCTCATCGAAGAGACCTTCGACCGGAAACCGAACCTGCGGAAACGGCTCGTATCGGCAACGCTGATCGGTGGCAACCTCTATGTGCCGAAAGGCAAGCTGGTGGGTGGCCAGTTCCGGAAGGTCCCGGCGTGCTCAAAGACCGCACAGTTCGGCTGCATCATCGCCAGTTCGAGTTTCTCGCATGAACCGCCTGCCGACGCTGCATTTGGCAGGGTCACCGGCGCGCTGGTCGCAACCGGACTTGATCCCGACAGGTTCGAAGTGATCTGCGTCAACCCGGCCGCCCTGGATCGCAACCGGAAGATCCTCAAGCCGCGCTACACAACCGGGAGGTTCCCGGGAATCAACGGCAACCTGGCCCCGGTGTTCTTCGACGGGGTCACGCCTTTCGTGTCATTCCCGAACCTCTACAAAGCCGGTTGCCGCCGTGCCAATGGTGCCCGCTGGCTCCAGGTTGACGACATTTCAACCCCGGCCGACACCAGGGTTCGGCACACCGAAGGCCTCGGCCCTACATGGGGTACGCATCTTTCGGAAATGAGCGACCAGATGGGAAACCTGGTCAGCGTAGTGAAGCGGCAGACCAACGCCTACCTGAAGAAGGTACGCAAACAGAAAAAGAAGTCACGGCAAAAAGCGAAGTAAACGGCCCCCGGTCGGGTTACACAGAAGAAGCATGTCGTGAACAAGGCAGTATCCTCGGAGTGAGGGTTGGGCAAACATGGCCGCAGGGTCCAGGAACAGGAGAGCAATGCACGGTGTGAAGAATCTTTGGCGCGTACTGGCGCTAGTCGCAGTATTCGCTGGCTTCGGGGCAGCAACATCTGTCAGTCCGGCCGCCGCTGAAGACACGGTCTGGCTGTGTAAACCGGGCCAGGTCGATGACCTTTGTGCCGGGTCCATTGCGGGCAACAACATTGCGCCCCCTGGCCAGGCTGAGACACCGCTTGGATACACCCGCCCGGCTGAAGCACCGATTGACTGTTTTTACCTGTACCCGACCCAGAGTGAACAGGCGACCCCGAATTCGAATCTCGACAAGGATCCGCCAATTCGCAGGGTTGGAGTGCAACAGGCCCGGATGTTCTCCTCAATTTGTGATGTCTACGCACCGATGTACCGCCAGGTCACGTTCAGCGGCAATCAGGGCGCCTACAACCCGGACGTGGAAACCGCTTACCAGAGCGCACTTTCGGGTTTCCGGGATTATCTGAACAACTACAACGATGGCCGGGGATTCATCCTGATCGGTCATTCGCAGGGTTCAGCTCACACCGCCCGGTTGATCAAGGATGAGATCGACGGCAACCCCGAACTGCGCGACCGTTTCATCGGTGGCTACGCGCCGGGTGCCAATATCTACGTGCCGAAGAACGAGCTCGTCGGCGGCATGTACCAGAACGTTCCGGCCTGCTCGCAGGCTGGCGAAATCGGCTGCCTCGTCGCGTTCTCGACGTTCAAGGGTTATCCCGGGGACGTAGTCGCATACTCACGCGTGGACGCTGGCTACTGGATTCACAACGAGCCGCGAGTGAGCCAGGACGAATACGAAGTTGTCTGTGTCAACCCGGCACAGCTCGACGGCAGCAACGGCAGCCTCAAACCGTTGATCAACCTCGAATACGCTTTCGGTGTTCCTGACGAGGAGACCGCGGATGCACCGTGGATCGGGCAGCCCGACTTCTACGCGGGTGAATGCCAGAGGCAGAACGGGGCGCACTGGCTGAACCTGACTACGGTCGACACCCCGGGTGATACCCGCACCGACCTCGCCAAGCTGATCGTCGGAAACAGCAACAACTACCACGTGCCAGAAGTCAACCTGACCGAAGGCAACCTGCTGACCGTCGCCCAGAACCAGACCGACACCTACGTCACCCGGGAAGCAGAGCGCAAGGAAATCGCCGACGCCGAGGCCCGCCGTCCGGTTATCGCGAAAAAGCTGAGCCAGGCCAAGAAGTCGCTCAAGAAGCAGAAGGCCAAAGTCCGCAAGGCGAAAAAGCAGGTCAAGAAGGCAACGAAGAAATGTCGCAAGGCATCCGGAGCCAAGAAGAAGTCTGCCTGCAAGTCGAAGAAGCGTCTCGTAAAGAAAAAGAAGAAGGCCGCCAAAAAGGTCAAGCAGTCCACGCGTCAGGTCAAGTCATTGACCAAAGAGCTCAAGTCGCTCGACGCGACGATCAACCAGTAAAGGAAGCTTCAGGGCCGGGCGAAACGCCCGGCCCTGATAGCGAAACTTTGGTGGTCTCGGTCGGTTTTACGGTTTAACTCACATCGACTCAGAACGGGCCAGGTCAACGATCTGGTCCGCAACAGCGCAGGAGGCCAGGAAGTCGTGGCAAGAACCAGTCGTTTCACAGTGATCCTTCCGATGTTCGTGGCGGCCACCGCCTGCCTGGCATTAGCTGCCAGTCCGGCTTCGGCTGCGCCCCCGACCTGCCACGGCGAAGTGGCGACGAAATGGTCGAAGCGGGACAAAGACAAGACATTTGTCGGGACTCCCGGGCGTGACGTTTTCGTCACCGGCGCGGGCGATGACACGATCTTCGGCGGCAAAGGCAGCGATCTGGTCTGCTCTCGAGGCGGCGACGACACGATCGATGGGGGTCCCGGTTTGGACCGGGTCTATGCCGGACGTGGGGATGACGTTCTGACCGGGGCGCACGGTAAGGATGTGCTCTGTGGCTATGGCGGCAGGGACGCGATCTTCGGTGGCTACGGTTCGGACTGGATCGATGCCGGTCCGGGGAGCTTCTTCATCGACGCTGATGGTTCCGGACCTGACGGTGACCGCGGATACGAGGAATGGATTCGCGAGGGCTACACGCATACCTACATGAGTGGTTCAGGCGAAGACGACTTCATGGCCGGTAGCCTGATCCACGACGTGGGAGCGAAACTGGCGAAACGCTGGCAGTGCTGATCGGGGCCGGCCCTTCAGTTCCTGCGGTCGACGAAGTCCTCCAGCACCTTGTTGAAACGGGCGGGGCGCTCCATCTGGACCATGTGACCCGAATCGTCAATCAGGCTGAGTTCAGATGTGGTGATGCGCTTCTCGTAGGAGTAAGCGGCCCCGACCGGGACCAGACGGTCCTGATTGCCCCAGATCACCAGGGTCGGCAGGGCGATTTCGCTGAGCCGGTCCCGGGTGTCGTAGCCAGCCAGGGAGTAGGCCGCCTGCATCAGGCCCGGTGATTTAACGCCGTAGGTGGCGAGTTCCCAGAGGATTTCGCGGCTCATCAGGTCAGGATGGGCGATCACGCCCTTGAACGAGGCGGTGCGGAGGCGTTTACGGCCCAGGTTCCTTTCCAGCCGGTTCCTTGCGAGCGGCAGGAAAAGCTCAAGCGCCGTTTTTGTCACCTGTTTGCGGGTCTGGGGGAATGTCGCGAAAGTGATGCCTGCCGCAGCAACAAGGGTAAGGCTGGAGAACCGTTCCGGCGCGTCAATCACCGCTTCGGTCGAAATGAAACCACCCATCGAGTGGCCGATCAGGGCGGTTTCAGCGTCGAGTCCGATGCGGTCAGCGAACTCGCAGATGAAATCGCCAAAACCGGCGATGGTCAACGGTTCCGGGGGGAGAGGGCTCGCGCCGAAACCGGGCAGGTCGAGCGCGACGACCCGGTGGTTCCTGGCGAAATACGGGATGTTTTCCAGCCAGTTGCGCCAACTGCCGCCGAGGCCGTGGACGAACAGGACCGCCGGTCCTTCACCCATCTCGACATAACTGACATCCGTTTTGCCAAGCGCCGAATCGACCTGCACCGCGTGGAGGTGTTCGCCCCAGTTGATGCGCAGCCATTCGCCATCGGAAACGCCGTAGTCGTCATGAACTGGCTGCGGGACATTCTGCTGGGCGGTTTCGGCGTCTGGCAATGCCCCTTCAGGTTATCGCGACCATTGAAGCTCTCACGCCGATGACGGGGAATGACACAATGGACAGATGCCGATCGCGGAAGGAGAAGGCGCCCGCCGGGTTCTGGTCACCGGCCTGTCCACCTACTGGGGCGGGAGGCTCGCGGCCGCACTTGAATCCAACCCGGACATCGAAGCGATAATCGGCGTGGATTCGAAAGAGCCGACCCGCGAACTCGAACGGACTGAATTCGTGAAGGTTGGTGTCCAGCACGGACTGATCGAAAAGATCGTTCGCGCCGCGAAGATCGACACGGTCATTGACACTCGTCTGGTGGTTGATTCGGCGCGTGATCCCAGCGGCGCGCGGCCCGAATCGGTTCACGAGAACAACGTGATCGGCACCCTCAACATCCTTGCCGCCTGTTCAGCCACCGACTCGCCAGTCCGGCGACTTGTTTTCAAGAGTTCCGCGCACTGGTATGGCTGTGCCCAGGACGATCCCGCGTTCTTCACCGAAACCATGAACCGCAAACATCGTCCGGAGACCGCGATCGAACGTGACCTGGTCGAAGCGGAAGCCGCCGTCGATGACTTTCGCCAGCGCCGCCCGGAGGTCACGGTTTCGGTGCTTCGTTTCGCCAACGTCCTCGGAGCGGAGGTTGATAACTCGCACGTGCGGCTGTTCTCCCTGCCGATGGTGCCGATGATCGCCGGGTTCGATCCGCGCTATCAGTTCGTCGATGAGGTCGATGTGGTCCACGCGCTCGAACACGTCGCGATCCGGAACCTGCCGGGTACCTTCAACGTCGCCGGTGACGGCGTTCTGACCCTTTCCGAGTCGATATCGCTGCTCGGCAAGCATCCTTTGCC
This sequence comes from Solirubrobacterales bacterium, assembly GCA_049579585.1. Classification (GTDB taxonomy): domain Bacteria; phylum Actinomycetota; class Thermoleophilia; order Solirubrobacterales; family 70-9; genus 67-14. The sequence continues at coordinate 3,689 of JBAUOE010000153.1, read as the reverse complement.
GGCGATCCCGCCATGGGGGACCGGAATGGCCGCAGCCGTGATCCGGCGCCTCGGAATCGAAATCCCTGACGAGATGAAGAACCAGCTGCGTTTCGGGCGAGGTCTCGACAACCGGCTGTTCAAATCAACCGGTTTTCACTACCGCTACACCTCGCGTGAAACGGTGATTCACATGCGGGAACGGTTGCGCCTCAACCCGGTTGCTTCAGGGGTGGCCAATCCGTATGAATATGAGCCGGAAGTTGAAGAATTCCTGCGCCACAGTCCGCATGTGGTCCGCGAGCCATCGAAGGATGTTGGCCGCGAAGATGCCGCGATGTTCGAACCTTCACCACCTGTCGACCGGTAGCTCCCGCGGATTCCGCGGTGCATGACCGCTTGCGCCGGATTGAAGGATTTGGCCGGGGTGGTGTTGTATCTACAATGACGGGTACTTCCGTGTTGGTTCACCTAGCCCGGATAGCTCCGGTGAAAGTCTGAAATGGGACGCAAAGCACAGATACTGGTTGTTGCAGTGGTCGTTTTCCTGATCGGGGGAGCGGTAGCCGCGTATGCCTACGATGGATCAACCAAGGATGAACTCGCCCAAGGGGTGACGATCAGCGGGGTTGATGTGAGCGGCATGTCTCGGGCGGAAGCCACCCAGGCCGTGACTAACCAGGTGCTTTCCCCGCAGCGCAAGCCGGTCGAAGTCACTTTCCAGAAGGAGGCCTATGAGCTTCCGGTTGATCAACTGAAGATCCGTGCCGATGTTGATGCCAGCATCGATCAGGCTTTTGAGGAAAGCCGCGAAGGATCGTTTCCGGCCCGGGTAGTCCGTGAAGTGACTGGTGGTTCGGTCGACGCGCGTGTTCCGGTCAAGGTCACCTATTCGCAGCCTGCCGTCAATCAGTTTGTGCGTGAGGTGGCCGAGGGCGTGAATGTGGATCCGGTTGATGCTTCAGTTGCGGCGGGCCCTGATTCACTGAGCGTGGTCAAGTCTTCGAACGGACACAAGCTTCGCGACAATCTTTTGACGGAGCAGTTGACCGGTCTTCTGGATTCCGGCAAAGGCACCCGCAAGCTGGTCGCGAAAGTCAACGTCACCAAGCCCGCTGTCACCACGGCTGAAGTTGCCGAGAAATACCCGACCTACCTGACCCTTGATCGCAGCACCTTCCAGTTGAAGCTCTGGAATGACCTCGAACTTTCCAAGACGTACACCGTCGCCGTGGGCCAGATCGGGCTTGATACCCCGGCTGGTTCCTACTCGATCCAGAACAAGCAGGTTGATCCGGCCTGGTACGTGCCGGACTCCGACTGGGCTGGCGACATGGCGGGTGAGGTCGTGCCCGGTGGGGTTCCGGAAAATCCGCTGAAAGCACGCTGGATGGGGATCTATGACGGTGCTGGCATCCATGGCACCAGTGAAGAGGGCTCCCTGGGTTCTGCGGCGTCGCATGGCTGCGTTCGTATGGCGGTTGCCGACGTAATCGATCTTTATGACCGGGTCGATGTCGGAACACCGATCTACATCGGCTGATCCGGTCCGGCAGATGACCTCTCCGCTCGACCCGTCCTGGTCAACGGCCATCGGGCTATATGAGCGCGATCTGGTCGCGACCGCTTCTTCCCCGAAGACGATCGCCGCCTATCGTCGTGACTTGATCGAGGTGGCGGAATATGCCGGGAGCGCCGGCCTGTCGCCTGATGAGGTCGGCCATCGCGACCTCAGGCGTTATGCGGCATCACTTTCGTCGAGGGGTCTCGCTCCGTCGACCATCGCCCGTAAGCTCGCGGCGATCCGTGGCCTCTATTCATTCCTTTTGCGCACCGGCCGGGTCAAGCAGAACCCGGCCGACCTCGTATCCGCGCCGAAAGCCGAATCGAAACTGCCGACGGTATTGACCTCCGAGCAGATGTCGGCTCTCCTCGACGGGGTTCCAGCACGAACCCCGCTCGAAATCAGGGATCGGGCGATGCTCGAGCTCGCGTATTCCTGTGGTTTGCGCAGCGAAGAGGTGATTTCGGTGAAAGTTGATTCAGTCGACTTCGATTCGGAACAGATCAGCGTGATCGGCAAAGGATCACGGCACCGTCGCCTGCCGATCGGTGAACCGGCCCAGCGGGCGCTGGAGGTCTATCTGGCGAAAGCGAGGCCAAGCCTCGTTGCTGACCGCGAAGAGCAGGCGCTGTTCCTGTCACGGAACGGTCGCAGGCTTTCTCCTTCCGATGTGTCACGCCGGCTGTCGATCTGGGTTCGTGAGGCGGCCTCCGCCGGGGGCATTTCACCTCATGCCCTGCGCCATTCTTTCGCTACGCATTTGCTGGAGGGCGGGGCGGACCTGCGCACGATCCAGGAACTGCTTGGCCATTCGTCGATTTCGACGACCCAGGTTTACACGCACCTTGATGCTGCTCGGCTGCGGGATGCCTATGCCGGTAGCCATCCCCGGGCTTGAAAGCGATCCGTCGGGTGGCGCAGGATAGATTTGCCGGGTGAAAGCATCCGAGTTTCGAAAGGCCCGCTCTTGAAGGTGACTGTGAATGTGGACGGTGGTGCCCGGGGTAACCCCGGACCAGCCGCCGTTGGTGTTGTTGTGCGAGATCAGGACGGGGGAGTGCTGCTGGAGCGCGCTGAGCGCATCGGTGACGCCACCAACAACGTCGCCGAGTACAAGGCCCTCATTCTGGGGATCAGGACCGCCAGGGAGCTCGGGGCGGATCAAGTCGCGCTGGTTGGCGATTCCGAACTGATCGTGAAACAGGTTCAGGGCAAATACAAGGTCAAGAACGCCGGCATGAAACCTCTTCACGCGGAAGCCAAAGCAGCTCTTGCGGATTTCGACTCCTGGACGATCAGCCACGTCAAACGTGAACTGAACAAGGATGCCGACCGGCTGGTCAACGAAGCCCTGGATGCGTGAGCGCCCGCCGATCGATGCGCGGGTCGGGGTCGGCCATGTCCATCTGAAAGTGGCGGACCTCGAACGTGCCCTCGCGTTCTACGTCGGGGTTCTCGGCTTTGAGCTGACCCAGCGTTACGGCAATTCGGCCGCGTTCGTTTCAGCTGGCGGGTATCACCATCACATCGGACTCAATACCTGGCAGTCGCTTGGGGCGGGTCCCGCGCCGAAAGGCACAGCCGGTCTGTTTCACCTGGCCGTGCTTTACCCGACGAGGGCATCACTGGCTGACGCGCTTGACCGCCTGGTTGAAGCGGAATGGAAATTGACCGGCGCTTCGGACCACGGTGTCTCCGAAGCGCTCTATCTCGATGATCCCGACGGCAACGGGGTGGAGCTCTACTGGGACCGGCCTGAAGCGGAATGGCCGAAGGACGAGAATGGCGGCATTGCGATGATCAGCCGGCCGCTCGACCTGCAGGACCTCGCTGCCCAGCTGGGCAAGTGAGTACCGGTGGTCGGAAAAAGGCGCCTGCCGGAGTCGAACCGGCGTACAAGGCTTTGCAGGCCTCTGCGTAACCACTCCGCCAAGGCGCCAAAATGAGGCACCGGCCCCGAAGGGACGGTGCCTCGCAAGCGGCTGAAGGGATTCGAACCCTCGACCTTCTGCATGGCAAGCAGACGCTCTAGCCAGCTGAGCTACAGCCGCGAAGTCGGGCGAGTATACCCGGCTGAAAGAAGCGCCGTCTGCCCCGTCGCTACCACCGGGCGCTTCGCCCGGGCCCCACGGGTTCCGGGTCGACT
>JBAUOE010000152.1:0-2207 GCA_049579585.1 Solirubrobacterales bacterium | reverse complement strand
CCGGCCCAGATCATCTGAAAGCAAGGCAACGTCAGATGCGGCGATCGCCGCGTCGGAGCCAGCCGCTCCCATCGCCACCCCGACCCGGGCCGCAGCGAGAGAGGGAGCATCATTGATTCCGTCGCCGACCATCATCACACCACCAGCTTCGAGTTCGAGTTCACGGACCTCACGGAGTTTGTCCTCCGGCAGCAGGCCGGCCTGCCACTCGGTGATGCCGAGTCCTTTCGCCACCGACGCCGCAACCCGGCCGTTGTCTCCGGTCAGCATTACCTGACGGCCCAGGCCCCGGTTCCGCAGGGAATCGAGGGCGTCGGCTGCTTCGGGCCGAACCGTGTCGGCCAGGCCAAAGGCACCCAGTGGGCCTTCGTCGTCGCCGAGCACTATCACCGTGTATCCACGTTGCTCGAGCGTGAGCACCTCGGGTGGAATCTGCCCCAGCTTTTCTTCTGCGAGACGCGGGCCACCGGCCCAGAGTTGATGTCCTTCGATCCTGCCGATCGCGCCCCGGCCCGGAAGCGCTTCAAATGCGCCGGGCTCGACCAGGGTCAGATTTCGCTCGCGGGCGGCCGCGGTCAGCGCCCCGGCCAGGGGATGCTCCGACTGGAGTTCCAGCGAAGCCACCAGGCGAAGTGTTTCCGCTTCGTCGAAGCGATCACGATCACCCATCGGGATCACTTCAACCAGGCGAGGCTGGCCAAGGGTCAGGGTTCCTGTCTTGTCGAACGCCACCGTCCTGACCCGCGCCAGGTCCTCAAGCGCCTGCCCTCCCTTGATCAGGACGCCGCGCCGGGCAGCACCGCCGATCGCTGAAACCACCGAAACCGGGATCGAAATGACCAGCGAGCAGGGGCAGGCCACGATCAGGAGGGCGAGGGATCGGTAGATCCAGGTGTCGGCGGATGCACCAAGCGCGATCGGCACCGCCGCCACCAGCAGGGCGGACAGGAAGACGATCGGGGTGTAGATCCGGGCGAATCGATCGACGAAACGCTCGGATGGGGCCTGGCTTCCTTGCGCTTCATCCACGAGCTGCGCGATTCTCGCCAAGGTCGAATTTTCGGCTGCGGAGGTCGATTTGACCGTCAGCCCGCCTTGCCCGTTCAGTGATCCGGCGAAGACTTCCTCCCCGGCACTCCGGTCGCGCGGCATCGACTCGCCGGTGATCGGGGCTTCGTCAAGGCTTGAATTCCCGGCAACTATGTTTCCGTCGAGGGCCACCCGTTCACCCGGGCGCACCCTGAACAGGGTTCCGGCGGGCACTTCGTCAACGTCGACTGTTCGCTCGGCCTCCCCGTCGATCACCGTGATCTGATTCGGAGTGAGGTCCATCAGGTTCTCGACCGAGCGACGGCTGCGATCGAGCGCATATCCCTCGAGCGTCGTGCCAAGCGCGAAAAGGACCAGCACCCAGGCCCCTTCGGCGTAGGCACCGATCCCGACTGCGCCAACCGCCGCCATGGCCATCAGGACGTTCATGTCCAGGGCGCGGCTGCGCAAAGCGAAAAGCGCGGACCTGACCACGAACCAGCCCCCGGCCACCATCGATGCCATGTAAAGCATCGTCTCGAGTGCTTCCGGCGCGTCCGAAAATGTCGCCACGACAGCGGCGGACAGTATGAGCACAGCCACGCTGGCCGAGCGGGCTTCACGGCTGACCCGCCAGAACGGCGCCCGGGGCTCCATCACCCGGCTCGGCCGGGCCGACCGCATCCGGTATCCGGCAGCGGTGACCGCGCCTTCAATCCGGTCTTCCGGAACGGGTCCCTCGACCACGAGCAGCGCGTTTCCGAACGAAACCCTTGCCGACTCCGCCCCGTCGAGATCAGCGACTGCGTTCTCGACCGTACGGGCACATCCGGCGCAATCCATCCCTTCAATCCGGAAGCGGCGAGCGTGTGCATCGACTTCCGGACTGGCCGGGACTTCGCCGTGGTCCGCCATCGGCAGGGATTTGGGTCCGGTCATTGCGGAGTCACCTGCGATTCGGCGGTCAGCGTTTCCAGCAGGCGTGATCCTTTCTCAGTGAGGCTGTAGAGGACCATCTTTCCGTCGCGACGGGACTTCGCGAGGCCCGCCTGGCGCAGCGTCCTTACGTGGTGGGAGACGAGGTTCTCGGCCCGCCCGAGGATCCAGGCGAGATCGCAGACGCAGAGTTCTTCACCGGCCTGGAGTGCCATCGCCGATGCGACTCGGGTCGGGTCGGA
>JBAUOE010000151.1:0-6107 GCA_049579585.1 Solirubrobacterales bacterium | reverse complement strand
GTAGCGGAGAGGTCCGGGTCGACTTTGCCGTTGAGAGAGCGGAGAAACCGACCCAGGGCTACCGGGCGGCATGGGGCCTACGGGTCCGGGTCGACTTTGCCGCGGGTAGCGCGGTGAAACCGACCCGGTCCATCTCTTTTTTGCGATGCGCGGTGCCGTTGGTTTCTCCTTGACGGTTTCTTGTTCAACTGGTATAACCAGTTAATCAACTGGTTGGACCAGATGGTCTCGTCGGTCCGGCTGAGCAACTTCGATCGGAGACAAACTTGAGTGACCTGATTCTCTACGCGATTCCGTTCTTCGTCCTGTTTATGGGCCTGGAGTACCTCGCACTCCGTCACGCTGCCGAAGAGAACGCCGAAGAGGCAGCCGCGAACGGGGCCGTCGGCTATGAACTCAAAGACACCGGGACCAGCCTCAGCATGGGGCTCGGCCACGTATTCATCGCCGGGGCCTGGAAGCTGGTTTCGATCGCCATCCTCGCCGCGATCTACACGGTCAGCCCGTTTCAGCTTTCGCCGAGCGACTGGTGGGTCTGGGTGCTGCTCTTCTTCGCAGACGATCTGGCTTTCTACGTCTACCACCGTAGCCACCATCGCGTTCGGCTTTTCTGGGCGAGTCACGTTGTCCACCATTCGTCCGAGCACTACAACCTCTCGACCGCCCTGCGGCAGGACTGGTCACCCTTCACCGGGTCGATGTTCTGGCTGCCGCTGGGGCTCTTCTTTGAGCCGTTCATGATCGTTCTCGCGATGTCCTGGAACCTGCTCTACCAGTTCACCCTCCACACCGAAGCGATCAACAAGCTGCCGCGGCCGGTCGAGTTCATCTTCAACACACCGAGCCACCACCGGGTCCATCACGGGTCGCAGGACCAGTACCTGGATCGAAATTACGCCGGGATCCTGATCATCTGGGACCGCCTGTTCGGCAGCTTCGAGCCTGAAGGGGAGAGGGTCCGTTACGGCCTCACCACCAACATCGAAACATTCAATCCGGTCAAGGTCGCCTACGGGGAATTCGCCAGTATCTGGAAGGACATCAAGGGCGCAGGGACCTGGCGCCATCGCCTGAACTACGCCTTCAAAGGACCGGGCTGGAGACCCGAAAACAAGTTTCAGGATTCACCGGCCGGGTATTCCTCAGGGCAGGGCAAGCAGGGAGTTCCCAGTGGAGGATTCAGTAAAGATGAGCAGGATTTCGGTAAGGCCGTTGTTCTCAACAGTTCTGGCAGGCGTCATGTTGTTCATCTCTCTGGCCCTGGCGGGCAACGCGACGGCACAGCGGGTCGACGGGGTTCCGAATAAGGCGGCCCTCGCGCCGGTCAACCTCCAGCTGACCCCGACCAACGCTTTCATCCGGATCCGTGGGTGGTCATTGCCGGCACCGCTCCTCCCGCTTTCGATCCTCGGCACCTGGGGTGGTCAGGGAACGATCTCCGGTGGTGGTGACGTCAACATCCCGGCGGGCCAGATTTCCACACCCAGCCAGTTCCAGTTCCCCCGTGACATCAACGGGGAAGAAGAGACCATGACTGTCTCGCTGTTCAAGCGTGGTGACTGGAACGGCAACGTCAACCCGATTTCCGGAGAAGCGGTGATGCAGATGCCGATGACCCTGAAAATCGAGGCGTCGCGCGTGCGCATGGTTGACTTGCCCTGGCCCGCAGGCTGGATCTACGGAAACATCGAATGCGAGGTGCCGATCAACTTCGGTCCGATGACCACAGCCGGCATGGACCCGCCCGACCCCGCGGCCGACCCCGTGCCAGTGGCCGCCGGGACCCCCTACGACCCGGCGACCGGTCAATTCTCGGTGATCAACAACTCGATGACCATCGGCGGTTTCGACTGCTCACACCCGAACGTCGGAGCCGGCCAGGTGGAAGACGAACTGAACGGCGCCGTGAACATCCCTTCGCCGGCAGGCCGGACCGATGCCATGTTTGAGCTCACCTTTCTCGAAGGTGGAAACCTGGTCCGTCCTCAATCGGCAATCCGCCCTGCCTTCACGTCGCTGCCGGGGGCTCCCCTCGCGGTGTCCTTCGATGCCGGATCATCCTTCGCAAAGGCCGGGGTCAGCCGTTACGCCTGGGACTTCGACGCGGATGGCGAGCCTGATATCGAAACCCCGTCGTCGACCTTCACCCACCCATTCCCGGCCGCCGGAGAACAGTCGGTCGGACTGAGGGTCATCGACAAAGACGGCGACATCTCTCCCTGGGTGGTAAATGATGTGGTCGTGACGGAGCAGGCTGGCTCCGGGGTGCCGGTGCTGGACCCGCTGCGGATCAACCCGAAGAAACGCAAAGCACGGCCCGGGTCGCGGACGAAGTTCAGGGTTCGTGTCAAAAACACGGGGCGGGCAGCTGCTGGCGAGGTAAGGATCTGCGTCAAGGCCCCGAAGAAACTGGTTCGCCCGAAGAAGCGGTGCAAGTTGATCGGTGGCCTCGCGGCGGACGAGTCAACGGCCCGGAAGTTCACCGTAAAGCTAAGCGGGAAAGCGAAGCGGGGAAGAAGCGTCACCCTGAAATTCCGGGCCATGTCCGGAGACGGTCAGACCGTGAAAGCAAAGGCGCGGATCAAGGCCATTTGACTTTGGCGGACGAGATGCCCTAAGCTGAACCATATGGTTCAGTATTCTCAAACCTTGGATCGCACCTTTTCGGCGCTTTCCGATCCCACCAGGAGGAAGATCCTTGATCGTCTGGTGGCCGGAAGCGCCACGGTCAGTGAACTGGCAGAGCCAACCGGCATGTCACTCACCGGCCTGAAGAAACACGTTGCGGTTCTCGAAGAAGCCCGTCTCGTGAAAACCGAGAAACGCGGGCGGACGAGGCACTGCTACCTCGAAGAAAAAGGCTTCGACGAAGCCGGCTTCTGGCTTGAGGAGTTCCGCCGCAGCTGGGCGGACCGCTTTGGACGTCTCGACGAAATCATCGAAAGAAAGAAACAGGAAGGCACAGATCAATGAGCACCCAGTCACAGAACGAAACGAAAGTGACCCTGCCCGACGACCTGACCGTGGTGGTCGAACGCGAGTTCGAAGCGCCACGCGAACTGGTGTGGGAATGCTACGCCGACCCGGACCTGGTCAAGGAATGGCTCGGGCCGAGAGAGCTGACCATGAAGGTTGAGGAATACGACTTCCGGCCTGGCGGCAAATGGAAGTACATCCACTCAGACGGTTCCACCGACTACGTCTTTTTCGGCGAGTTCCTCGAACTGAACGAACCTGAATACATGAAACAGACCTTCAACTTCGTCATGGAACCGGCGATTCCGCCATCGATCGACGAGCTCGAACTCACCGAACTTGAAGGTGGCCGCACCCTGCTCAAGACAATCTCAACCTTCGAATCGAACGATCTGCGCGAAGGAATGATCCAGAACGGCATGGAAATCGGCATTCGCGAAGGCAATGAGCGCCTCGACGAACTGCTTGAACGCAAACAGGGCTGAAAAAGCACGGCCCCGCCCGCGTGCCCGTAGGCACGCGGGCGGTGTGGTCAGGCCGAGTTCTGTTTGAGGGCTGGCAACACCTGGTCGCCCATACGCTGACACCAGCTTCTGGGCGGTCCGGCCATCTGCAGGGTCACCTGATCGACTCCGGCATCGGCCATCTTCATCAGCTCGGCGGTGACTTCTTCAGCCGGGCCGATCGTGGCGATCGTGCGCATCGTTTCCGGCGTCACGAACTCCTGTAGATGTTCGGGCACGAAGACGAGGTAGCCCTCGTAATTGTCGGTGTGACGCGTTTCGTCGTCCAGGCCGGCGCGATATTCCATGTAAGCATCGAAGCCGGGGCGGAAGGGTTCGGGAACCTCGGATGAATCGGTGTGGTTGGCGGTCAGGTAACGCAGCCGGCTGACGACCAGCGGACCGAGCGCATCGCGGGCCTCCTGGGTCTCGAGTTCGGCTTCGTTTTCGATCGGGTAAACCGCGAAGACGGTGCCGATCTGGACCTCCGACGGATCGCGATCAACGGTGTTGGCACCTTCCGCCAGGTTGGCTCGCACCTGTTCGATCCCTGCGGCGCCTTCCCAGCGCACAAGCACGCCGTCGGCTTCGGCGCCGGAGCGCTTCTGCCCCTTCGGCCCGAAGGCCGACACCCAGATGTCAACGTCGTTCTCCAGGCTGATCCAGCGGCCGTCGGGGTGGAGGAAGCGAATTGGTTTTTCCCGGCCGTTCTCGCGATAGATGGTTTCTTCGCCGGCCAGCAGTTCGCGCACGTTCTTCACGTGCTCGAACATCACGTCCTGGGTGGCGGGTTTCATGCCAATCGACCAGCGGGCCGAATTACCGATTCCGATGCCGAAGAAAGTCCGGCCGGGCGCGGCTTTGGCCAAGGTCGCCATGCCCTGGGCGGAGTTGAACGCGGGGCGGGAGAGCGGCTGGGTCACTCCCGGGCCGATGTTGATCGTCTCGGTGGCGTGAGCCGCCTGAAGCATCGCCATGTAAACCTCGCCGAAAACCAGCGGGCTTTCATATACCCAGAGGTGGCTGAAACCGTTGTCTTCAAGCAGCTTCGCTTTTTCGCCGATGTCGAGGTTGGCATCGACGTAAACCCCGACGTCCATCAGTTCCTTTCGGGTTCGACCATGACTTTGAGCGAGACGTCCTTGTCGAGCTGGGTGTGGAACGCCTCGAGCGTGTCTTCGAGGCCGAAGGTGTGGCTGATGAACAGGTCAGAGTCGATCGCACCCTGTTCCATCAGGTCGACAACCCGGCCGAATTCGTCCTTGTATGCGAAGGAGCCGTGGATCTCGAGCTCCTTCTCCACGAAACGGTCAGGCCGCAGGGTCACCCGCTCCGGATACATCGCGGCGACACTCATGCGGCCGCCGTGACGAATCACCTTGATTGCGTCACCAAAAGCCGGGGCGGCGCCGGAGCATTCGACCACGATGTCGGCGGCGGCACCCATGCCGTAGCCGCCCGGACCAGTTACCTCGACTACGCGTTCTACCGTGTTCTCGGCCACCGGATCGATCACTGCTTCGGCACCCAGCTTCAGGGCCGCATCGCGGCGAACACCAGAAAGGTCCACTGCAAGAACACGGGCACCAGACATCGCGAGCCAGCGCACGGCGCCGAGCCCGATCATTCCGAGTCCGAAGACAACGGCGACATCACCGAGTTGTGGCTTTGCCAGCGTCGTTGCCCTGAGCGAGACGGCAAGCGGTTCGACCAGGGCAGCGGTCTGGTCATCGACCGAATCGGGCAAAGGAAAGACGGTCATTCCGGGGATCGCTTTCGGGACCAGGACCTTCTCGGCGAAAGCACCATTGGTTCCGTAGCCGATGTTGAGCGCGCTGCCGGCCCCGCAGAGATGCCAGTCGCCGGCCAGGCAACGGTCGCACTTGAGGCAGGGGGTGAGTGGTCGCACCGTTACCCGTTGACCTTCTGAGATGCCTTCGACATCGGAGGGATCGGTCACCCTGCCGGAGAACTCGTGTCCGAGCACCTGTCCTGGTGCGGCGGCAAATCCACGCTCGAAACTGTGGAGATCAGAGCCGCAGACGCCGCAGGCGGCTACTTCGAGCACGATCTGGCCCGGACCCGCTTCGGGTTCGGGCAGGTCAACCATGGTCAGGACTTTCGGTTCGTCATATTGAGCCGCACGCATCAGAGCCTCGCTCCCAGGCCGCCGTCAACGTGGACGACTGAGCCGGTCATGTATCTGCTTTCAGAAACCCATTCGACGACCTGGGCGATTTCATCGGCCTCGGCCGGACGCCGCAGGGGGATGCCGGCAATGATCTTTTCCCGGGCCCGTTCGTCAAGTTCGTTGGTCATCTCGGTTTCGGTGAAACCGGGCACCACCACGTTGGCGGTGATGCCATCACGGGCGAGTTCGACCGCGAGTGATCGGGTCAGGCCTTCGAGGCCCGCCTTGGCCGATCCGTAAGGGGTGTCCCCGGGGAAGCCACGGTTGCCGACAACAGCCCCGATGTTCACGATCGCGGCGCCGTCCTCCATGTGTGGAAGTGCGGACTGGCAAAGCCGGAAGGGAGCGATCAGGCCGGCTTCGATTACCGCCGTGTAGTCGTCCGGGTCGAGCTTGCCGATACGACCACCGATATGAAGGGCCGCATTGTTAACCAG
>JBAUOE010000150.1:0-1522 GCA_049579585.1 Solirubrobacterales bacterium | reverse complement strand
CTCTTGCGCACGCTGCCCTCAGCACCGAGCCGGACGGAGTCGTGATCGGCACCCTTGGCGCCGGGCATGTATCGCCGATGATCCTGTCCCTCTGGGCGGAAGCGGCCGAACGGATGCCCGTAATCGTGTATTCCCGGCCGGAAAGGGGGGTCATTCTCAACGCCACCTACGGATACAAGGCTTCGGAGGCGGACCTTCGCGAAACCGGTGTGATTCCTGCCGGGTTCCTTTCACCCCAGGCAGCCAGGATGAAGCTGCTGGCCTGCCTTGCTGCCGGACTCAACATTTCCGAGATCCGCTGGGCTTTCGGCCAGGACGACGGCTAGGCAGCCACACCGCCCGGGTTGCGGCTGGCGTAGGCTTGGCGAATGGCCGAGACAACGGAAACGCCCCACGGATACACGGCGAACAAAGATCCACTGCTGAAACGGTTGCGACGAATCGAAGGTCAGGTTCGCGGGGTGGAGACCATGGTCGAAGAAGATCGTTACTGCATCGATGTCGTCACGCAGATCACGGCGATCCAGTCAGCGCTCGACAAAGTCGCGCTGGGACTGCTTGAAGATCACGCTTCACATTGCGTGGTTGGCGCTGAACCCGATCAGCGGGAAGAGAAGACCGAAGAGCTCATGGCTGCAGTCAAACGGCTGTTACGTCACGGCTGAGCAGGCAGGACCAGCGCTTCAGCTGGCCGCTTCGATCGCTTCGATCAACTGTTCCTTGGTCATTTTCGAACGACCCTCAATGTCGAGACCGGTCGCGATCTCGTAGAGCTCCGCTTTAGTTGACTTCTTCGAAACCGGCGGGGTTGAAGCAGCTTCCGCTTCGCTCGCTTCGGGCCGGGGCGCCGGGGCGTCGGTCCCGGGGATCTCGAAGTCAGGCTCGGTGAAAGCTTCCGCTGGCATTCCCGGGGCGACTGCCACCGCATCAGTTGTGTCGTTGCCGCGATCTGCCATCTGGCGCACGATCTTCCAGCCTCCGATCATTGCGGCCGAGGCTGTGGCGATTCCGAGGGCGACCTTCTTCTTCATTTGCTGCTCCGGTGGATTTGCGGGGGATCGGTTTGGTTCACGAAGGTGAACATACCCGCTGGGACAAGCTTTCGAAAACAGGTCTGGCTGGCGGCCTGGCGCGGATCAGGTCGCGCGCCGGGAAATCATCAGGTCGACGCTGCCCGAGTGCAGCGTGATTCCGCCGTCGGGGTGAATCATGCCGCCCCGGTAAAGCTCGCGGTTCAGGTTGAGGGAAGCGACGTCATCCCCGGAGACCAGACGCACGAAGATAGCTTCTTCATCATTGGGTTCACCGCCCGTTAGCGTGTAACCGGCTTCAAGTCGGCCACCGAAAGCGGCAACCAGCTGCGGGTTTTCGCCTGCATCGAGGAGGTGGACGTCTACTGCCTGACCAACCATCCCGAGGATCGCAGCCAGGGCCTGATCGAATGTAATCCCGGACAAGGGACAAGGGTACCCGTCACCGGCTGCTCGGTCGAACTTGAAGCTCGCAAGGGTCGAGTGGTGCC
>JBAUOE010000149.1:0-2755 GCA_049579585.1 Solirubrobacterales bacterium | reverse complement strand
CCGGCCCGGCCAATCCGGCCCGTACCGATTCCAGCTTTTCGACCGACCGTCCCGCAAGCGCCACCTTGAAACCATCCGGCACCGTCCCGGCCAGATATGCGGCGGTCAGCTTGCCAACGAAACTGGATGCGCCGAAAAGGACCAGATCAAAATCACGTTCAGACTCGTTTGATGCCATGGGCTGAGCCTACTGCGGCGGCCGAAAAGCTCGCAGGGGTCGCAACTTTCATGCTGCCAGAGGTTTTCGTCCACATGGACGCGCTGCTGAACGGATTCTGGAACGCAAGGGCATTTCGGCTATTTCTGGCGATGCTGGCCATCACTATTGCCGGGGCTGGAATCATCGCAACTTCCGGTCAAGCAACAGCCAAGTCCGGCAAAGTGAAAAAGAGCTTCGGCACAAACGGACGCACTTTCACTGGCTTCGAGGATTCCCCGGATGAGGGCCGGCTGGAACAAATGGCTTTGCGTCCCGACGGCACGACGGTGATCCTTGGCAGCTCCAGACAGGACATGGTGCTTGCCGCATTCAGCCCGGGCGGATCCCCCGAAACCAGTTTCGGTGACAGCGGTTACGCCGATCCGATTTTCACCAAGGATGGCGAGCCCTTCATCGGTTCGGAACTCGCGGTCCAGTCCGACGGCAAGACGGTGATTGGCGGTGCCACCCAATTCCTGATCGACGGGGTAATCACTCGGCTCAACCCCGACGGATCGCTCGACCGCAGCTTCGGAGATGACGGATTCATATCGGTCGCCGAGGGCTACTTCGGCATGATCGCGGTCGATTCGGCCGACCGCCTGATCACCGTGACCAACGCCGGTTTCAATGTTCACGTTGCGCGCTATCTGCCTGACGGACAATTAGACGGCACCTTCGGCACGAACGGATCCGTGAACCACCGTTTCCGTGCCGCCAGTGGCCTCTACGAAATTTCCCTGGCAGCGAACCGGATCACGATCGGCGGTCCGGCCGGGATCCTCCGGATGAACCCTGACGGCAGCCTCGACCCCGGTTTTGGTGGCGGATACGGCCAGGTGGGCACCGGGACCCGGGCGATGACCGTCCTGTCTGACGGCAGGATCCTCACGGTTGAGGGCGGCAGCGTAACCAGGCTCCTGGACGACGGGTCACTCGATACGTCCTTCGGAAACAACGGGGAATCACCCAGCCACTTCGCGACTTTCTCCGATGTGACCACTGACTCCCAGGGACGGATCCTGCTTGGTGGCACCGCGCCCCGCTTCAACATGGCAGTCCTGCCCGACCTTGAAGTCGCACGACTGACCCCGGAGGGCCAGCTCGACCCGACCTTCGGTACCGGCGGCATCGTGACCAAAGACGTCACCGACGGCGGGGACGACTCGATCAGCCAGATCGCCGCGTTGCCCGGTGACAGGATCCAGATCGCTGGCAACCTCCAGCCGCCCAACTTCGGCCTTGCCGGTTTCAGCCTGGCCCGGTACACGCAATCCGGTGACCCCGATCCGTCATTTGGCGACGGCGCCGGAATCGTTTCGATCCTGCCGGTGATGCCCTCACAGGATCGCGTGCTGGATTCCGCAAGGTTCCGAGATGGCCGAACTATCGTCGTCGGCAAAGCCGGATTCAACGCCGGTATGGCGCTTTACAAAGCCAACGGGAAGCCCGACCTGACCTTTGGCGAGAACGGACTCGCCACCGACCGGTTCTCCGATTCCCGATACGGAGACGTCGCCGAAAGCGTGGCGATCCAGCCCGACGGACGGTTTGTGGCTTGCCTGAGTTCATCCAGGGGATCGGCCCTGGTTCGTTACGGATCCGACGGAATCCGAGACCCTGAATTCGGTGGTGACGGGATCACCGAACTGCCGACCCTTCGTCACTGCCGTTCGGTACTGATCAAACCTGCTGGAGGGATCGTCGCGGTCGGTATCGATCTCGAGAACTACACGCAACTGGCCATGGTTTCCACGGACGGACAGCCGGTCGGTTCTTTCGGGGACAACGGCATCACGACGGGCCCGCAGTTCAGTCCGTCAGGTGGAGGCACCCGCCACGTCGAAGGAGCACTCACGAATGACGGCGGAATCGTGATCGCTGGCAATCGCTTCGGGGCAACCGTCGCGAAATTCAAGGCTTCCGGCCAGCCCCAGACGAAGTTTGGCGACAAAGGAATTGTCGATCTGGGCGTATCTGGCGACGGCCCCCTGCTTGGCAAGGCTGAGGCGCTGTTCGTCAACTCCGGTGGACGCATCCTGGTCGGAGGAACCGCCCGGAAAAAGATGAAGATCGTCGCCCTGAAACCGAACGGCAGGGTAGTTCGAAACTTCGGCCGCAAAGGCGCCATCACACGCAAAGCCCTGGACCGGGCAACCGTCAATGACATCGTCGGCCTGGGCAAACGCGGCATCGTCGCGACCGGCAGCGCCCGGATTAAATGTAATTCTCCATTCGACAAATGTGGCGGTAAGACCGTGGCCATCCGACTGAACGCAGCGGGCACCGCCGATCGCTCTTTCGGTAACCGGGGCCTCTTCTCACGTCGATTCGGTCTCCAGTCGACCGGGGTCTCGCTTCAGGTCAGCAGGGCCGGGATTACAGTCGCGGGAACCGCTCTGACCCGTTTCGAACGTGATCAGTTCCTCTTGACCCGGCTCCGCCGCTAGTCCCTTTCAGGCGAGGATCGTGCCGGGATCCGGCGGCACGTCCACGGCGTTTTCCCGCAAGGCTTCGATCGGAACTATTTCCAGCGCGGTCATGTTGGTCGAAGCC
>JBAUOE010000148.1:0-1920 GCA_049579585.1 Solirubrobacterales bacterium | reverse complement strand
ACACCGTGACCGTCTTTGACCGGAACACCACCACCGGAGTCCTCACCCAGAAGGCAGGCACTGATGCCTGTGTCTCCGAGGATGGTTCAGGTGCCGACTGCACCGACGGGGTTGGTCTCAACGGTGCCATTTCGGTCACCATTTCCCCGGATGACAAGACTGTCTACGTCGCCTCATTCGATAGCAGCGCGATCACGGTGTTTGACCGGAACACCACCACCGGAGTCCTGACCCAGAAAGCCGGCACTGATGCCTGCGTATCCCAGTCCGGATCAGGCGGTGCCTGTGTTGCCGGCGTCGCCATCAGCGGCCCCAACTCGGTCACCATTTCCCCGGACGGCAAAAGCGCCTATACCGCTTCTTTCTACAGCAGCGCGATCGCGATGTTTGACCGAAACACAACCACCGGAGCTCTGACCCAAAAGAGCGGTACTGATGCCTGTATCTCTCAGACCGGCACAGGCGGTCTCTGTGTCGACGGTGTTGGTCTCCAATCAACCGCTTCCGTAACCATTTCCCCGGACGGCAGTAGCGCCTACGTCGCTTCGGCTGACAGTAACGGGGTTGCCGTGTTTGAACGAGACCTGACGACCGGAGTCCTGACCCAGAAGTCCGGCACTGATGCCTGTATATCCGAGGATGGCTCAAGTGGCGACTGCACTGACGGCGTTGGTCTCGACCGCGCCTTCTCGATCGCACTCTCCCCGGATGGCACGAACGCTTACGTCGCTTCGATCTACAGCGACGCGGTCGCGGTATTCGACCGTTTGCTCCTGCCGTCTGCTGGTGTCAGTCCGGGCTCGCTCACTTTCGGTGATCCGACTCCGGTTCCGCAGGGAACGGTCAGCCCCTCGCAGGTTGTCACGATTACCAGCAACGGAACGAATCCCCTTACGGTGGAGGGCTTCGAGTTCGGTGGCACCGATTCGGACGATTTCTTCATCGGCAGTGACACCTGCCGAGTCTTGCTCGACCCGGGTCAGAGCTGCGTGCTCAGGGTTCGGTTCGCCCCGCAGGCGAACGGCGCCAGGTCAGCAACTTTGACCGCGCTGACCAACGCACCCACCGATCCGACGGTCTCGCTGGCGGGAACCGCCGGCCCGCTTCCCACCGGAGCGACCGGGGCGACCGGAGCAACCGGAATTACGGGAACGGTTGGAACAACCGGAGCAACTGGACCCATCGGAGCAACGGGAGCGACCGGTGCCACCGGGGCAACCGGCGCGACCGGTGTTGCCGGCTTCAGCAAGGTGAAAGTAAGCGGTCCGAGCAAAGCCAGGAAGGGTAAGAAGGCGGCCTTCAAGGTGAAGGTCAAGAACTCCGGTAACGCAGCCGCCAAGAGCGTCAAGCTGAAGGTGAGCGGCAAGGGAGTTCAGGCCAAGAAGTCGATCGGAAAGATCGCCCCCGGCAAGACCAAAACGGTGAAAGTCAAGCTCAAGCTGAAGAAGACCGGCAAGATCAAGACATCGTTCCGGGTGAGCTCAGACAACGCTGGCGGCAAGACCGTGAACAAGAAAATAAAGGTCAAGAAATAGGCCGGGCCCTGTCGGTCAGATACGGGCCGCCGCTATGAACCAGCGGCCTGGGTCAGTGCCCTCGCACCTCCTGATCATGCGCCGAATCTCGTTGGCAACGAGGTTCGGCTGTTCGAGCTGGATGTAGTGCCCACTCCTGGTGGCTGTGGTGTGGCGGGAGTGCGGCAATAGCTTGGCCAGCATGTTTTGGGATTGTTGGAACGCACGCTCGAGCTGGGCGATCGGCCAGCTGTCGGGAATCCGAAGGGGTTCACAAGATCCTTGGAGTGGGAAATGACGGTCAGTGGTATCCGGGTCAGAGGTGTGTCCACCTGTGCCAGGCCTTCTCCGGTCAGCAGCCGGGAAAAAGCTGCGGCGTGGTTGTGCAGTAGTGGCATTCAGCAGG
>JBAUOE010000147.1:0-1852 GCA_049579585.1 Solirubrobacterales bacterium | reverse complement strand
CGGGGCCACGATCTCGCGGGCCGAGTCGAAAAACCAGGCTGAATAGCCCTCGCCGTTAGCGGCCGTGATCTCGGTTTCGATATCCGAACCTTCCGTGCCAATGCGGTCAGCCAGGCGGAAGGTCCGTCCCACCGCCAGTTCGGTCGACCGTTCCGACAGCACGTCCTGGCTCGAATCGGTAACGAAAGCAAACATGATCGCGGCCGCAATCACACCGACCAGCGCAAAACCGGCCGACAGCCAGACCCTCATTCCGATGTGGCGTCGCCTTCGACGTGGGGGGCGTTTCTTCATGCCCGAAGCACCCTAAAGCAGAACGCTGAAAGCGATCACGCACCCAAAACTCGGTGAATCAAGCAGAATCGCAGCATGAAGACTCTGGTTTTCATACCGGCGTGGAACGAGGAGGACTCGATCGAGGCCGTCATCAACGATGCCCGGGAGCACATCCCGGGTGCCCAGGTGCTGGTGATCGACGACGGTTCCAGTGACCGCACCGCAGCCCGGGCCCGGCAGGCCGGGGCGATGGTCGCTTCGCTTCCGTTCAACCAGGGAGTCGGT
The DNA here is from genome assembly GCA_049579585.1 of Solirubrobacterales bacterium. Taxonomy (GTDB): domain Bacteria; phylum Actinomycetota; class Thermoleophilia; order Solirubrobacterales; family 70-9; genus 67-14. The sequence goes on along the minus strand of JBAUOE010000147.1, from coordinate 1,291 downwards.
TCCGCCCACCAGACCGGATACATATACGCGATGGCCAACGGCTATGAGATCTGCGGACAGATCGACGGGGACGGCCAGCACCCGGCCGCCGAACTCGTCCGGCTGATCGCCGAAATCGAAGCGAACCAGGCTGACCTTGTTGTCGGATCCCGGTTTGCTGAAGACTCCGGTTACCGCGCACCATGGGCCCGCCGGACCGGTCAGAAACTCTTCGGAGTGCTGGTCTCGACCTCGACCGGACAACCACTCACCGACACCACCAGCGGCATGCGCGCCCTGAACCGGCGGGCAATGGGCCTATTCGCGAAGCGGTATTCATCCGAGTTCGCCGAAGTTGAATCCCTGCAACAGGCAGTTCGCGCCGGGCTGAGAGTCAAGGAAGTTCCGGTACGGATGCTGCCTCGCTCTCACGGTAATTCGTTCATTACGCCGCTAGGTTCAGCTTTCTACATCTTCAAAACCCTGATCGTCCTGCTGGTTGGCCAGCTCCGCCCGAAAACCCCGACCCCGGAAGGCAAATCATGAGTTTCAGCCTCGCCTGGATCCTCGGAGCAGCCGAACCGGTGGTCCGGCTGACGCCTCAGGCCCGGATCGTTGCCGCTGTCCTGGCGATCCTTTTCATGCTGCTGGTGCTCGACCTGATCCGGCGGGACCGACTGCTCGAGCGGTATTCGATCGTCTGGTTCCTGCTTGGGCTCGCCATGCTCGTCGGAGCGGCCTTCCCTTACCTGCTGGAACTGATCGCGAAAGCGATGGGTGTTCGAGACGCGACGATCGCACTTTTCTCGATGGTGCTGTTGATCCTGCTCGCCCTGTCGCTGAACTTCAGCGTGATCGCGTCGCGTCAGGCCAAACAGATAACCCGGCTCGCCCAGCAGAGTGCGCTGGAATCAATCGACGAAGACGGTGAACCGGACCCGGACCCGGCTAAACCGGATTGATCAAGCGGGAAAGCCGGAAGCAGAGAGCTTCCAGCGCGAGTTCCTCAGAGGCGTTCAGGCTGAAACGACGACGGGTATCGGCGATCAGCTCAACCGAGCCCCGGGCGGCACCCAGAGTGATCTGGGCGGCCTGTGTCTCAAGTTCCTGAAGGCGGTCGCAGTTAAAAACGAGTTCCGGGGCGCCGCTCACGACCGAAGCCCAATCCCTGGCCCAGGCCGCCGCCAGCGACAGCGACAGGTCGAGTACCGCGGTGCGGGCCCGGCGCTGGGCCCGACGGGTCGCTTCTTCAATCTCCGTCTTGGTGTGTTTTATGCCTTCTTCCTTCTCACCGTTCAACTCAACGGTGACC
>JBAUOE010000146.1:0-3700 GCA_049579585.1 Solirubrobacterales bacterium | reverse complement strand
GGGTCGACTTCACCGCAAACTGCGCGGCAAAACCGACCCGGAACGATCCCGTCAAGCCTCCCCCCAGTTCTGGCCTCGAGGCCAGCCGTACAAAAGAAACGGGGCGGCCAACCGGCCGCCCCTTTTCGGACATCACAGCGTCAGCGACGCGGCTACAGCCCTACTTCCCCTGCCATTTCGCTGTGCGCTTGCCAAGAAACGCAGAGATTCCTTCTTTGCCGTCTTCGGAGAAGAAAACAGTGGCGAAGCCCTGCTTCTCTCCGTCGATGCCGGCGTCGACGTCGCCTCCCTTGAAGGAGACCTGTTTGACCTGCTCGACTGCGAGCGGGGCCATGCTGGCGGCCTGACGACCCCAGTTGATGGCGGTGTCGAACAGTTCCTGATCCGGAACAACCCGGGTTACCAGGCCGAAGTCGAGTGCTTCGATTGAGGAGATCGGATCTCCCAGCATGTTCATTTCGAGTGCCTTGTTGCCTCCAACGAGACGCGGCAGGCGCTGCGTGCCACCGAAACCGGGGATGATTCCCAGCTTGATTTCGGGCTGTCCGAACACGGCTGATTCGGCCGCGATCCGGAAGTCACAGGCCATTGCCAGTTCGCATCCGCCACCGAAGGCGAGCGAATTGACGGCGGCGATGGTGACGACCCGGCTGTTGCCGAAGTCTTTCAGCAGTTCGTGACCGTTGTTGATCAGTTCGGCTCCACCTTCGGCGTCCATCTGGGTGAATGCCTTGATGTCAGCTCCGGCGGAGAAGACGATCGGCATCGAGGACGCGATGACCATGGCACCGATGTTCTCGTCAGCCTTGACTTTCTCCCATACCGTTCCGAGGTCCTTGATCACCTGCGGTGAGATCGCGTTCATCGGCGGGTTGGCCAGCCATGCGACGGCAACGTCGCCACGGGTTTCGAGCTTGACCTTTTCTGGCTGGTCGCCTTCGTCTGCCTGCGGCCATGGGTAGAAACCCTGTCCTGAAGCGAAACCGAGGCGTCCCTGGGCGACGAGGCGCCGGAGGGTGACTGGCACCGGGAAACGTTCGTCACCGTACTTCTCGTTGAGTTTCTCAACCCGTTCGAGGGAGACGTCGAGACCTTCGATGTCGGCTTTCCAGAACGGCGGGAACAGTCCGCGGCGCGGATCCAGGCCGGCTCCGGCCATCATGCCGACGTCGATGTCGCGGATCGAGCAGACACCTTCTTCGAGCAGCAGGCAGGCTTCGACGAGTGCTTTGCCGAGGAACAGGTCGGACAGTTCCTGGGCGTCAGCGTCACCGTCACCTGGAATGTTCGGCTGGCCGTCCTTGTAGAGACCTTCTCCACCGGTCTTGGCTCCAAGCTTGCCGTCGGCGACCAGGCTCTTCATGCCCTGGTGGACGTAGAAGCGGTCTCCGTAAGCGTCGTTCAGGTGTTCGGCGACGTGGTAGACGGTGTCAAGTCCGAGCAGGTCAACCAGGATGAACGGACCCATCGGGGCGACGTTTGCCGCGCCGACGCCTTCGTCGATCTTCGCGATCGAAAGGCCGCGTTCTTCCTGCGCACGCCAGATCTCGCCAACTGCCGAGTTGAGGATGCGGTTGACAACGAAGCCGGGGACCTCTCCACAGGTGATCGGCTGCTTGCCAATGGCCTGCGCGAAGTTCGAGGCAACCTGAACGGTGTTCGAGGTTGTTTCGTCACCGATGATGACTTCGACCAGCGGCATGACTGATGCCGGGTAGAAGAAGTGGAAGCCCACGACCTTGTCCGGACGAATCGTCGCTTCGGCCATCTCGGAGATCGAAAGGCCGGAGGTGTTTGAGGAGAGGATGGCGTGACCGGGGGTCACCGCGTCAAGTTCGGCGAATACGGCCTGCTTGATTGCCATTTTCTCGGGAACGGCTTCGATTACGAAGTCGACGTCGCCGAACTCGTCGTAAGAGACGGTGCCGGTAACGAGTCCCATGACTTCAGCGAGACGGGCATCGGCCTGCTCCTGGGTCATCTTCTCTTTTTTGACGAGTCCAGCGAGCTGTCCGGTGGTGACGTTTCGGACTTCTTCGATGGCGTGGTCGACGAACTTCTGGTCGACGTCCTTGATTACGACGGGGGTGTCAGATGCGGCGATTGCCTGTGCGATCTGACCGCCCATGGTGCCGCCGCCGACTACGGCGGCCTTGTGTACGAACATGAGGTTGTGGTCCTCCAGGGGGTCGTGTGTTGAAGCCTTTTGCGAGAAGTTGACTCGCGGGTCAATAAGTGTATGTACCGCGGCGTGTCTGTGGGTCACGGATTGGCATCTGTGACGATGCTCCACTTGTTTCCCGGGGTTCACCTGCTACCGTCAATGACGTTGGATTCCCCCGATGGGACTCCATCGAGGTTCTGTTCCTTCCTGCGCAGCAAGCGTTTTTGGGGTTACTGGATCTCCCCAACACCCCCTCAGCACAGGAAGTTGAACTCATGTCATCGCAGTCTTTCGCCGATCTCGGCGTGTCTAAACCCGTAGTTGATGCACTTCAATCACGAGGCATCGAATCGCCTTTCGCTGTCCAGCGACAGGTAATCGAAGATGTTCTCGAAGGTCGTGACGTTCTGGTCCAGTCACCGACCGGTTCCGGCAAAACGCTGGCTTTCGGCGTGCCGCTTGTTGACCTGATCGCCGCCGATTCCCGTCGGCCTTCAGCGCTGATCCTTGCCCCCACCCGGGAGCTCGCCAGCCAGATCGTTGACGAGATGGAATCCATCTGCCAGGCCCGTGCCCTTTCGATTGCCGCCGTTTATGGCGGAGTCGGAATCCAGGCCCAGGCCAAACGTGCGGCCCGTGCCCACATCGTCGTTGCCTGCCCCGGCCGGCTCGAGGATCTGCTCCAGCGTCGTTCGTTCACGCTCGATCACGTCAACCACCTTGTGCTTGACGAAGCCGACCGTATGCTCGACATGGGTTTCAAACCCGCCGTCGACCGCATCGTCAAGAAGATCAGCAACAACCGTCAGACCCTGTTCTTCTCAGCCACGCTTGAAGGTGCGGCAGGACAGCTCGCTAACGCTTACACCCACGACGCGGTAACCCACGTCAACAAGCCCGACCTGAAAAACGTCGGCAAGATCGAACATCGTTTCATCCATCTTTCGCATGAAGCCAAGGTCACGTCTCTCCTTCACGAGTTGGAAAACTCGGAGCGGGGACGCACCCTGGTGTTCGTGCGCACAAAACATGGCGCCGACCGACTCGTAAAGAAGCTGAGCCGCTCACCCCAGATCAGGGCAGCGGCCATGCATGGAAACAAGTCTCAAAACCAACGTCAGCGCGCGCTGGCGGACTTCGAGAGCGGCAAGGTGGACACGCTCGTGGCCACTGACGTCGCTGCTCGCGGAATCGACGTCGCCGATGTCACCCACGTCATCAACTACGACATGCCGGAAGACCAGGACACTTTTGTCCACAGGGTCGGCCGGACAGGTCGTGCGGGTGCTGATGGCATCGGCATCAGTTTCGTCCTGGCCGATCAGGCCAGAGACACACAGAAGATCGCCAGGTCGCTTGGCCTGAGCCACGAATACGAACAGAGCGGAGCGCCGGTCTCGATTCATTCCGAGTCGACGACCCGTTCGCGCAAGGGCGGACGCGGTTCCGGTCCGCGCAGCCAGGGCGGCCAGCGTGGCGGTTCCGGCGGCGGCAGTGGCGGTGGAAACCGCAAGCGTTCAAGCCGCAGTGGTGGTG
>JBAUOE010000145.1:0-3765 GCA_049579585.1 Solirubrobacterales bacterium | reverse complement strand
TTCGTCGAACTTGACGCCGACAAAGCTGAACGCACCGTCGAGTTTCTCGACGGCACCAAGCTCAAAGGCTCAGAGATCAGGGTCGAGATCGCCCGTAAGTAGGGTTTCGACACGATCGAGCAGATCGTCGAAGTCGATCGGCTTGGTCACATGGCCGTCTGCTGCCTGCCAGTCCAAATCGCTGGCGAGGCCGGTGATGGCGCTGACCACGACAACCGGGATCGTCGGATTCAGGGCCTTCAACTGGTTCAGCAGCGTCGGTCCTTCGGTCCCGGGCAGCATCGCATCGAGCAGGATCAGTTCAGGCCGGTCACCATTCGTCGGCTCCATGGCCTGACCGGCCGTGACTCCGTCGGCGGCGCTGATGACCGAATGACCGGCCATCTCAAGCCGGCGGGTCAATAGCAGCCGGATCGAAGGGGAATCGTCAACTACGAGGATCCTGCCCATCAGAGAGGCTGGATCGGATTCGGCCGAATCAGGTTCCGGGCCTGCTTCCGGTCGGAAGGCAGCCAGACCTCGAATGAAGTTCCATTGCCGGGAGCGGTTTCGATTTCGATCACGCCACGATGGAGTTCGACCACCTGTTTGGTGATGGTCAGGCCGATGCCTGAACCGGCGATCTCAGTTCCATTGTCATGGGGTCCACGACGGAAACTGCGAAAGGCTTCTTCCGGTTCTTCGAACGCAAGCCCGTTGCCGTCGTCCCGCACGGTGAGCAGAATGCCGTCCTCGACTTGCTCGGTTGTAACCACGATCGCGGTCCCGGGCGGGTTGTGTTTGCTGGCATTCTGCACCAGGTTGAAAACGATCTGCCGGACCCGGTGCGGGTCAGCCGGAATCGGTGCCAGGGGTCGGTCCGCCGAAACATGCAGAAACTGGCCTTTCGTTTCGATTTGGGGCCTGAGGGTTTCGCAGACCTCCCGGGTTGCCCCACCGATGTCAAGCATCTCGAGGTCCAGCTTCAGCTCTCCGAAGTTGTTTCGGGAAAGGTCGATTACGTCGTCGACCATCGAGTTCAGGTGCTCGGCGTTCTGAAGGATCACCTTTACCGCTTCGGCCTGCGTGGTGGTGAGCGTTCCGCTTTCCAGCTCGAGGATCTCGGCGAATCCGAGCAGGGCGGTCAGCGGGGAGCGCAGTTCATGTGACGCGCCCATTATGAAAGTGATCCTGCCCTGGATCACCTTGTCGGTGATCGCGGCCTCCCAGACCATCAGGACCAGGGAACCGTCTTCCGGACGTTCGTCAGCGATCATCCATTCGAGTACCGGCTGGTCGGGGCCGACGGCCAGCACGATGCGCTCGCCGCGCATTATCCGGTCGATCTTCTCGTCGTTCGCGAAACTGCCCATCGCTTCCCAGATATTCATCCCGACTTCCAGCTGTGGAATGAGATCGGACGCGGCGCGATTGCGCGTCAGGATGACGCGGTCCACATCAAGCAGGAACAGCGCACTTGGAACGTGGTCAAGGACCGTTTCCAGATGCTTCGGGTCGGCCATGGAGTTTGACGTTACTAGCGTTCGGGATTGCAAGCCAAATAGGCTGCGCCCATGAGCGTCGATATAGAAGGAATTTCGCAGGGACCCGTTGAGGAGTGGTTCAGGGAGCGAGTGGCTGATCTTGAGCCCCCGCTGGACTACGACAAGATCTTCGGTGGGCTTTCCAATCTCACCTACCTGGTTACCGATCAGGGGAGCTCCCGCTGGGTTCTGCGGCGTCCGCCGCTCGGTAAGCGCCTTGGATCTGCCCATGACATGGCCCGCGAAGTCCGGGTTGTGACCGGGCTCGCCGAAACCCCGGTTCCGGTGCCCCCGGTCGTGGGATTCTGCGAGGACGAATCGGTTACCGGTGCGCCCTTCTACGTGATGGAGTTCGTTGAAGGACCGGTGCTGAGGGCCCCCGAGCAGGCCGCACTCTTTCCCGACCCCGCTCAGCGTCGCCGCCTCGGCGAAGGTCTGATCGAAACCATGGCCAAGATTCACGACGTTAATCCCGATCGGGTCGGCCTCGGTGACCTCGGCCGTCGTGACGGTTACGTCGAGCGCCAGTTGAAGCGCTGGTCCGGTCAATGGGAGAAATCAAAGACCCGGGAACTGGACCTTGTAGAAAGCGTCCACCAGCGCCTCAGCGCGGCGATTCCGGAGCAGACCGAGACAACGATCGTCCATGGCGACTACCGACTCGACAACGTGATCTACAGCCCGCTGGGCGAAGTCGCAGCGGTGGTCGACTGGGAGCTTTGCACGCTCGGTGACCCGATGGCCGACCTCGGTCTGCTGATGGTCTACTGGGTGGAGCCGGGTGACCGGCAAATGCCCTTCTTCCAGCCGGCCACGACCGAGCCAGGATTCTCCACCCGGGCGGAACTGGCCAGCTACTACGCGGAGGTTTCGGGGCGTGACATTTCCAGCCTCGATTACTTCGTCGCTCTCGGCTACTGGAAGCTCGCAATCATTCTCGAGGGCGTGCTGGCCCGGTTCCAGAAGGGGCAGTACGGCAAAGATGCTGCCAAGGGCGGAGATGAAGCATTCGCTGCGGTAGAGGATCTCGCTGCTGGTGCTGCCGAAGCGCTGGACCGGATCGAGTCTTGATGTACAAACAATCAAAAAGAAAGAGACGAAACACTCAATGAGCAGGATCAAGAAGCACCTCAGTTTCTCCAACGTGATTGCAGCCCTGGCGCTGTTCATCGCGCTCGGCGGCAGCGCGTACGCGGTCGGCAAAAACTCGGTCGGCACCAAGCAGATCAAGAACAACGCGGTGACCGCGAAGAAGATCAAGAAGAACTCGGTCGTTACCAGCAAGATCAAGAAGAATGCCGTCACCACGGCCAAGATCAAGAATGGCGCGGTCAACGGCTCGAAGGTCGACGTCGCTTCGCTCCCGACGGTTCCGTCAGCAGCCATTTCCGAAACTGCGAACTCCGCGGCAACCGCCACTGAGGCCGCAAACCTGGCTGGTCAGAAGTCGTTTTTCATCAAGCTGGAGGGTGGCCAGAGTGCGGTCATCGACCAGTACGGCGTGGTGGCTCTCCGGGCGACCTGTGTGGTCGATGAAAGTGGCGACGACATCATCAGTATCACGGCCGAAACGACACAGGATGGAGCAATTCTGGCCGGTGATGACACGCTGACCGGCGGAGCCAACGCCGATGACTTTCTCAACGTCAACACCTTGGAAGATGACCGTGTGTTCGAAGTAGAGTACGACGACACCGGGGAGACTTACGTCGATTCCGAGATTGACTCGGGCTTCGTGCTCGGCCCCGACGGCAAGGCGATCGTCGCGAACACCGAAGGCTTGATCCTCGGTCTGAACTACCTGGGCAGCCGCTGCATCGTCGGTGGGATTACAAACCACGTCGGCTGACCACCGGTAACAGGCTGGGCGGTCCCCCAGCGCTTTCTCAGGATTCTTCAAGGGTTGTGCTCCAGGGTTATTGCTCTGGAGTACAACCCAAGGAGAATCATGGAAATAACGAAAAACGGACTGAAACGAAAGACGGCGATCTGCCTTGCCACACTGACCGCCGCCGGGTTGAGCCTGGGTGTGGTCGCCTGTGGTGGAACCGATACTGAATCGGCTGCATCTACCGCCAGCACCGGTGAAGCAACTGCCGCGGTGGCCGCTGCTCCGGGCGGCACGGGTGGACCTTTCGCCGACCTGACCGACACCCAGGTTCAATGCCTCGAAAGCGAAGGCGTGACCGCTCCGACGGAACCGGAAGCGGGCGTGGCCCCTGACGACACGACCGGCGTGACC
>JBAUOE010000144.1:0-3381 GCA_049579585.1 Solirubrobacterales bacterium | reverse complement strand
GGACGGCGGCTTCGTGGAAGTGCTCGAGATCGTCGACCGGAACTGCCGGGATCTTCTGGCTGAGGTCACCGCTTCAGCTTGATCCGACCAAGGCGGGGCGGATGACACACTGTGTCCGTGTTCGAAGAAATGATGCTGCGCTCCCTCCACGTTCAGTCGATGCGGGCCGGGGAGCTCCACGCCGGTCACGAATCCCACCGGCTCTTCCAGGCTTCGACCGTCGCTGCCCTGCTCGACGGGGTCTACGACGGTGACCTGACTTTCGCTGAACTGGCCGCCCACGGTGACCTTGGGCTCGGCACTCTGAACGGACTCGACGGCGAAATGATCGCGATCGACGGCGCGTTCCTGCGGGCCGATGTGAATGGCGAAATCACCGAGATTCCGCCGAATGCACGCACCCCGTTCGCGGTCGTGACCGAGTTCCGTCCGAACCTCGAGTTTGGGGTTGGCCGGATTGAAAGCTTTGGGGAACTCGCTGATCAACTCGACCGGCAGCTTCCGGCCGACAGTCCCGCCGCAGCGATACGCATCGACGGGTCTTTCAGCTCGATCCTGGCCCGCTCGGTGCCGAAACAGGCCAGGCCCTACCGGCACCTGGACGAAGTCGTAGCGGGGCAGAACGTGTTCAGGATTCCGGCGTGTACCGGTTCGCTGGTTGGCTTTCGGTTCCCGACCTACAGCCAAGGCATCGAGATCGCCGGCTATCACCTGCACTTCGTTGACGAAGACAGGTTGCGAGGGGGACATCTGCTCGACTGTGAAATCGAATCGGCCACCGTGCGGGCCGCCGAATTCTCGGATCTCCGGATCGAACTGCCGCCCGGAATCGACCTTGGTTCCCCGGACCTCGCGGATGCAACCCACGAAGCGATCGAACGGGCCGAGAAATTCCACCCTGGCCGGGCTGAGACCTAGGCCAGGCCCCGTGGCAGGTTTGGCAGGTCATTGGTGGCTTTGGCCACGATCGAATCGATGTCATCGGCAACAGTGAACAGGTCGAAATCCTGCGGGCCGACCCTGCCCTGATCCATCAGGTTCTTCTTCATCCAGTCGAGCAGTCCGAGCCAGAATTCAGATCCGACCAGAACCACCGGGTGGGGGCGGGCCTTTCCGGTCTGGATCAGGGTCAGGACTTCGAAGAGCTCGTCCATGGTCCCGAAGCCGCCGGGGAAGACGACGAAAGACCACGAATAGCGCACGAACATCAGCTTGCGCGCGAAGAAGTAATGGAATTCCTTGCTGATGTTGACGTACGGGTTCGCGCCCTGCTCATGCGGCAATTCGATGTTGAGGCCGATCGAATCAGCGCCCACTGAATGCGCTCCGCGATTCGCCGCTTCCATGGTTCCGGGGCCGCCGCCGGTAATCACGCCATAACCGGCCTCGCCGATCGCAGCACCAACCCGCCGGGCCAGTTCGTACTCCGGGTCGTTCTCCGTGGTCCGGGCGGATCCGAATACGCAGACTGCCGGCCCGACGTTTTCCAGCAGGTCGAAACCTTCGTCGAACTCGCGGTTGATCTTGGTGAGGCGTTCCGGGTCGGACAGCTCCGCGATGATCTCCGGCTCGGAGCAACGGATGATCTCTTCATCGAAAGTTGTCGGGATTCTCGGGGTGAGTTCCATGGGTTCCTGGTCCGTGGTCGATCGAATCCACAGCCTAGACCGGTTGCCGATCAGTCGACTGCGGCGCGGTAACGCTCTATGGCAAACCGGCGTTCTTCGGCATGGTCAATCACCGGGGCCGGGTAGTCGGTTCCGATCCGGCAACCCAACTCGCCCTGGAGTTCTTCATCCATCAGCCAGGGCCGGACCAGGTGTTCAGCCGGCAGTTCACGTAGTTCCGGGACCCAGCGCCGCACATAGGTCCCGTCTGGGTCGAAACGTTCCTGTTGGGTCATCGGGTTGAACATGCGCTGGAAGTAGGGGGCGGGGTCAGTGCCGACCGAAGCGACCCATTGCCAGCCACCGTTGTTCGACGCGACGTCGCCGTCGATCAAACGTTCCATGAACCAGCGTTCGCCTTCGCGCCAGTCAAGATGGAGATCCTTGGTCAGGAACGACGCGACGACCATGCGCACCCGGTTGTGCATCCATCCCTCGTGGAGCAGCTCACGCATCCCGGCGTCGACAAGTGGATAGCCGGTTTTGCCCTGCTTCCAGGCTTCCAGCAGATCGTTGTCCTTCTGCCAGTTCAGGGTGCCGCGATAGCGCTCCTGGAACTCCTGCCTGGTGACCTCGGGGAAGTTGTCGAGCACGGCGGCATAAAATTCGCGCCAGGCGAGCTCGGTGCGGAACGTGCGTGGGCCTTTGCCCGGGTTCATCGCGAGTTTCCCCTCCAGCTCCAGCGGCGAGAGGCACCCCCAGCGAATGTATGGGGACAGGCGGGATGAGCCTCCAGCGGGCGAATTTCGTTCTTCCTCGTACCGGTCGACGCCAGCGTTGCGGAAGAGGCGGGCGGCTTCACGCGCGGCCGCTTCGCCTGGTTCGAAGCCGGTCTGGCCTTCCCCCGATTCGAGGCCAAGGTCCTCTAGCTCAGGCAGGCTCCCGGGATCGGTGCCACCGGCCATGGTCAGCTTCCGCGGGCTTGTAGCGGGCTCGCGACGTTCAATTGACTGCCAGGCTTTGGCGAAAGGTGAAAACACGGTGTACGGCCTGTCTTTTCCGGATCGAATCCCACCCGGATCATCAACGACATAAGCACCCGGATGGGGTGAAGCGACGATCGATTTCGCGGCGAGTGCCCGTTCGACTTCCCGGTCACGTTTTTTGGCCCAGGGGGAGATGTCCGCTGTCCAGTGAACCGATGTTGCGCCGGTCTCCTCAGCAAGCCTCGCCAGTGTTTCTTCCGGGTGGCCACGTCGCAGGATCAGGTCGGCCCCGAGGGCCCGCAGGGATTCCCGCAGTTCGTCCAGGCAGCCCAGCATGAACCCGGTCCTTGCCGGAGACGTGAACCTGCCGCGGGTCAGCAGCCGGTCATCAAAGATGAAGCAGGGCAGGATCGAATCGGCCGCGGCAGCTGCAGCCAGGGCTGGCAGGTCATGGGTCCGAAGGTCCCGCCGGAACCACATGATCGCCGGGCCGTCATTGTCGCCGGTTTCGTTGCTCATCGGTTCACATGATGATGCCCCGCATCCGTACGCGGCAAACGGAGGTCCCTTCCGGCGGCGGATCACCGGGCGGCCGGAAGGGGATCGGAAAGTGCTACTTCCTCAACGTGAAGGAGATGCCGCGGGTCTTGCCGCCCACAGTGACTTTCGCTTTTAGCCGGACCGTCCTGGTCTGAGCCAGCTTCTTCTTCGCTCTGGCAGTGAAGCGGGCAGTGACGACCGTCCACCCGGCCTTTTTCGCCGTGGTTGATCCCGTCGCGACCCGGGTT
>JBAUOE010000143.1:0-9517 GCA_049579585.1 Solirubrobacterales bacterium | reverse complement strand
ATCGAGTTGGCAAAACGCAGGTAGGTGATGTCCATCACCGGTTCTTTGCCGAGGTAATGGTCGATGCGCAGGATCTGATCCTCGGTCAGCACCGTTGTCAACTCGGCCTGGAGGGCCCGGGCTGATGCGAGGTCGTGCCCGAAGGGTTTCTCGATCACGAATCGGGCGTTCTTGGCGAGACCCGCAACCGCGAGGGACTTGATCACCGGTGCGAAAAGGGGAGGTGGGATCTCCAGGTAGAAGAGAGGCTTCGAATACCCCTCGAGCTCCGATGCAAGAACGTCATAGGTCGTTTCTTCATCGAAGTTGCCGGCCACGAAACGCATTCGGTCGGCGAGACGCCCGAAAACTTCCTCGTCGATTGAGCCGAGGCCGTTCTCGATCGATTCATGGGCGCACTGCCGCATTGTTTCGTGGCCCCAGTCGGTGCGGCGTCCGACGCCGATGATCGGACAGTCGAGCTTGCCACGTTTCTCCAGGCGATAAAGCGCCCGAAAAGTCATCTTGCGGGCCAGATCTCCGGTAATGCCAAAGATCACCAGGGCATCAGTGGCCTCGACTTCGGCCGCATCTTTCTTCGCGCTCATGTCTGGCAGGGTACCGACCGGGTCTGACCGCACAAGGTCGTCCCCGTGAACGGGTCCCCAGAGCCGTTTACAACGAGGCACGCGAATCGAACTAGTATGCGGCCATGGAACTCGGAATCGTAGGTCTCGGTCGGATGGGCGCCAATATCGCCCGCAGGTTGATGCGTGATGGTCACACCTGTGTCGTTTACGACGTCAATCCGGAGGTGACGGCAGCGCTCGGGGAAGAGGGCGCGATTCCCGCCTCGGATCTGGCCGATCTCGCTTCGAAGCTTGCCGCCCCACGCTCGGTCTGGGTGATGGTTCCGGCCGGCAAGATCACTGAAGAAACGGTGCGGAACGTCGGTGAGGTACTCGACAGCGGCGACGCGGTGATCGACGGCGGCAACACCTACTACCGCGACAACATCCATTTCGCCGAGGATCTGAATTCCCGGGGGATCGACCATCTCGACGTTGGCACCAGCGGCGGAGTCTGGGGACTCGAGCGCGGCTACTGCCTGATGATCGGCGGTCCCGAAGAGGCGTACCAGCGACTCGAACCGATCTTTGAGTCGATCGCACCCGGAACTGGCGACGTTGAACGGACCCCCGGGCTCAGCGGAGACCCGAGTCCGGCCGAGAAGGGATATCTCCACTGTGGCCCGACTGGTTCCGGGCATTTCGTGAAGATGGTCCACAACGGGATCGAGTACGGCATCATGGCTGCCTTCGGCGAAGGCCTCAACATCCTCAAGAACGCCAATGCCGGCAAGGTCGATCGCGAAAACGACGCCGAGACCGCCCCGCTCCAGCATCCCGAGTACTACCAGTACGACATCAACGTGGGTGAAGTCGCAGAGGTATGGCGCCGTGGCAGCGTGATCGGTTCCTGGCTGCTCGACCTGACCGCATCCGCACTGGCCAAATCGCCTGATCTCGAAGGCTTCTCCGGCCGGGTTTCCGATTCCGGTGAAGGCCGCTGGACATCGATCGCCGCGGTAGAAGAGGGCGTTCCGGCCCCGGTGCTCACTTCCGCCCTGTATGAACGCTTCGAATCACGCGGATTGAGTGATTTCGGCGACCGGGTCCAGTCAGCGATGCGTAAGGAATTCGGCGGACACGACGAAAAGCCGGACGAAAGCAAATAGGCTGGAGGGCGATGGTCACGAAGCCAGTCGCTGACGCAGAACAGGCCGCCCAGGAGGCGGTGCGAATCATCGAGATGACCGCGCAGGCGGCAATCGCTGAACGTGGCCGTTTTAACCTTGCGGTGAGTGGCGGCAAAACCCCATGGAGAACCCTGGAGATCCTCTCCGAAGGCAATTTCCCCTGGTCGAGAAGCGCGCTCTTCCAGGTTGATGAACGCATCGCTCCGACCGGCAGCCCTGAACGAAACCTGACCCATCTCGTGCTCAGCCTTCCGCTGATGTGCCAGGCGGCAATCCGGCCGATGCCGGTCGGTGCCAAAGACCTCGAAACCGCTGCTGGCAGCTACGAATATTCGCTTCCGGAAAGTTTCGACCTGGTCCACCTCGGCCTCGGACCGGACGGTCACACCGCCTCGTTGATTCCCGACGATCCGGTTCTCGACGTGACCGACCGCAAAGTCGCAATTACCCGCGGCCAGTACCAGGGGACCAGACGCATGACCCTCACCTATCCGGCAATCAACGCTGCCCGCAAGATCCTTTTCCTCGTTACCGGTGACGGCAAAGAAGAAGCCCTCGGCAAGCTGGCGGCCGGAGACGAAAGTATTCCGGCCGGGCGCATCAGGAACAACAACATCGTGACGGTCACCGACCTGAACCCGGATTCGTTTACTTGACACAAGTCCGGGATCTGGGCAGGGAAAGGTACGGATTGGCCCTGGTGCTGATCCTCGCATCGATGATCTTCGTCATGGCCGCGCCGGACGGGCGCTGGGCGAACGTAATCGTTCTGGTTCTGCAGGGCGGAGCGCTTTTTGCGTCATTGCGGGCCGCGCAGTCCGGCTTCCTGCTTCGACTTTTCTGTGGGATTACGATCGGCATCGCCCTGATCGGGGCCTTCGGCCTTTCCGCCCTCGGCGAGGATGGTTCCGTCGTTTTCACCAAATGGGCGAGTCTCCTGCTGGTTCTCCTGGCCGCCCCGGTGATCAGCGTCGGGCTGGTCCGCCAGGTAAAGGAAAAGCAGGCGATAACGCTTCACACGATGATGGGCGTGCTCTGCATTTACCTGCTCATGGCGATCACCTTCGCGTCGTCCTACGCACTGATCAACGAAATGGGCGCCGAACCGTTCTTTCGCCACGGTGACGGTGGCGACACACTCAGCAACTACCTCTATTTCAGTCTGACCACGATCACCACCGCCGGACTCGGTGACTTTGCGCCCGCATCCGATCTCGGACGCTCGCTGACCGCTGCCGAAGCCCTGATCGGTCAGATCTACCTGGTTACCGTGGTCGCAGTGATCGTTGGCAACCTGGGTCGCAAGCGCTGACAGCGCAGCCGGTGACCGCTTCCACACATAAGATCCACCGGTGACGAGACGCCGCCTGAAGCCCGAACAACGCCGGGCAGAGATCATCAACGCTGCTTTCCGAAGCTTCATATCGCAGCCCTACGCTGATGTTTCCATGGCCGAAATCGCGGAGGAGGCCGGGGCCAGCCGGGCTTTGCTCACCCACTACTACGGTGACAAGGACAGCCTCTACGCAGCCGTGATCGCCCATCTTGTTGAGCTGCTCGAGTCGATGGTCAGAACCGACCTCGACCTCGAGGGGCGCGAACTGATCGACGCCAACCTGACCGGCATCCTTGATCTGCTGATCGCGCAGCGGGAAGCAGCGATCTCCATTTTTGGCGGAGGACCCGCCGGGCCCGACGTGGTCGTGGCCGGGGCGGTCCGGAATTTCAACTCGCACATCGTCGAACGGGTGCTCGAAAACCATTTCGGCACAACCGAAGTGAAACCGGTGACCCGGGTCGCAGTGCAGGGCATGATCGGCTACAGCCAGGCGGTTGTCCTCGACTGGCTGAAGGAAGAAACGATTTCGCGAGAAGAACTTCATGGGCTGCTGGCTTCCACACTTGAAGCAGCGCTTGCCCATGAAGGAAATGGCTAGTGGACTCGGATGAGGTCCTTTTAGGTCTCAGCCTGGTCGTAGTGCTGTCGGTCCTGGCCCGGCTGCTGGCAACCTGGATCAAAGTTCCGGCGATCGTCCCGCTGCTGGCTGTCGGTGTTCTCGCCGGGACTTCGGTGGCCGGTCTGATCGATCCGGACGCGCTGCTTGGCGATGCCCTCTCACCAACCGTTCAGATCGCTGTCGGCATCATCCTTTTCGAAGGGTCGCTCAACCTCAAGCGTGACGAGCTCAGCGCCGGAGTGCGATCGGCTGTTTTCCGGCTGATCACTTTCGGGGTCCTCATCACCTGGGCGCTGGCTACAGTCGCCATCATCTGGCTGTTCGATGTGCCCCAGCCGATCGGCGTCCTGATTGGGGCGATAGTGATCGTGTCAGGCCCGACCGTGGTGCTGCCGATCCTCGATTTCATCAGCCCATCAACCCGGGTCAGGTCAGTGCTCAAATGGGAAGGTGTCCTGGTCGATCCGATCGGTGCGATCGCCGCCGTGGTCATTTTCGGTTCGCTGGCCACAACCCGGGGCAAAGTGGTTTTCGACATCGGGGAGATCGTTCTGTCACTGGGAAGCGGACTGCTGGCCGGCGCGGCAGGCGCCCTGCTGCTGCTGCCTTTGCTTGCCTCGCGGAAGCTGGCAGACCGGGACAAAGTCGCGGCAACCCTGATGCTGGTGGTGGCCAGCTTCGCGGTGGCCGACACGCTTTTCGCTGATTCGGGACTGGTAGCGACGATCGTCATGGGTGTTGTGCTGGCCAACCAGCGCCGGGTCCGGATCGACTACATAGCTGAGTTCAAGGAAACCCTGGTGCCGATCCTGATCGGCATCCTGTTCATTCTGCTGGCCGCCAACGTCAACGTCCAGGATGTGATCGACCTGGGCTGGAGGGGTCTCCTTCTAGTCGCGATCCTGGTTTTCCTGGTTCGGCCGCTGGCTGTCGCGACCCTGCTCGGCCTGCCTTTCACCTGGAAAGAGAAGGCGTTCTTCTCGGGGATGGCACCACGCGGAATCGTTGCCGCATCGACCGCTTCTGCATTCGGTTTGACCCTGACCGACCAGGGCGTACCGGGCGCCGAAAAGATCATTCCGATCACCTTCTTCGTCATCGTCGGCACCGTTTTCATCTCGGCTCTCGGATCTCCGGTCCTCGGCCGGATCCTCGGGGTAACCGGCACCCAACCCCCGTCGCTACTCCTGATCGGCGGGCC
The DNA here is from genome assembly GCA_049579585.1 of Solirubrobacterales bacterium. Taxonomy (GTDB): domain Bacteria; phylum Actinomycetota; class Thermoleophilia; order Solirubrobacterales; family 70-9; genus 67-14. The sequence goes on along the minus strand of JBAUOE010000143.1, from coordinate 4,620 downwards.
GCAATGGGCCCTCGCGATGGGAGAAGCGATGAAAGAAGCCGGGGCTGAAGTCCGGGTCTGGACCGAAGATGAAGAAGAAGCCAGGGCTGCAGCAGACGCCGGAATCGTCGCATTCGGCGGCCCTCTCGACCCGCATGCGAGTTCGCTCAAATCGGCGATGGAAGAACTCTCGGCGGTGGCACTGGTCAGTGACGACGACACGTTGAACCAGGTTCTTTCCTACCAACTGGCCGAGCATTACGAGCCCGATCAGATCTATCGCCTGCGCTCGCCTGCGGGAACCGCACCGATCGTCAACTCGAATGCCTGCCCGATGTTCGATGGCCTGACCGACTCGATGGAAATCGAACGCCGGGTCCGGTCGGGTGAACGGATGGTTGTTTTCGGGCCCGGGGAAACCCTGCCCGAAGGGGCTCTGCCAGTTGCGTCGGTGCTGAAGCGGCAGAAAGCCGAACCGCCGAAGGTGCTGCTCGCATCAAGTGAAAACGTTGATCTGGCGTCGCCGCGCGCAATGATCGTCGCCCTGGTTCCGCAAAACTCAGCCTGAGTTCTTCAGTTTCTCTTCGTCCTTCGACTTTTCATCGTCGGGGACGAGTTCCCCCGGCTGGTCACGGCGGAAGAAATCCACGTAGTTGTCACAGATCTCTGACATCGGAACCACCTTCCTGGGTTCGGCCCTGGTGGCGACCAGACGTCCCAGCTTGGTTTGCCTCGAGTACCCGGTCAGTTTCTGCAGGAAGCTGGGTTCGGCCGCCTTGACTGTGAACGTGACCGGCCCTTCCTCTTCCACTTCAATCACCCCGGCCGGCCAGAACTGGCCGGTGCTGCCGGTATCCATGTTGGCGAGACGCTGCCCGTTGATTGAAGCATCGAAGGTACGGCTGTAGCCCGGAGCGGTCATGGTCATGCCGTTCGGCGTGAAGTACTGGAAGGAGAGTCGCCATTCACCCTTGCCGAGATCCAGGTCCAGCGAAGCGCTTTCGCCAAGATCGAGATCCGGGTCGGGCAGCCAGTCCGAGCGCAACCCGAGTTCGCTCTCGGGCATGATCGTTGCCCGGCCATCGACCTCGGTTGAGTAGTACCGGCCGCCCTCGTTGGAACAGTCAGCCAGTTTCGCCGCCATCGTCTTCTCGTTCATGATCGGACGTCCGGTGGCGGGAGCCACCTTGCGCCAGAGGCTGAACGAGTCAGTCATCCCGATCCGTTTGTAGAACGGCGGGGTTTTGCTGGTCCAGGCCGCATTGGTGGTGATCACAAGGCCGAAACGTCGGAGGGTTTCGAGGTCGAAAGAATCGAAATCGATGGTGCTCAACCCGGTCTCACCCTGGAACGGTTTGCGTTCGTTTTCGATCACGTTCGGATCGGGGAATTCGTCCAGCGGCACACTCACCCGGGCACCACTGAGGTAATACGGGGCGAACCGGTCCTGATCCGCGTACAGGACATCCTTGCCATAAACCTGATCGTGGAAAGCGGCGAGTTCAGCCGCGAGACCGGGAGGTGAAACCGAGGCGTCCCGCAACACAACGAAACTCGAAGCGGCGCAGCCGACCACGAAAACAGCGGCCAGGGTCATCCAGGCGCCATATTCCATTCCCTGACTCGGTTTCCACGGTTTCGTCGGACCGCTGAGCAGCGCGGTCAGGATTACCACCATGGTGATCGGGGCACTGATCACCAGCGCTTTGGCGAGCGAGTAATCACCGACCCAGGGCAGGGACACGGCGTAAAGAACCGCACAGGCAATGAACGCGAGCGGATACACGGACCTGGGCTGTTTCCACCACCAATGGAGAGCAACGGCGAGGGAAGCAAGTCCGATGAATGCCATCAGTCCGGGCAGCGGGGTGGCTGCCGTGCCCGAAAGCCGGTAATCGGAGGTCAGCCAGACACCGAACACTTCGATCACTGAAACCGGTCCGAAAGCGTCGCTGGCGGCGACCTCGGTGAAAGCATCACCGAACCCGAACGGCCCCCAGAAAGCGAGGGCGGAAAGCAGTCCCAGCACGACCAGGCCAGTGACCCAGACCACAGGCCGCCTGACCACCGACCAGACAGCGGCGGGACGCAGCCGGGCCCGGATCCCGGGTTGAGCGATCAGCCAGACGATCAGGACGCCGATCGGCCAGGCCAGGCCAGGGAAGCTGTAGGTGAAAACAATGCCCAGCAGCAGCACCAGCAAAGGCAGCGAAGCCAACAGCTTCGGCCGTCGGCCGGCTGGCAACGGGGTGATCTGGGGAAGGCTGATCGTAAAAGCGAGCAGGAGCATTGCTGCCGCCAGTTCCTTGAATGCTCCCTGGGCGTAATAGGAAGCCATCAGGTACGGCAAAGCGATCAGGATCGCTGCCAGCATCCGACGCCAGTTGCCGAGCCGCTCGACCGCGGCGAATGCGGTCATCGCGGTCAGCACGGCAATTGCCATCACCTGACCGATGAAAACCGGTCCCAGCGAAAGCTTCGGGACAAACGAAATCGCTGCGGTGAGTCCGTGCGGGCCCAGCGGGTAACCGTCGCTGGGTTCAGTGCCGAAACCTGAGCGCAACCATTCGGCCCAGGCCAGGTGAAGCCCGAAATCGTTGTTGTAACCCATGCCGAGCAGGCCCCAGTGGCCGGTTACGGCAAACGGAATCGAAACGAGCAGGACAGTGATTGCCGCTGTCGCCCAGAAGAAAGGGGAGGCCGGGAAGTCGTTCCGGCCAATCCTGCGTAGCCCCCACGCCGAAAGCAGGACGAGGACTGCCAGGCCGGCAATCAGGGCCGTATGGGTGCCCGGAAGGCGGGCAAGCAGGCCTTCAACAGCCATTACCGCAGCGAAGCCGACCGCCGGTTCGATCCCGCACCATTTCTCACGGCCGGTCGCCCGCATGACCGCCCGCCCCACGAGCAGGGACAGGCCGACGATCAGGAAGAGTGTGAGATACGTGCCGAGCATGGTTCAGTTCAGAATTTGTCCGCGGCGGCCAGCAATGTCGGGGTCAGGTCATCACCCTGAAGGGTTCCGCCGTGACCAGTCAGAACGATCCTCGGTTTGAGTTCGGCGAGTTTTCGCACCGAACGCTTGGCCTGCTGGTGATCCCAGGCGAAAGCGGGGTGGGGCACGCTGGCGGTGCCTTCCGGCAGTTTCTTGCCGAGCTTGGCCGAGTCGATTACATAGATCGTGTCGCTGACCAGGGCAAGGCGGTCGGATTCACGCCAGAGTCCGATCAGCCCGGGGGCATGTCCGGGAAAATGAATAACTTCGAAACCGGCTACCTCATCGCCTTCCTCAAGCGTTGCGTCCACCTCGACCGGGCCGCCGTCCCACAGGTTCAGGAGGGGCCTGTAGATCTTGCGTACCGGGGCAGTATCGAGCAGGGAAAGGTCCATGTAAGGAGTGACACTGGCCGCCGAAGTTGCGTCGGCGACCTCGTCGACGTGAACATGGACCGGTGGGCCGAGGTTCGGGGCGGTCCCGCGATGATCGGCATGGGCATGGCTCAATACCACCCGGTCGATACCACCGAGATCCTGGGCGATTCGCCGGTTTCCGCGAAGCATCGCCCGGGTGCCAGCATCGAACTGGGTGATCCGGCCGTCAGGCCCGCGCAGGAAGTAGACGTTCATCTTTTTGCCCAGATCTCCACGCAGCACGTAGATGCCGTTCTGTACCTCTTCAAGTCCTTTCGGTGTCAAGTCAGGCTTCTTTCTTCTACTCTGCTGTCAGATGCCGGCCAATTGGAAAATTCTCATGATCGTGATCTGCCTGTTTCTGGTGGCGTCCGTGGTAATCGGAACGGTCAAACTCGTTTCGACGCCGGATGAAATCCTCGGTGCCGGATTTGAGGGAATCCCGAAGTCCGAGTTTCCCAGATAACGTGGACAGGCCGGGAATGGTATTGATCGCCGCGTCCCGCAGTAGCATTGAAAACCGATTGCTGGTCAAACAACAAACGAGGACGGAAGCCGCATGCCACTGTTTGAACGCATAGTCGTAGGAACCGATGGTTCGGATTCGGCTCGCGAGGCCGTGCGTCAGGCCGCCGAACTGGCCCAGTTGACCGGAGCCACCCTTGACATCGTCAGCGCGTACGAGCCCGTGCCGAGCAGCCGATCGTCGGCTGAACGCGGCGGCGCCCCCGACGATGTCCAGCATGAGTTCGGCCCGCGTGAAGATGTCAACTTCGCCCTGGACAATGCCGCTGGCATCGCCAAGGATTTCGGGGTGGAAGTCAAACCCCACCCGCTCGATGGCGACCCCGCCGACGCAATCCTTCAGATAGCCGAAGACGTTGACGCTGACTTGATCGTGGTTGGCAACAAAGGAATGACCGGGGCGAAACGGTTCCTGCTTGGCTCGGTGCCGAACAAGGTTTCGCATCACGCTCCCTGCAGCGTGATCATCGTTCGTACGACCTAGACGGGCAGCGTTCCGGGTCGCCTCGCGACCAGATCTCAGATCCCTGGGGTCTGGACCTTCGGGTTGACTGCGCGGCCCACGTCGACGATTCCGGCTCCGAAACCCGATTCCGGATCGTCCTTGGCGAACTCAGGCAGACGCGCGGTCTGAAAAAGCCGTTCCTTCACGCGCCGCGGCCCTTTCTTGTCGTCGAGCACGCCGCTGGCGAGCACCATCGCGGCAGC
>JBAUOE010000142.1:0-26217 GCA_049579585.1 Solirubrobacterales bacterium | reverse complement strand
ACCTGACCTTTGACCGGGACCGGGTCGTGCCGATCGAGGATCGCTGGGAACGCATGGTCGCAGGAACCCCCTGGGTTGCCTCATGCACGGTCACGGTCGAGGCTGAGCGGATCGAAGCCTGTTCCGGCCCTGAAGCGGTCGAATTCCTGACTTATGGGGCGTTCGGCGATGCCGGAACCCGCGAGTTCTTCACCCACGTGCGTTTTCACAAGCATCGTGAGGATGAGATCACGATCCATCTGCTGGTCGAGCTTTACGCCAGGAACCCCGACGAGGCGTCAGAAGTGCTGGCCGAGGCCGCGCGGGGCGCCCTGGAGATCACTTCACTGGCCGAAGAGTCCCGTCCCCCGGCGCACGCACCGGACAGCGCCCACTAGCTGGACAGCGGTCGAGACCGTGGCGCTTCCGGCCAGGTGCTCATGGAGCACTGCCGGGTTCGTTGCCACCGACGTTGGACTGCCCGGACGAACCCTGCTTGCCTGACGGTTCATCGGCCGCTGGGCCCTTCGACTTCCGGCTTCGTTCCTTGGGCTGTTCATCCAGTCGCTGCTTGGCTTCTTTGGCTTTGTCTGCCAGCGAACCGTCCCCGGCCAGGATCTCACGGAACTCCTTGGCGTCTTTCTTCAGGTTTTCCGGTTCGGCCCGGTCCCCCAGCTTTTCTTTCGCTGATTTCTGAAGCTGACCGACCTGCTGCCCGAGTTTCTTGAAGTCCATGACTGCAAGGTACCCAAAGAGCGCCATCGGCAAGCCAACCTCAAACCCCAACCGAGATCTCCGGGTCGACTTCACCGCAGAATGAGCGGCAAAACCGACCCGGAGCTTTCGTCCACGAGCCACCGGCCAGGTCCGGGTCGGTTTGACCGTAGTCCAGACGGCAAAGTCGACCCGGACTGCGAGAGGCGTGTTGCTCCGGCCCTGCAAGAACGAAGGCCGCCCTGCTGGACGGCCCTCGCGAAAATCACAACCTCCGTACAGAGGCGGCAGGCTCAGCTTTCCGGCGTGCCGTGAACCTTGCGGGGAATCAAAGCGGTGCGCTTGAACTCGGCGACGAGAACGCCATCCTGGTTGTAGACGCGGGTATGGACCTTGACCAGGCCGCGGTCGAGCTTCGACTTCGATTCGCGGACCTCGAGGACCTCTGATTCGCAGAAGAGCGTGTCTCCATGGAACACCGGAGCCGGGTGCTTCAGCTCGTCGGTCGAAAGGTTGGCAATTGCCTTGCCGGAGAAGTCGGAAACCGACATGCCGACGGCCAGCGAGTAGACCAGCGGACCAACAACGACGTTGCGACCCTGCTGGGAAGCGTTCGCGTGAACGTCATTGATGTGGAGCGGGTGATGATTCATGGTCATCAGGCAGAAGAAATGGTCGTCTGCTTCGGTGACGGTCTTCGCGGGCATGTGCTTGTAGACCGCGCCAACTTCGAATTCTTCGAGGAAACGGCCGTACGGATGGGAGCCGGATTCTTCGCGCTCTCGCTGGTCGGTCGTGAAATCAGTGCTTGCTTCGCTCATTGGTGGTTCGGTTTTCCTTTGTTGGTGTGGCGGCGGAGGGCGAGATGCCCGACGCTGCTTAGTGGACTTTTTTCAGCTTGGCGCGTTGCTCGTGGTTCTCGAACACCTTGATGATCAGCTTCTTCACGTTCGAGTCACCTTCGAAGCGGATGTGGCCCGTTTCGGCGGCCCGTCGGTATGAAGCTACGGTGCTCTTTTCATCAGCCAGCTGGTTGAACTGCTGCCGGTCGATTTCGATCCGGCATCGCTCATCCTCTCCCTGTCCCTTACTCACCTTCGGCCCGGGTACCTCAACCCGGTACACCTGCATGTCTCCTTTGGCCCGAAGGTCGAGCCCGAAGACCAGCTTCAACTTCTTGAGCGCCGGCACTTCATCCTGAAGGTGTTTGACAGCGGTCTCAATCATCTGCGCGGTGGATGCCATATCTAGGTGTTTACAGGGAATGCGGCCCGGCGGCAAGCCGGACCGCTTCCTCTATTCGAATTGATCAGATCTTGTGCCGCTGCAGCAGCTTCTTGCCGATGACCATGCGCTGGATTTCCGAGGTTCCTTCACCAATCAGGAGCAACGGGGCGTCACGGTAAAGGCGCTCGATTTCGTATTCCTTCGAGTAGCCGTAACCGCCGTGGATCCGGAAGCAGTCTTCGACGACTTCCTTGCCGGTCTCGGAAGCGATCAGCTTCGCCATGCCGGCTTCGAGATCGGAGCGGATTCCCGCGTCCTTCATCTTGGCGGCCTTGCGGGTAACCAGACGGGCAGCTTCCAGCTTGGTGGCCATGTCGGCCAGCTTGAACTGGATTGCCTGGTGCTGCGCGATCGGCTTGCCGAAAGTTTTGCGCTCCTGGCTGTACTTGAGGGCGAGTTCGAGAGCGCGCTGGGCGATGCCAACACCACGGGCAGCGACGTTCACACGGCCAACTTCGAGCGCGTCCATCATCTGGGCGAAGCCCTTGTCGAGACCGGCTTCTTCGCCACCGAGGATGTTTTCCGCCGGGCATTTGTAGCCGTCGTAGACCAGTTCGGTCGATTCGACGCCCTTGTAGCCCATCTTCTTGATCTTCGGCGGAACGGTAAGTCCGGCGTATTCACCGGTGTTCTCGCCAACCCACGGCTCTTTCTCGGTGATGAAACAGGTCATGCCCTTGTAAGCAGGTTCGGCTTTCGGGTCGGTCTTGACCAGCAGGAATACGAGGCTGGAACCGAGTCCGTTGGTGACCCACATCTTCTGGCCGTTGATCTCGTACTTACCGTCGTCGCCCTTTTTAGCGGTGCTCTTGATGCCCTGCACGTCAGAACCGACTTCCGGCTCGGACAGGGAGAACGCGGCGCGCATTTCGCCGGTCGCCATCTTCGGCAGGTACTTCTGCTTCTGTTCCTCGTTGCCGAACTTGTCCAGCAGGTAGGCACCGATGAAGTGGGTGTTGACCACGCCGGAAATCGAGATCCAGCCGCGGGACAGTTCTTCGACGATCAGCTCGTAGGTGCTGAGGTCGAGGCCCATTCCGCCGTATTCCTCGGGAATCATGGCGCCGAAAAGGCCCAGTTCCTTCATCTGTTCGACGATGTCCTCAGGGAACTCGTCTTTGGCGTCAAAATGTTCGGCGTTGGGGATGATCTGCTCGTCGACGAACTGATGGACCATCTCGATGATGGCCTTCTGGTCGTCGGTGATCTCCTGATAGCTGTTCTCGGACATGGCTCCTCTTCAGGTCTGGGGCGCGAGGGAAAGGGGCTTGCCGGGCGGCAAGCGCGCGACCCAGAAGGATACCGGGGAAAACCGTTCTAAGTAGCGAGACTCCAGTGATAGGAGATGCCCTCTGCCTGGGGCTTGCGGGCCTCGTAGAACCGCCTCGAATCTGTCCTGGCGGTACCGGTGTCGAGTTCGAGGTGGGAAGCGCCACTCTCACGAGCCCAGGCGGCGGCGCTGTCAAGCAAGTCATTGCCGATCCCCCGGCCCCTCGAATCCGGGGCAACCGCAAGGTCTTCCACCCAGCACCGGGGCCCGTACCTGACCGAATCGAGATCGAGATACGCGGTACAGAACCCGGCGAGGGTGGCATCGAGGGATCTGATCGCGACGAACGCCGTGGCACTCTCCTCAACGACCAGCTTTTCAAGACGTTGGCGGGCCGCGGTTTCATCCCAGGTCTCTGGGCATTGGCCGGGAGCTTCGAAAAGCCATTCATAGGCGGACAGGATCACGTCGACGTCAGCCGTGGCGGCCTGTCTTATCGAAAAGGGCATGAATTGACGATAGCGACCGGCCAACCGTTTCAACCCTTATCCGTATAGCCTTTCCGATGGCGCTGAGACCCCATTTGCGCGCCGAAACACTCTTCTCGCCACAACCTCAAGGAGCCCCTTGCGCAACCCCCGTAACTTCTTCAAGCCCATGGCGATCGGCGCACCCGATCCGATCACCCAGGTGCCGTTTGGCCCGTCCCGCATGATCCATTTCTTCGACGCATCGAACGAAAAGATGGCAGCCAAGGTCCCGGACATGGCCAAACAGGCCGACATCCTCCTCGGCAACCTCGAAGACGCCGTTCCGGTCGACAAGAAGCTGGCTGCCCGCGAGGGACTGCTCAAGGTCGCCAAAGAGGCCGACCTCGGAGGCACGCCGCTCTGGACCCGCATCAATTCACTCGAAAGCCCCTGGGTCCTCGACGACCTGACCGAACTGGTTACCCAGGTTGGCAACCAGATCGATGTGATCATGGTTCCGAAGGTCGAAGGCCCCTGGGACATCCATTACGTCGACCAGCTTCTGGCCCAGCTCGAAGCCAAGGGCGACGTCAAACGGCCGATCCTGATCCACGCGATCCTCGAAACCGCTCAGGGCGTGACCAACGTCGAAGAGATCGCTGCGGCCAGCCCGCGCATGCAGGGCATGAGCTTCGGTCCGGCTGACCTCGCCGCCTCGCGTCGCATGAAAACCACCCGTGTTGGTGGCGGCCACCCCGGCTATCGCTCGATGGAAGACCCCGATGCCGGCAACCCGGAAGCTGCCCGTATCAGTGCCCAGCAGGATCCGTGGCACTACTCGATCGCCCGCATGGTCGACGCCTGCACCGCCAACGGCATCCTGCCGTTCTACGGTCCCTTCGGTGACATCAAGGATCTCGAAGGTTGCGAAACCCAGTTCCGTTCGACCTTCCTGCTCGGTTGCGTCGGCGCCTGGTCGCTCCATCCCGCCCAGATCGCGGTCGCGAAGAAGGTCTATTCACCGCCGGTCGACGAAGTTGTCTTCGCCAAGAAGGTAATTGAAGCGATCCCGGACGGCCGTGGAGTCCACATGATCGACGGCAAGATGCAGGACGACGCCACCTGGAAGCAGTGCAAGGTGATGGTCGAACTGGCCGAGATGCTCGCCGAGAAGGATCCGGAGCTCAAGGAGCAGTACGGCTTCTAGGACACCTTTGTACAAGTCCGCCACACACAGGCTGCGGGTCCGTTACAACGAATGTGACCCGCTGGGCGTGGTTTTCAACGCCAACTACCTGCTTTATGCGGACATCGCCATCAATGAACTCTGGAGAGAGCACGTTGGCGGCTACGAATCGATGATGGAGAGTGGCCTCGACCTTGCAGTGGTCGAGGCCAACCTCCGTTACTTCAAACCGCTTCGTTTCGACGAAGAAGTAGACCTGGTTTCGACGGTCACTCACATCGGCAACAAATCGATGGTCACCGAAGTTGCAATGAAGCTCGGTGATGACGAAGTCGCCACAGCCAGCCTCACCCATGTCTGCGTCACGTCAGACTCGACCGAGTCCCGACCCGTTCCCGAGTCGGTCCGGCAGGCACTCACCATCTGATCGAGGTGGCCGCTCAGGCGATCGCGGGTGCTTCCGGCAGCCTTTCGATCGCGGCGTCGAGTTCGTCCTGTGAAAGCTCGAGGTCTTCCAGATCCCCGGCCAGGAACGCCGTGTATGCCGCCATGTCGAGGTGGCCGTGACCGGACACACCGATCAGGATCACCCGTTCTTCACCTGCCCGTTTTGCATCGAGGGCTTCTTCGACTCCGGCACGGATCGCATGGGCCGGTTCGGGGCCGGGAATTATGCCTTCGGCCCGGGCGAACTGGACCGCTGCTTCAAAAGCCGCCTGCTGCGGCACCGCGGTTGCTTCGACCATGCCGGACTTGACGAAGGCGCAGAGGCTGGGAGCCATGCCGTGGTACCGCAGGCCTCCCGAATGGACCGGTGGTGGCACGAAGTCGTGACCGAGTGTGTACATCGGCATCAGCGGGGTCATGCCGACGGTATCGCCATAGTCGTATGCGTAAACGCCTTTGGTCAGGGTCGGGCAGGCCGTGGGTTCCGCGCCGACGAAACGGGTGTCCCGTCCGTTCTCCAGGTTCTCGCGGATGAACGGGTAGATCAGCCCGGCGAAGTTCGATCCGCCGCCGACACAACCGACAACCACATCCGGGTATTCGCCGGCCATGTCCATCGCCGCGATTGCCTCCTGGCCGATCACGGTCTGGTGGAGGCAGACGTGGTTGAGGACAGAGCCAAGCGCGTAATTGGCGTCGTCGGAGGACGCGGCGATCTCCACCGCCTCCGAAATCGCGATCCCGAGGCTGCCGGAAGGATGATCAGCCTGTGACCGTCCCGCTTCGGTCAGGTCGGACGGGCTGCGGTGGACGGTGCCGCCCCAGGTCTCGATCATTGCCCGGCGGTAAGGCTTCTGGTCGTAGGAGACTCCGACCATGAACACCTCGCATTCGAGGCCGAACATCTGGCAGGCCATTGACAGGGCCGAACCCCACTGGCCGGCGCCGGTCTCGGTGATCAGCTTTCTGGTTCCGGCCTCGCGGTTGTAATACGCCTGCGGCACGGCCGAGTTCAATTTGTGCGAGCCGGCCGGTGATGTCCCTTCGTACTTGAAATAGATGTGGGCCGGGGTATCGAGGGCTTTCTCAAGACGGTGGGCACGGATCATCGGGGTCGGGCGCCAGAGCTTGTAGGCCTCCCGTACTTCTTCCGGGATCTCGATGTCCCGCTCGCCGGACATTTCCTGGCCGATCAGGTCCATCGGAAAGATCGGCGAAAGGTCATCCGGACCTGCAGGCTGACCGGTGGCAGGGCTGAGCGGCGGCAGTGGCGGACCTGGCAGATCAGGAAGGATGTTCACCCAGCTGGTGGGGATCGCTGATTCCGGAAGGATGAACTTGGTCTGCTGCTCGCTCATGTGTCTCCTCAACCTCGATTGACCGTATTGCCGGATGCTAGCGCGGCGGGTCACCCGGGCCTGAAAGTCGAATCAGGGGATTCGCAGCCAAACCTTTCAGCGGTTGTGGTGCCGCTTCTTTCGGACCACCTTGAACTTCACGATCTTGGCTTTGCCGGGCCGGCCGCTGGGATAGAGCGCACGCAGGCGGAGAACGTGCCTGCCGGGCTTGACCCGGAACGAGCGGGCGGAACGGCAGCCCGAAAATTTCGCCCGGTTCAGCCGGCACTGGACCCCGGCCGCGTCTCCCCGCGCGATGAACTTGAAGACAACTTTGCGTTTTTTCGCCCTGCGGCCGATCCGGACCTTTTTGGCCGGCCGTTTCCGGATGGAAACGGTCGGGTCGATCCTCCCGGCACGCCGGGCCGCAATGAATTCCATGACCGCCGTTGTTTCCCCGGTAGTGTCGGCCGGGTCACCGAGCACCGAGTTGATCCCCTCATGATCGAGCGGTGATTCGAACACCTCAAGCGGATCCTGGCCCAGTGCAGTCGCCATCGTCCGGTTGTCGTAAACCCGTGCCAGGCGGTTTCCCTGGGTCACCAGCATGTGGCGCGGATCGCCGGGGTCAGCCCAGGTGAACGGTGAAGCTTCCAGCCAATCGCCGGTGGCTGCGTTCTCGGCGGGAGTCCCGAACGCATTCCAGATGAGCAGATTGTTCACGGTCGGTGCCGCTCCCGGCTGGAATGCCGATTCAACGACGTTGAAAGCGCCAGCATCCAGCGAAACGACACCAAGTATCTGGCTTGCGGACGAATTCCATTCCTTGAGGTAAGCGGGGTTGGTTCCAACCAGTGAAACCAGATGGGCACCAGACGAGTGGCCAAGCAGCATGATTGCGTCGGGGTCGCCGCCGCGTGCCCCGATGTTCCGGCTCACCCAGGCAATCGATTCGGCTACGTCCCTTGGATGCTCCGGAAACCGCAGCCGGACGGGGTCGAAATCGTCCGGGTTGGTGGAAGTGATGTCCGGCGAAAGGCGGTAGTTGACGCTGACGAAAACGTAGCCTGCATCGGTGAACAGGTCCGGTTTGAATTCCATCCGGTTCGATTTGTCACCGATCATCCAGCCGCCCCCATGGACATAGACCACGACCGGCCGCAGCTCGCCCGGCCGGGCATCATCCGGCCGGTAGATGTCGAGCTGCTTCAAGTTCGGGTCGCTCTCAGACCCGGAGCCGTAGCTTATGTCCGGCTCGGTGATGAAAGCGTTCGCGGAAACGGAAAACAGGGCCCCGCAGGCGAGCAGGGATGCCAGAGCGATCATGAACATCCGACCCTTGGTGTGCGCTGCCCGACCCATACTCAATCAACCGGCTTTGGCCCTTGAAGTAGCGGCACGGGCGAATCGCATCGCCCTGACGGTCATTCCACGCCCCGCCGGAATTCCGAAATGCCGGTTTACCTGGCGGTGGGTCTTCGAGACTTCACGAAGCGTTGAGTTGTGATCCTGCCCGATACGGCGGGCCATCCGGCGGGCACCAATTACCCTTTCCCGAGCCCGGTCAGGGACCACGAAGAAGAAGCGTGGATCACGCCTGTCAGCGTATGGGAGCGGTGAAGCGAGGCTCCACCGGTCAAGCACCCTGTTTTCTTTCGGGGTGCCAAAAGCATTCCAGAAGGAGACCTTTTGATCATCGGTCCAGTAGGGACTGGCCGGTTCGGTCAGATTGGCGACGTTGAAATCCACCGAGTCAAGCGAAATCACGCCGCGGATCTGCCTCCGTTCAACTCCTGCCGTGGCCAGGAAACCTGGCCTGGTTGCCAGCAGCGAGACGATCTGGCCGCCAGCCGAATGACCCATCAACACGATCCTGCTCCGGTCGCCCCCGAAACGCCGGATGTTGCGGTTGACCCACCCGGTCGCCCTGGCTACGTCTCGCGGCTGGGCCGGGAACATGATCCGGTCCGGGGCCAGATTGTCCGGGCCATCAGCCCGGGGCGAAAGCCGGTAGTTGACGGAAACGAATACGAATCCCGCTTTCGTGAAACGTCTCGCTTTCGGCAGTACCGCCGAGCTCTTGTTCCCCTGGTACCAGCCGCCACCATGAACCCAGATGAGCACCGGTGCCCTCTCCGCTTGCGGACGGGTCGGCATGTAAACATCGAGCAGGTTCTTGCCGGGCTGACCGGACGGCCCCGTGTAAGGCACGTCCCTTTTGAGTACATATGGATCCGCTGCGGCACGGGCCGTTCCTGCCAGCACCGGCAGGGTGCAGAGCACCAGGGCGAAAGTCAGAATCGTCCGGCGCACCTACGCCGCCACCAGTCCGGCAACGAGTTCCGGAATACGGCCAAGAACCAGTCCCACCGCGTCGAAAACCTCATCCATCGACAACTCTTCCGTGCTGATGCCAGCAGCGAGGTTACCCACCGGGCAGATCGCGGCGTACTCGATGTCAAGTTCACGAGCCAGGATCGCCTCCGGCATGCCAGTCATGCCAACCACCGTGCATCCGTCCTTCGCCAGCCTGGAAATCTCGGCCGAAGTCTCGAACCTTGGCCCCTGCATCGCCGCGTAGGTCCCGCCGTCCAGGTGATCGAAACGCAGCCGGTTCAGTTCCGAAACGACATCCATGCGCCAGGCCGGCGAATACGGAAATGTGAAGTCGGGATGGCGGACCGGATCTCCATCACCGGAAAACGTGCTTTCCCTGCCCCAGGTGTAGTCGACCAGCTGGTCCGGGATCACGATCGTGCCGGGAACACATCCCGTGCCGATGCCACCGACGCTGCAGACCGCAAGGATGCGTTCAACCCCGGCATCGGCCAGCGCCCGGATGTTCGCCCGGTAGTTGACCTGATGCGGAGCGATCGAATGCCCCTCCCCGTGTCGCGCCAGAAAAGCGACCCGGCCCTCACCGAGGGTCCCGGTGACCAGCGGAGCGGATGTCTGCCCGTAAGCAGTGTCGACGGCCGCCTGGCCATCGACTTCGAGTCCATCCAGCGAATACAGGCCACTGCCACCGATGACAGCCAACTTGGGGTCGACTGTCATCGGTGCCGCCCTCCGACCGGCCTAAGCCAGACGGTTCTTGAGTTCTTCGAGCTGATTGGCCAGTTCGTCCGGAAGCGCGTCGCCGAACTTGGCGAGGTGCTCCTCGATCTGCGGCAGCTGTGCCTTGACCTCTTCGTTATCCACGCTGAGAATGCCTTCAAGGTCAGCGGCCGTCATGTCGAGCCCGTCGAGGTTCAGGTCCTCGGCCAGCGGCAGCAGGCCAAGTGCGGTGTCGACCGTCTCGTTCTCACCTTTACAGCGGTTGTAAACCCATTCGAGGACACGGCTGTTGTCACCGAAACCGGGCCAGATGAAGCTGCCCTCATCGTCCTTGCGGAACCAGTTGACATAGAAGATCTTCGGAAGCTTGGCGTTCTCACGGTTGCCGATATCAAGCCAATGCTTGAAGTAATCGGCCATGTTGTATCCGCAGAACGGCAGCATCGCCATCGGATCGAAGCGCAATTTGCCAACCGCACCGGTTGCCGCGGCAGTTGTTTCCGAAGACATCGTCGCGGCCATGAAAACACCGTGATTCCAGTCGCGAGACTCGGCGACCAGTGGGATGACTGAAGAACGACGACCACCGAAAAGGAACGCGTCGATCGGGACGCCGGCCGGGTCTTCCCATTCCGCGGCAATGGTTGGGCACTGTGAAGCCGGGGTGGCAAAACGTGAATTCGGATGCGCTGATGGTGAATCCGAGTCCGGGGTCCAGTCGTTCCCATGCCAGTCGATCAGATGATCGGGCGTTTCCGAGGTCATTCCTTCCCACCAGACGTCGCCATCGTCGGTCAACGCAGTGTTGGTGAAAATCGTGTTTGACTCGATTGTCTCCATCGCGTTCGGGTTGGTCTTTTTGCCGGTTCCCGGGGCAACACCGAAGAAACCGGCTTCCGGGTTCACCGCACGCAGACGACCTTCATCATCGAACTTCATCCAGGCAATATCGTCACCGACTGTTTCGACAGTCCAGTTCGGGATCGACGGGATCAGCATGGCAAGGTTGGTTTTGCCGCAAGCGGACGGGAAAGCACCGGTCACATACTTGGCGATGCCATCGGGGTTGGTCAACTTGAGGATCAGCATGTGCTCGGCCATCCAGCCCTCGTCGCGGGCCATAACCGAAGCGATCCTCAGGGCGAAGCACTTCTTGCCCAGCAGAGCATTGCCGCCGTAACCGGATCCGAATGACCAGATCTCCCGGGTTTCGGGGTAATGGACGATGTACTTGTTATCGGCGTTGCATGGCCACGGGACGTCGGTGTCGCCATCCGCGAGCGGCATGCCCACTGAGTGAACGCAGGGCACGAAGGTGCCGTCCGTGCCAAGGGTATCGAGAGCGCCTGAACCCATGCGGGTCATGATGCGCATCGAGACAGCCACATACGGGGAATCGGTCAACTGAACGCCGATATGGGCGATCGGCGAGCCGAGCGGGCCCATCGAGAACGGCACCACATACATGGTGCGGCCCTTCATGCAACCGTCAAAGAATCCGTTCAGCGTGCGGCGCATGTCGGCCGGCGCTTTCCAGTTGTTGGTTGGGCCAGCGTCCTCTTCCTTCTCCGAGCAGATGTAGGTCTGGTCTTCGACCCGGGCGACGTCGCCGGGATCGGAAGATGCGAGGTACGAGTTGGGGCGTTTTGCGTCGGAGAGCTTCTCGAACGTTCCGGCGGCTACAAGCTCTTCAGCGAGGCGGTTGTATTCCTCGGCCGATCCATCACACCAGTAGATCGAATCAGGCTGGGTCAGCTGCGCGATCTCATCTACCCAAGCGAGCAGCTTGGCGTTGTCAGTCGGCGCAGTTACCTCGGTGGTCTCACTCACGAGCGCTCTTCTACTCCTTGGTTGCTGCCCCGGAACAGGATGAATCCGGGGCGTGTTGGGGCCAATGGCCGCTCCTACTCCCCTGATTGTTGCGCAGATCGGGGGAAAGCGGCGGTGACATACGCACGGTCACACGACGGAATACGGGCGAATCAGGGCTTGGTCAGGCGGATGAAGTCGACATCGGCATCCTCATTGCGGATCTGGAGCTCGGCCACGGCCTCAGTCCCGTCGGCCGCGGTCACCGCACAGGTGAATTCCGCTCCCGGAATCACCTCGACATCAAACGGGCACACCACCGAATCGATCTTCGTGCCGGTCTTGATCTCTACCTCAGCGAGAATCGCGGCCTGGGCCTTGTTCGTATCGATCACCGTGCCGCCACAGCCGACAAAAGCAACGGCGGGCAGGAAACAGGCGATGATCAGCGGGATTCGCAACGTCTTCAAGGTCACCGACGCCACGTTATCCAAGTGCACGTCCTCCCGGCGACCCGCAATCCGCGATTCCTACCAATCGCATCGGAATACTGATTCCAAAGCGGAACGAATACATTTCCCGGTTCATGATCTTCTACGAATACGAGGCAAGAAAGATCGTCGAGATGGCCGGTATCCCGGTCACCAAGTACGGCTTCTGCCAAACAGCTGACGAAGCACGGAAGGTCGCCGAGGAAATCGGCGGCAAGACCGTGATCAAATCCCAGGTCCTCACCGGAGGCCGCATGAAGGCCGGCGGCGTGAAGTTCGCCGATACGCCGGATCAGGCCGCCGAGTACGCCGAGGAAATCCTCAAGCTCGAGATCAACGGACACATGCCGGTCGGCGTTCTGGTCGACCCGATGGCCGAGGTCAAGCAGGAGTACTACGCCAGCGTGGTCTGGGACACAACCGCCAAGAAGCCGCTGATGCTTTTCAGCGACATGGGCGGCATCGACATCGAGCAGGTTGCCGAAGAGCATCCTGATCACGTCGGCCGTGGCCACATCTCGAACCTGCTGCCGGTCGGCGACTACGAAGCCAAAGAAGTGATCGCGGCGACCGGTGTTACCGGAAGCCAGCTCAACCGCGCCACCCCGATCCTCGCCAAGCTCGCCCGCCTGTTCCGGGACGGCGACATGATCCTCGCCGAAATCAACCCGCTGGCCGAACTGACCGACGGCAGCTTCGTCGCTCTCGACGCCCACATGGAGATGGAGTCGGAAGCCGAAGGCCGCCAGAAGAAGGTCCTTCGCAAGGAACTCGGCATCGCCGAAGACGAAAACCGCGACAGCTATGTGCCGTCGGAGTTCGAACGGAACGTCAAGGCAATCGACGCCTCTGACCATCGTGGTGTCATCCAGGGCAAGGACCACGGGTTCGACGGCAACCTCGGTCTGGTCATCGGGGCCGGTGGCGGTTCACTGACCCTCACCGACGCGGTTCGCAACCAGGGCGGCAAGCCCGCCAACTACTCGGAGATCGGCGGCAACCCATCGGTCGCCAAGGCTTGCGGTCTCGCCAAGGAAGTCCTCAAGAAGGACGGTGTGGAGAAGATCGCCGTCATGATGTCGATCGTTTCCAACACCCGGGTCGACATCGTCGCCCGTGGCGTGATCAAGGCCTGCCTCGAGCTTGGCAAGGATCCGGCCGACACCATCGCGATCTTCCGCATTCCCGGTGCCTGGGAAGACGAAGGCAACAAGATCCTCGACTACTACGGCGTCGAATACTGCGACCGCACGGTTTCCCTCTGGGATGCCGCCGGCCGCGCAGTCGCCAAGATCCAGGGAGCCGCATGAGCATCCTTCTGAACAAAGACACCACCTTCATCGTCCAGGGAATTACCGGGCGCGAAGCTGTCAACCTCACCAAGGAGTGCCTCGATTACGGCTCCAAGGTCGTCGGCGGCGTGACCCCGGGCCGGCTCGGCCGTGAGGTTCACGGCGTGCCGGTCTTCGACACGGTCGCCCAGGCCGTCGAGAACCACGGCAGCCCGATCGACGGTTCGATCGTCACCGTACCCCCCGGCTTCACCAAGGACGCGGTAATCGAAGCGATCGCCAACGGCATCAAGCTGCTGGTGATCGTGACCGAACGCATTCCCCGCGGCGACGTTGCCGAGATGGTCGAATTCGCCGACATGCATGATGCCCGGATCATCGGCCCGAACTGTCTGGGACTGATCGTTCCGGAAGTCTGCAAGATGGGTGGAATCGGCGGCCCCGCGAAGGACGCAGCCAAGTCTTACAAGCCGGGAGTTGTCGGCGTGATGTCGCGTTCCGGCGGCATGACCACCGAGATCTCCTCGTCGCTCACCGCGGCCGGACTCGGTGTTTCCACCGCGGTCTCGATCGGCGGCGACGCGATCATCGGATCGACCTACGCCGAACTGATGCCTTATTTCGAGGCTGATGAAGAAACAAAGGCGATCGTCATCTACACCGAGCCGGGCGGCCGTATGGAAGCCCAGCTCTCCGAGTGGCGGAAGGCGAATAACTCCCGTCTGCCGATCGTGGCTTTCATGGCCGGCAAGTTCATGGACGACGACGAGATGCAGGGCATGAGCTTCGGCCACGCCGGCACGATCGTTGAAGGCAAGGAAGATTCCGCGACCGAAAAGATCATCCGTCTCGAAGAGGCCGGCATCAAGGTCGTTGAACGGATCGACGAAATTCCTGAAGCAGTCAAGGAAAGGATCGAAGCATGAGCCAGACCATGGACAGCGTCTTCATCGACATCGAACTCGACGAACCTGCCGCCTCCGACCCGGCCCTCGCCAAGAAACTGGAAGAGGTCTGCACCGTTGGCATCTTCAAGGCGTCAGATACGGGCACCGAGATCGTCAAGGGGCAGCTCGATGAGTGTGTTCTCTGTTACCTCTGCGTCGACGCCTGCCCGGCCGGCGCGATGCGCATCGTCAAGAAGTACGAAGACTGAAAGCCGCGGCCAAGGCCGCAAGCTGATCTGCCGACGGCACCCTGACCGGGTGCCGTCGGTCTTTAAGGGTCGCCCTCGATCACCGCCCGGGCCCGGCCTGTACCTGCCGGAACGGTCGTCGTAGGATTGGCGTCCGTGAACTTCATCGATGACGTAATCCAGCGCTTTCCCTTCTCTCAGGAGGCCGTGATCGCGATTGACGCTGACGGGAACCGGAAGGTCCACTACTTCAGCCATCTTTTTGCCCGCAGCATGGGCCTTTCCGGGGCGATGCTGGCCAAAGGAGTTCGCCGCGGCGACGTGGTGATGATCCTGGTCGGCAGCAGGATCGAATGGGTCATCTCAATGCTCGCCTGCTTTCGCATGGGCGCGATCGCCCTGCCTCTGAACCCGCAGCTCACGGCCAACGACCTCGCGTTCCGCGTCAATAGCACCAATCCGGCCCTGGTCATCGGTGAAGAGCGGTACCTCACCGCCCTGGGCGACGGCATCCCCTACCTGGACATGGCCGACCTCGAACGCGTATTTGACGAGGACCAGGACCAGGCGACCCCGGCCAAAGCAGCTGACCTCGACCCTTCCGACCCCGCCCTGATCGTCTTCACGTCCGGCTCAACCGGTGAGCCCAAAGGCGTGATCCACAGCCAGAGTTACCTGCTCGGCCAGACAGTCCAGGCAGAGCATTGGCTGGCCGCTGGCAAAGGTGACCTCGTCTGGT
The DNA here is from genome assembly GCA_049579585.1 of Solirubrobacterales bacterium. Classification (GTDB taxonomy): domain Bacteria; phylum Actinomycetota; class Thermoleophilia; order Solirubrobacterales; family 70-9; genus 67-14. The sequence continues at coordinate 11,004 of JBAUOE010000142.1, read as the reverse complement.
GCACCGCCGCTCCCGGGTGGTCAAAATCCTCACGCAACGCATTCATCGCCCCTTGGCTGCGCGGGGCAAAGTCTCTTTTGGTGGACGCCCGTTTCGATCCGGACTCACGGCTCGACATTGCCCGCCGGGAAGGCGTGAATGTGCTCTGCCAGGCACCCACCGAATACCGGATTCTCGCCAAACGCACAACCGTCACACCAGTTCCTGGCCTCAAGCGCATGGTCTCTGCCGGCGAAGCCCTCAACGCGGAAGTGATCGACGTGTTCCGGGATGCGACCGGCCTGGAAATCGCCGACGGCTACGGCCAGACCGAAACCGGACAGGTCACCGGGATGCGACCCGGCGATTCCCTGGCCGGCCGTGAAGGATCAATGGGCCGTCCCCTGCCCGGCATCGAAACGAGGATCGTTGATGACGAACTCCAGGTGCGGTCCTCCACCTCGCCCACCTTCTTCTCCAGGTACATCGACGGCAGCACCTTCGAGGGCGATTGGTGGCCGACTGGTGACCTGGTGAAAGCAGACAGCGACGGCTATCTCTTCCATCAGGGACGAAACGATGACCTGATCTCTTCGGCCGGCTACCGCATCGGGCCGGTCGAGGTTGAATCAGCCCTGCTGACCCATCCAGCCGTGGCTGAAGCCGCCGCGATCGCAGCACCCGATCAGGAGCGGGGATCGGTCGTCAAAGCGGTAGTTGTTTTACGCGACGTCAGCCCGACCGAAGCTCTGAAGAAAGAGCTCCAGCAGCACTGCCGTGAAGCGACCGCCCCGTACAAATATCCACGCATCGTCGAGTTCGTAGACGAGCTTCCAAAGACTGCCAGCGGCAAGATCAAACGGGCGGAACTCAGGGCCCGTCAGGTATAGGCTGACCAGAACCAGATCCAACCATCGGAGGAACAATGACTGTTGATGCCACCACGGGTGATTCCAGCCCATTCGACCCGAAACTCGTCGCGTCGCTCACCGAGCACCAGCAGGAGATATTCCGGAACCGGACCGGAGCATCCGCCCAGACTTACCAGCGAGCGGAAAAGGTAATGCCGAATGGCGTTCCATCGTCGTTCCAGGTGAATGAACCATGGCCGGTGTACCTCGAGCGCGGCCAGGGATCACAGGTGTGGGATGTCGATGGCAACGAGTACACCGACTTCCACAACGGTTTCGGGGTAATGGCGATCGGTCACGCCAACCCGACAGTTGGCGAGGCAGTCAAGAAGCGCATCGACAACGGCACCCACTTCGCTGCCCCGACCGACGGGTCGATCGCGGTTGCCGAAGAACTGGTGCGCCGCTTCGGCCTGCCGCAATGGCGTTTCACCAACTCGGGGACCGAGTCGACCATGGATGCCGTCCACCTTGCCCGAGGCGCAACCGGACGCGACATCCTGCTGAAGATCGAAGGGTCTTACCACGGCCACCACGACTCGGTGATGGTCTCGGTCTATCCGCCCCTTGAGGCGCTCGGGGATCGTGACGATCCGGTCAGTGTGCCCGAGGGCGCTGGAACTCCGGTCGCCCTGACCGAACTTACCCGTGCCGTTCCCTTCAACGACGCTGTGGCGCTCGAAAGCGTCTTCGAGAAGATGGGCGACCAGATCGCCGGACTGATCATGGAGCCGATGATGATGAACATCAACATCATCCCGCCGAAGGAGGGCTACCTCGAGAAAGTGCGGGAGCTGACCTCGAAATACGGGATCAAGCTGATCTTCGACGAGGTCAAGACAGGTGCGACGATTTCGGCCGGTGGAGCCACCGCTCGTTTCGGCGTGCTGCCCGACATGATCACGTTGGCCAAAGCGACCTGCGGTGGTTACCCGGGCGGTGCGATCGGCATGTCGGCCGAAATGGCGGAACTGGTCGAAAAGGATGTGGTCAAGCAGTACGGCACCTTCAACGGCAACCCGCTGGTGATGGCCGCGGCCGAGGCAACCCTGTTTGACGTGCTGACTGATGAGGCTTACGCCGAACTGGAACGCAAGAACCAGTATCTGCTCAAAGCCTGCCAGGACGTGATTGAGCGATACGGCCTGCCTGCATACACACAGGGCATGGGCGCCAAAGGCTGTGTTGTTTTCTCTTCCGAGCCGCTTTACGAATACCGGGATTACCTGACCAAGGTAAACGAAGAACTTTCAACCCTGGCCTGGCTCTACCACATGAACCACGGCATCTTCATGACGCCCGGGGTGGAAGAAGAATGGACACTTTCAATCGCCCATTCGGATGAAGACCTCGACGCTTACGTCCACGCCTTCGAAGAGTTCGCCAAGGCGGTCAGTGCTGGCTGATCCCGCCGCCGACGATGTCCCGGAATTTCTCTTTGAAACGTTCGGTCCTTCGACCGGGACTGAATCGCACCTCGGCCAGCTTCTGCTTGTCCGGGTTCCTTTCGCCGTAACGCCTTTTGGCCCAGGGCGATCCCGGTTTGCCGATGCGCGATGCACCGTAGATCGCGATCGGGAAAAAGAAGATACCGATCATCCCGTGGAGCAGCCTTTCTTTTAGAAAGCAGACCCCGGCGAGCGCGAAGATCATCGCCGTAACCAGGGCGCTGGCAATAATCGCCCCGGTGGAAGCGTCGTCGATCTCGAAAGGTCGACCTCCGAACAGGAGCAATGCGATGCAGACCACGGCAATCACCGTGGCGTCGATCGACCTCCTGCCTTCCTCTGCCCAGTAAACGTCGTCGAGGTGCACCCAGAGGGCGAATTCGTCGATTGTCAGGCCGACCCCGATGCCGAAGATGAAAGCGAAAACCTCGAACCACGGACTGTCGCCGAGCGTGGCGAAAGCAGCCGTCCCGGCCGCCATCATCGTGACGATGCCAAAAACAAGGTGGTGGACGTGAACTCCGCTTTCGCTGACCACACTCCCCGGCCACCAGGAAACCTTGTCGCTACGCATGATCCGGGTGCTGATCCGGATGAATATGAACGAGCCAAGGAAACCGACCAGCATCAGGAATACCGCCTGCTGATTGTGCTCAACCAGCTGGTTCTGCCAGAAACGTTCGAATATCGATGCGGCGATCAGGTCGGTCATTTACGGTGATTCTGGCACCGTGACGGGGACAGCGCCACCCCGGTCGCGCTTCGCGGCGTAGAGGTCCCGGTCAGCGCGCTCGAGTGCATCCAGGATTCCCTCGTCCGCATCCAGTTCCACCATGCCATAAGACCAGCTGACCTCACTGATTTCCTGCAGCCGCTCGACCAGAACGGCCCCTTGCTCCACCGACGTCGCTGGCATTACGAGCACGAACTCATCCCCGCCGATGCGGGCCATCAGGTCAGCTTCGCGTTTGATTCCGGCCCATCCGGCGGTCAATTGAGCGAGGATGCGATCGCCGGCGGCATGTCCCTTCACGTCGTTGATTGCCTTGAAGCCATCGAGGTCGATCGCGACGACGGTCATCGGACGCCCCATCCGGTCACTCATTCCGGAAACAGGTCCGATCGCTTCCTGCAGACCACGCCGGTTGAGCAGACCGGTCAGCGGATCTTCCCGGGCGAGCACCCGAAGGGCGTTGCTGGTGGTCAGCAGTGATTCTGAGGTGATGACCACGGTTGCGGAGAAGATCACCCAGAGCGGGATCGACGTCGCAACTTCAGAAACTGACAGCGCAATGCCGAACGAGAAGCAAAGCAACGCGATCAATATCCGTGCTGCCCGCGGCTTGAGGTAGACCCCGAAATAGACGGAGAACCACAGGTACGGCATGGCGGCGACGGCCGTTCCGATTTCGGTTTTGGCATTGCCGATCAGGAATGACAACCCCAGGATTCCGCCGATTGCGTAGATATCGATGACCGCGTCGGAAAGCGGACGTCTCAGTAAAAGCATCGCGGCTCCCGCCACAATCGAGATCGTTCCGATGACTGCCGGTTCCGTAGTCGGAGCGTCGTTGCTCACCGGGGCCAAGGCAGCGAAAAACGCCAGCGCTCCGGCCACGATGAACAAAGTGCCCATCACGAATTCCCGGGATGGACCCCCTCCCCTTCCTTGTCCCTCTCGCACCCATGCTTCAGATAGCTTCCGCACTACTGGCAAGATAAGGCAATGAGCAACCGACTGGCAACCGAAACCAGCCCCTACCTACTCCAGCACAAGGACAATCCCGTGGACTGGCGTCCTTGGGGGCCGGACGCACTGGCCCAGGCCAAGAGCGAAGACAAGCCGATCCTGCTGTCGGTCGGTTACGCCGCCTGCCACTGGTGCCACGTGATGGAGCGGGAGTCGTTTGAGGATCAGACGACCGCGGATTACATGAACGAGCACTTCGTCCCGGTGAAGGTGGATCGCGAAGAACGACCTGACATCGACGCGATCTACATGGAGGCAGTCCAGTCGATCACCGGGCATGGCGGTTGGCCGTTGACGGCTTTCCTCGATCCGGACGGGGTTCCCTTTCATGGCGGCACCTATTTCCCGCCCGATACCTCCAGGGGCATGCCCAGTTTCATGATGGTTATGGAAGCTGTTGTCAAAGCGTTCGGCGAGCAGCGGGGGGAAATCAACGCGCAGGCCAATGATGTGCGGACCCGTCTGGCCGCCGTCTCATTGATCAATGCCCGCGAGGGAGACATCGATCCCGGCCTGATTGCCGAAAGGACCGCCACCCTGGTCGAGAATGCCGACACCGACCTTGGGGGCTTCGGGCCGGCGCCCAAGTTCCCGCCGGCTTCGACCCTCGACTATCTGCTGGGCCGGGGCGAAACCGAAGCTGCTGAGGTAACGCTCGATCGAATGGCGGCGGGCGGAATCTACGATCAGATCGGTGGCGGTTTCGCCCGCTACTCGGTCGACGACGTCTGGCTGGTGCCGCACTTCGAAAAGATGCTTTACGACAACGCCCTGCTGGCCCGGACTTACCTTCATGCCTGGCAGGAACTGGGCCACCAGCGATACCGTCGCATCGCTGAAGAAACTCTCGACTGGATGCTGCGCGAAATGCGTGACGAATCCGGCGGCTTTTACGCTTCCCTCGACGCCGACTCAGAAGGTGAAGAAGGTCTCTTCTACACCTGGACCATCGATGAATTACGAGAAATCCTTGGCGAGCGGGCTGACCTCGCGATCGAAACGTTCGGGGTGACCGCCGAAGGTAGTTTCGAAGGACGCAACATCCTTCATTTTCCCCTGGAGCATCCGCCCGCGGAATTCGGCCCGGACCTGGAATCGATTCGCGCTGACCTGCTGGCAGCACGGGTCAAACGGGTCTGGCCCGGCCTTGACGACAAGGTGGTGCTTTCGTGGAACGCACTCGCAATCTCGGCTTTCGCCGAAGCCGGAGCCGTACTGGGGCGGCCTGATTACATCGAGGCGGCGGAGGACTGCGCCGGGTTCATCTGGAGCCGGATGCGTGACCCCCAAGGTTCGTTGCTGCGTTCATGGCGTCAGGGCGATGCGCGGCTCAATGCCTACCTCGAAGATCACGCCTTCCTGCTCGAAGCGCTCCTTCAGCTTTACGGGGCAAATTTCTCCGAGGTGATCTTCAAACGGGCTCAGGGTCTTGCGGAAACGATGATCGATCGTTTCGCCGACCCGGACAGGGGCGGGTTCTTCACTACTTCCCATGACCACGAAACCCTGATCGCACGACGCAAGGACGTCGGGGACCACCCGATTCCGTCGGGAAGCTCGTCGGCCGCGCTCGGACTTCTGAAGCTGTCCAGGCTTACCGGCGAACGCACGTATCTCCGTCACGCCGAAGGCGTCCTGAAGCTGCTCGCGCCAGCGACCGCCCGGCAACCTGACGCGTTCGGGCACCTGCTCCAGGCGCTTGATCTCTACCTGTCTCCCGGAGGTGAACTGGCTGTAGTCGTTCCTGCGGGCGAAGATGACATCGCAAGCGCCCGTCCCTTGCTCGATGTCTTCCACGCCCGCTACCGGCCGCGCATCGTGGTTGCCGGGGGCCACGAAGGATCAACCTCGCCTGCCCTGATGCGTGATCGCAAGGCGCTCGACGGCCAGGCCGCAGGTTTCGTCTGTGAGGACTTCACCTGTCGCGCACCGGTGACTGACCCGGCTGAGCTCAGCGAAGAGCTGGATGCTCTCGACGACTGAAGCCACCCCAAAGGCCCGAACCCCGGGGTGATGCCGGGGTGATGCTCCTTGTTTGCTGCGCCTGACGCAGCCAACAAGGAGCATTGCCCCATATCCCAGCAGCCTCCTAGAGAACGGGCAGGAAGCTTTCGATCTCGTAGGGAGTGACCTGAACGCGGTAGGTGTCCCACTCCCGACGTTTCAGTTCGACAAAGCGGCGGAAGGTGTGCTCACCGAGCGTTCTCAGCATCAGTTCGGACTCGGCAGCGAGTTCAATCGCTTCACCAAGGGTGGCCGGCAGTACTTCGATGCCACGCTGGGCCATTTCATCCGGACCTAGGTGGTAGAGGTTCTCTTCCATCGGTTCGGGAAGCTCATAGCCCTTCTCGATGCCTTCGAGACCGGCCTGGAGCATGCCTGCGAGGCTGAGGTACGGATTGCAGGCGGGATCCGGGCAGCGAATTTCGGCCCGGGCCCGATCCGGCTCACCACTGGCGTTCTGCGGGACACGGATCAGGGAAGACCGGTTACGCCGGGACCAGGACAGGTAGACCGGGGCTTCGTATCCCGGCACCAGACGTTTGTAAGAGTTGACCCACTGGGCATAAAGCGGCGCGATCTCACGGGCGTGCCGCAACTGGCCGGCGATGAACGCCTTTCCGGTCGCGGACAGCTGGTTGGGGCGGTCGGGATCGAAGAACGCGTTCTCGCCATCCCTGGTCATTGACTGGTGAAGATGCAGTCCGGAACCGTTCGCTCCGTCGAGAGGTTTTGGCATGAAGGTCGCGTGCCAGCCTTCCTGTACGGCGTACTCCTTGACCACGATCTTGGAGGTCATGATGTTGTCTGCCGTGGAGAGGGCATCGCTGGCCTTCAGATCAAGCTCGTGTTGTGAAGGACCGGCTTCATGATGGGTCGACGAGATATGAACACCCATGCGCTCAAGGGCGAGCACGGTTTCGCGGCGAACGTCCGAGCCCGCATCAAGCGTGGTCAGGTCGAAATAGCCACCTTCGTCGAGGACTTCCGGAACGCCGCTTTCAGGACGCGCGGATTTGAAATAGAAGAACTCGAGCTCTGGCGCGAGCACGAAGTCATCGAAACCCATGTCCTGGGCACGCTGCAGCGCACGCTTGAGCACCCAGCGTGGATCGCCCTCGTACGGGAGCCCGCCGGGGACTTCGACGTCGCAGAACATCCGGGCGACCGCGTCGATTCCTTCCGGCCTCCACGGAATCAGCGAGAAGGTTTTCGGGTCGGGCTTGGCAACCATGTCGGACTCTTCGACCGAGTTGAACCCGGTCATCGAGGCTCCGTCGAAGCCGATGCCATGTTCGAAAGCCCATTCAAGTTCGGTCGAATTGATCGAAAAGCTCTTCAGATGGCCGAGGACGTCCGTGAACCAAAGGCGAATGAAACGCACGTTGTGCTTCTCAACGAGGGCGAAAACGTCGCTTGTGGTCTGGGCTTGGCTGGACATTTGGCTCCTTCGAAGCACGGGGGGTTTCGGAGTTGGGGAAGCGGGAACCCGAAACGATACGCGACCCGGCTTGCAAGACGCCGCCGGAAGGGGTATAACTTACTTGCGGTAAGTACCTAGCTAAAAGTAAAGTAATGGCCCGTTAAACCAAAGGTAAAGCTCTTACGTACTACCTGAGGCCAAGAGTCACCAAAAGAATGGGAAACGAACCATCGTGACCGTAAAAACCGAAGTCTCCCGATTCCATATCCATGACGAGCTGACTGCGCCCGATGAAAGCGCTCCGATTCTCAAGAGCATTCAGGTAGGCGGCCGATCAGTGAACAAACTGGTTGGCGTTCTGGCTGGCTCCCCCGCCGTGCTGAGGGCTTACACGCGTATGCGTGCCGAACTCCAGCAGGGCGAGCTCCCCCAGGCGACCCGCCACCGCATCGCTCTTGCCGTAGCGGAACATCGCGGCGACAAGTACAGCGTCGCTCAGTACGCCAAAACCGCCCGTCAGAGCGGCCTGGGGCTCGACGAGGTTTCCCGCGCCCGAAGTTTCACTTCTTCGGATCCGCGTGAGGCATCTCTCCTCGTATACCTCAAGGCGGCGCTCGAAGCAGACGGCGACCCACCGATCTACCTCCACGAAGAAGCACGCGAGGCTGGCTGGAACGACGAAGAGATCCTCGAAGCCCTGGCCCACGTGGCGCTGGGTGAATTTCAAAGTGTGATGGCTGCTGCTGCAGCCCTCCCTAAGGACCAGGCGACACCAAGGGTTCTTCCCGACGCCGCCTGATCCCTCTCCCGGCGAGGTTCGAACTCCCTGCGAGCCTCGCCCACTCCCAACGAAAAGGACGGCCATCCGGCCGTCCTTTTCGTTGCATCTTCAAGCCGGCAGGCCGGCAGCGTTTCTAGCTGGTGATCTTCACCCGGTAGAGCAGCTGGGCTGACGAAAACTTGCATCCGTAATAGACCTTTGACTTCAGCTTCGTCTGGGGCTGGGAGTTCTTCATGTTCGGGGTCTTGCTGCAGACCGTGCGGTCACGGCTCGCGCGCCAGTTGTAGCCGGTGTCCGGAAGCGGACGATTTGGGTTAGCCGGGTTCGACAGGGTTTTGGACGCCAGGGCGGGTGCCCAGGTAGGAACGGTCAGCACTACGTAATCGCCCTTCTTGACCCGGACCGATTTCTCGAGTTTGATCGGCGCAACCTTGCCGAGATACCGGTTGAGTCCGATAACCGGGGAACGCTTGACCAGCTTGTACTGCTTCCTGCCAGCCACCGTTACCGGACGAACAACCCCGATGCCCGCTTTCGGTTTGACGCCGAATCGCTGCTCGAAGAAATTACGCTGCGACGAGGTCGGCTTGCCGAGGCTGATCATCCATTTGACGATCTTGCCGTTGAACGGCACGCGATATGGATTGGGCGCACCATCGATACCGGCCTGGAAACCGCTGACAATCGCGAGGGCCGAGCAGCTCTCGGGGCAAAGGGCGCCTCGCAGCGATGCGTCTGCACCCAGGACCTCGGTCCGTTTGGCCTTGACTGCGCCATCCGCGGCATCAGCGCGATCGGATGTGCTGACGACCAGTGCACCAGCGAGCAACATGGCGCCGAGTACGGCAGCAATCATGATCCTCGTGATCCGCGAAAGTCCGGAAGAATTTACTGACATTGATCCACTGCTCCTTGTATTTACTTTCAAGCTGTACCCACGTTCGGCTGCAGGGCCGGGGTCAGGGCCGTGACACAACCGGCCACGGTATAAACCACGCCCGATCGACGAAGGATCGGTTTTAAGGTGAATGAAAACATCCGCGATCCGGCCTGCCAGTCAATCGTGGCGGCGAAACACGGGTGTAGAGAAAGCTACTTGCCTCGTTTGACGACGGCGTATCGCACATTGGCGACGCCGGCGTCAATGAAGCCGAGCGATTCAGCGGCAGCGTAAGTGAGGTCAAGCGAGCGCCCCGCAATGTAAGGACCTCGATCGATCACTTTGGCAGTCAGGTAACGGCCGCGGTAACCGACCATCAACTTGGACCCGCAAGGAAGTGTTTTGTGGGCAACGCCGATGGTTCCCGGACGCAGGGTTCCGCCACAGGCGACACCGTTTCCGTAAAGGCCCGGGCCGTACCAGGACGCTTCTGTCCTTCTCATCGTGCGCACCATCGACTTGGAAGTCGTTTTGTTGACGACACCGTTGGTCGAGATGTCAGCGCTGTTCTGGAAATCCTTGACCGCGTTGGTGGTCCGTTGGTCGAACTTGGCGTTGAGGGCGCCGGAAAGCAGTGACTTCGACCGGGCGATTCCCTTGAGGATGCGAACGTCCTTGCCGCGCATTCCTTGACGCAGGGTTCGGTAACCGAAGCGTGGCGCGAGCTTGGACGAGTTGCCGTTGGCTTTGCTCGCATTGCTGTTCTTCGAGTTGGTGGTCAATCCACCACCACCGATCACGGCAGCCGAACTACTTCCGGGGTGGATGGCTGCGATCGAGATGAAAGAGGCCAGCAGCGTTGCAGCAAGCAGAGACGTATTAAGTTTTCCCAGCGTGAAGCCGTGGAGCATTCCTTCTTCTTTCTCTTTCCATTGCTTACGGGGTTAGCTGTCGGACTCGCGCTGAAAGAGCAGCGCTACCTGGCAGAGGCCAGAGATTCGCCCCAAGGACTTTCGTCCCAAGTGGGTCCCCCGATCTCCGTGATCTTGTGACGGAGATTCAGCAGAAGGTTCGGGAAGATTAGCAAACGCTCAAGGAACAGGTTGTTTGTGTTCGAACCTCACATAGTGGGTTTTTCCAAGGCCCTGCTTTACAATGTTCTTTCGTGAGTTGGACGGCTGCGGGGGGAGAGAAATCCCTTCGAGGAAAGTCCGGACACCGAATGGTAGGACGGTGGGTAACGCCCACCCGGGGAAACCCGCGGGAAAGTGCCACAGAAATACACAGCCGATGGCGCGGCCACACGTGAGCCGCGAACAGGCAATGGTGAAAAGGTGCGGTAAGAGCGCACCGGCGTCGTGGTGACACGGCGGCCAGGTAAACCCCGTCCGGTGCAAGACCAAACAGAATCGTTGACCCGGCCAGGCGAGATTCAGGTAGGTCGCAGGTGCCGAAAGGCCCCTCCGGTTTGATCGACCGGCGAGATAGATTGTCGTTCAAGACAAAATCCGGCTTACAGACTCACTAAGGAAAGGGCCCGAAAGGGTCCTTTCTATTTAAACGAAACCCCCTGCCCCACCCCGGGGTCCGGGCGGCAACGTTGCTCCGGGTCGACTTCACCGCAGCAGAGCCGGCAAAGTCGACCCGAAACGATTCGGCCGGGTTCAGCCATCCGGACCGGGTCGACTTTGCCGCCGTTCTCGCTGACAAGTCGACCCGGACCGAACCCCACGGTTCTGCGCCTCGCAGTCACGACATAGCAGCAATCAGTCACGAGATAGCAGCAATAAGTGGCACGGAAGCCCGGAGCGGCTGGGTCCAGCTTCAGTGC
>JBAUOE010000141.1:0-9847 GCA_049579585.1 Solirubrobacterales bacterium | reverse complement strand
CCATTGAGGGTGCGCACGGCACCGATCACGTCACCGGTGCCGAAAAAGTCGACCGCGAGAATGGTCGGCAGCTTGCCGCGCCGGGCTTCACAGGCCCGGGCCCGGGCCACGAGTGCCTCGCGGGTATTGACGATCTCCATCTTGTTGATGTCTGGGGTCACCCCGGTCGTCACCCAGTGGTTCATCAGGAAAAGGGGGGAGCCTTCGCTGCCGCGTTCGGGCTTGCAGGTTTGGTCTAGCAGGGCCGGGTCGGTCAGACCGCCGGTCGGATGCTCGGGGGTGGCGACGAAGGTGTAGGGCGTTTCCATGATCGGGCCGTCGTAACCGTCGTGGTACCAGGACACGCTTCCCGGGTTGCCCTGGGAGAAAGCCACTACGCGTTTCCCGCTGTCGATCATTTGCCCCAGGGTCGGAAAGTCCGTGACCGGTCCGTCGTAGATGTAGGGGAAGAGGCCGCTGCTTTCCACCGCGGTCGCAAAGTCGTCGGGATGGATGTAGTCCTCGTTGATGAACATCAGGACTTCGCGCGGATTGGCCGCCAGGAAATCTTTGATCCGTCCGAGTTCGGCGGTCAGGTCGACCGATCCCAGCTGACAGAGCGCATGGCACATGAAGGTCTGGGCACCTTCGGAGTGACCTTGGGTTTTCGGAATGCTGGTCACGGTTCCGTTCACGTCAGCCTCGCCGTAATACGTGTCGAACAGCAGGGCCCGCACACCCATGTTGAGCTGGTTCGAGATGTTGTAGGTCTGGTTTGGCAAATTCCAGCCGTCTTCCGAATTCGACATCGAATTATGGGTGCCCGGCAGGACTACTTTGTCGAGGGTGCGGTCGCAGAGAAGGACAGAGCCATTGCAGGGCTCCTCGGCTGCTGCTGCCGCCACCGGCCCCAGGAAAAACAGGCCGAGCGCGGCGATCATCCAAGCAGAAACTTTCCCTCCCAAGGTGAACATCCTCTGATGATCCCAGAAGACAGGGCGGGATCGCAAATCGCCAGCCTCAATCCTCGTCGATCATCGCCACCACCCGGGCCGGGGCACCACTGGCGCCAACGATCCGCAGGGGCAGGCACGAAACGGTGAAGCCGGTGGCCGGAAGCTGGTCCAGGTTGACCAGCCTTTCGATCTGGGAATAAGGCAGGTCCATCTGGTGGGCCTGCCAGAAAACACCCTGCTCCCGGGACTCGTTCGCTTCGGTCGCCTGCATCCAGAGCGGACGGTCCCAGCCCCACGCGTCGATCCCCATCACCCGCACACCACGGTCGAAAAGCCACTTCGTCGCGTCGCCGCTGACCCCGGGGCCGTGGGCCATGTACTCCGGGGAATCGATCCAGCGGTCGCAACCGGTCCGTACGAGCACGATGTCGAGAGGTTTCAATTGATGTCCCGATGCCAACAGTGACTCCTCGATGTCGGTGATCTCGATCGCATTCCCGTCCTCACGCCCATCGAAATCAAGCACCACTCCGGGATTCACGAACCATTCGAGCGGCAGTTCATCGATGGTCTGGGCCGGTTTGCCCTGGATCGTCGAGTTGTAGTGGTAGGGGGAATCAACGTGGGTTGAGTTATGGGTTCCGAAACGGGTGAAGAACTCGTTGGCCCAGCCTTCGCCGTCGCGCAGCAATTCCCGGTCGACCCCGAAAAGCGACTTGATGACCTCGGCCCCTTCGGTGTGATCGCTGAACTCGATCGACGTTTTCAGCACATCGGGTGTGTCATCCGGACTGGGCACGATCGGTGAAGACAGGTCGATGAATCTCATGGGCTGACTATACGTCCGTCCCGCAACTACGATGGCGAAATGGGAACAAGCCTGCTTGTGAAAATTGAAGGCTCCGCGATCCGGATCCTGGCCCGCGTTCTTTTCAGCCTGCCCGATGGCCTGCTGACCAAAGTATTCGGCAGCCCACCGGAGGTTGCTGCCGGTTTGCGCGCTGACGCCTGGGCCCTGTGCCGGCTCACTGACCTGGCTGAAAGCAAAGCGGCAGCGACCGATCCGGTGGCGATGCGGGCCGAAACGGAAATGCTGGCGAAGGCCGTATCCGACCCAACCGTTTTCCCGGTAGAAACAAAAGATTTCGATCTCGGCGCCGACGGTTCACATCTTCCCGCGAGGCTCTACCGGCCGGCCGCGGCGGTCGAGGACGGTTCGCTGCTGGTCTACTTTCACGGTGGTGGCTGGGTGGTTGGCTCGATCGAAAGTCACGACTGGTCCCTGCGCCGGATGGCTCACCTGGCCGGGACCAGGATCCTGGCCGTCGACTATCGCCTCGGGCCCGAGCAAATGTTTCCGGCCGCGCCCGACGATGCCCTCACGGCATGGAATGCGGTCACGGCGCAGCCCTCCAGATTCGGCGCGGACCCGGATCTGATCGCGGTCGGCGGTGACAGTGCCGGTGGCAATCTGGCCGCAGTGCTCTGTCAGGACCTCCGGGCAGCCGGCAGGCCACAACCGGCGTTCCAGCTGCTGATCTATCCGGTGGTTGAAATCGGTGGGACCTGGCCATCACGCGAAATGTTCGCGACCGGGTACTACCTGACGAGGAGCCGCATGGACTGGTACGACTCGCACTACGTTGCCAGCGAAGATGGCCGTGACGTCAGGGCTTCACCGATCCTGGCGGACGATCTTTCGGGACTGGCCCCGGCGTACGTCACGACGGCCCTGGCCGACCCCCTGCGTGATGAAGGCGAGGCTTATGCCCGGCGTCTCGGTGAAGCCGGAGTGAAAGTGACCCTCGACCGTTTCCCGCTGGTCCATGCCTGGTTCAACCAGACGGTCTCGCGCTCGTCACGCGCTGCTCATGAAGTGCTGGCCGGACGGGTCAGGGCGCTCTTTCAATCAGCCCGGACCGACGACCTGTCCTGAAGCCGCTGGTCGTACATCCGGTTATCAGCGAGTTTCAACAGTGAGGTGATGTCCGATGTGCCAGCTTCGGCACTGGACGCAAGACCGATCGTGATGCTGCCGTCAGGTTCTACCTCGGAAATCCTCGAGTTGACCAAAGTCCGGATCGAGGATCCATCCGGCGCCGGTCCGAACCCGACAACCACGAACTCGTCGCCACCCCAACGGGCCGTGAGGCTTCCCTCCGGCGTCGATTCGATGAGTGCCCGGGCGACGATACGGAGCACTTCGTCGCCATGGTCATGGCCGTTCACGTCGTTGATCCGTTTGAAACGGTCAACATCGACAAAAGCACACCAGGCTGGCTCGGTTCCGTAAGGGAGATCGCCCCGGCGTCTGCGCAACTGGGCTTTCACCAGACCATTCCGGTTCAGCACCCCGGTCAGCGGATCGTGGCTTGCGCTCGCCTGGAGGTCCCGGTTCAGGGCAGTGACCCGACGTCGTTCGACGAGGAAGAGCACCAGGATCGCTCCGGCTGTCACCGCGCCAAGGAGCATCAGGACGTAAGTGTCGAAAACGAAAGTGTTCGCCAGGTCAGCGTCGTTGATCACGATGATCCAGGCGATCAGCATGGTGACGATGAAGACGATGAACGCAGACCATCGACGTAGTGAAACCCCTCCAGCCACCATGATCACCATCGAATAGCCGCAGACCTGCCACCACGGGTCAACCCCGAGCACACCGCCATAGATCGTGTTGGCATATGTGGTCAGCAGACCGGCCACCACTATCAATTCGATGGTCGTGACCGGCAAGTTTCGTTTGCGGACAAGAACCGTGATCAGGGCCCCGAGCACGAGCGCCGTCAAGGCACAGCCCCCGAAATAGCGGATCGGGTGGACGTTCTCCGGATCGATCAGGGCCGCCAGGCCGATCAGCACCGTGACCCCGCCAGCTACGGAAAGGGTTACCAGCACCCTGATCAGGTGATATCGGAGACTGATTGCTTCGGGGGATTCGCCGCCCGGGGGGCGACTCCAGAAAATGCCGCTGCGGTCCACCGCCTAAATATAGGCACGATGGCCGCTCCAACCGATCGTGCCGAGTCAGCCCGGTGATGAATACGATGGATGAATGCCGAACGCCGAACCAATAACCGTCAGCCTGCCCGATGGAACGCCGCTCGAACTTGCCGCGGGCGCGACCGGGACGGATGCCGCGATGGCAATCGGCGAAGGCCTTGCCCGGGCGGCCCTGGCGATCAAGGTCGAAGACCAGATCCGTGACCTGAGCGCTCCGGTGGCCGATGGTGAAGAGATATCGATAATCACCCAGCGTGACCCGGAAGGACTCGAGATCATCCGTCACGACGCGGCCCACGTGATGGCGACCGCGGTTCAGGAGCTTTATCCCGGAACCAAGGTCACGATCGGACCGGCGATCGAGGCTGGTTTCTACTACGACTTCCTGTTTCCCGAAGACGTGAAGATCACCGACGCGGAACTGCCGGCGATCGAAGCAGCGATGAAGAAACACATCAAGGCGAATGAGAAGTTTGAGCGCCGTGACGTGCCGGTCGCGGAAGCGATCGAGATTTTCAGGGAGCAGGACGAGAACTTCAAGGTTGAACTGATCGAGGACCTGATCACCAACGAAGGTGCCGAAACGGTTTCGCTTTACCGCAACGGACCTTTCGAAGATCTCTGCCGCGGACCGCACGGCCCCGGCACCAAGAAGATCAAGGTGATCAAGCTGAACTCGGTTGCCGGTTCCTACTGGCGAGGCGACGAGAACCGTGAGCAGCTGACAAGGATCTACGGCACGGCGTTCTTCAACAAAGAAGACCTGGCCGAGTATCTCGAGAAGATCGAGCAGGCGAAGGCGCGTGACCATCGCCGGCTCGGACCGCAGCTGAATCTCTTCATGTTGCGCGAAGAGGCGCCCGGTATGCCTTTCTGGCTGCCCAACGGAACCGTCCTGCTCGAATTGATCGAGAAGGAAGTCCGCCAGCAGCTCGATCGTCACGGATATCAGGAGATCGCCACGCCTCACGTGATGGATGAAGAGCTGTGGCACCGTTCCGGTCACTGGGAAAACTATGTCGACGACATGTATTTCATGGAGGTCGACGACCGCCGGTTTGCGCTGCGACCGATGAACTGCCCCGGGGCCTGCCTGGTCTACGGCCACGAACGGCACTCCTACCGCGACCTGCCGCTGCGCCTGGCCGAGTTCGGCCGGGTAACGAGGAATGAGCGCGAAGGCGTTCTCCACGGCCTGCTGCGGGTTCGGGCCTTCACCCAGGACGACGCGCACGTTTACTGCACCGAGGACCAGATCGAAAGCGAAGTCGCTGACATCTGCCAGTCGATCGATGAGCTCTACAGCCGGTTCGGATTCAATGACGTCAGCGTCGAGCTTTCGACCCGCCCGGATAAATCCCTGGGCAGCGACGAATTGTGGGAGAAGGCGGAGGCGACCCTGAAAAGGGCGCTCGACTCCCAGGATCGTGAATACACGATCAACCCGGGTGACGGTGCTTTTTACGGCCCGAAGATCGACTTCCACGTGACCGACGCGCTCGGTCGTTCCTGGCAGCTTGGCACCTGTCAGCTGGACTTCCAGATGCCGGAACGCTTCGAACTTAGCTTCACCGACAATGAAGACGAACGTCAGCGGCCAGTGATGATTCATCGGGCCCTGCTTGGCTCGATGGAACGCTTTGCCGGAATCCTGATCGAGCATTACGCCGGGCGTTTCCCGGCCTGGCTGGCTCCGGTGCAGGCAATGATCGTGCCAGTGGCCGACCGTCACCTCGATTACGCCAAAAAGATCGCTGCGGACCTGACCACCCGGGGGGTCCGGGTGAAAGTCGAGGAGCGGTCCGAATCCGTCGGCAAGAAGATTCGTGCCGCTGAACTGGGCCGATACCCGTACATGCTGGTAGTCGGTGACCGGGAGGCCGAAGCGGCCGAGATTGCGGTGCGTTCCCATGACGAAGGGGAACTCGGTTCTATGGGTGTCGAAAAGTTCTGTATGCTGCTTGGCACTTGATTAAATGTCTCGAAAAGAATCTGTTTCCGCTCGCCGTTGCGAGCATAACTTCAGGTCGTCCGTCCGCTTGAACCATCCGTTGGCTGTTAGCTAGTGCCGGTTCCGCGCAGGTTCGATCGCCGTCCCCCAGAACGGGATTCCACTCGTATTAACGAGCGGATACGCGTTCCCAAGGTTCGGCTTATTGGAGCAGATGGTGAGCAGGTCGGAATCGTCACAACTGACGACGCCCGGCAAATGGCTCGCGACGCAGATCTCGATCTGGTCGAAGTTGCCGCAGGCGCCAAGCCGCCGGTGGCCCGTCTTCTCGACTATTCGAAATACAAGTACGAACAGGATCAGAAAGCCAAAGCTGCCCGCAAGCACCAGACCCAGGTCAACGTGCGCGAGATCAAGCTGCGGCCGAAGATCGCGGTTCACGATTACAACACCAAGAAGGGCCACGTCGAGCGTTTCCTCAAGAACGGCGACAAGGTCAAGGTGACGATCATGTTCCGTGGCCGTGAGCAGGCCCATCCGGAACGTGGACGCGACCTGCTTTACAGACTGTTCGAAGACCTCGAAGGCCTGGCCACGATCGAGTCGAAGCCGCTCCAGGAAGGCCGCAACATGAGCATGTTGCTCGGGCCGTCCAAGGAAGCCGCGAAGCTCGCCGAGGACAAGAAGAGCGGCGACAAGCCCGAACCCAAGGCCAAAGAAGAACCGGCAGCGCCAGCCGCACCGGTCAACACACACCCGCAGGCGGTCGCCCCGGACGCCGAGTCCGAGGGTGTAACCATCGAAGAAGCTCCCAGCGACGACGCCACTTCAGGTGACGACACGCCCGAATCCGATACCCCGGATTCAGCTTCTTCCAGCGATTAGTTCCGCGATCCTGACTGACGCCTCGCCGTCCCACAGGGGCGGCGGGGTTGAAGTTCTGCCTGCCTGATCCTCGATCAGTCCGGTCAGTTCCGGGATCCGTGCCGGATCGAGCCCGAGCATGGTGTTGGTTCCGAGTTCGACCGTGACCGGCCGTTCGGTGTTGTCGCGCAAAGTGAAGCAGGGAACCCCGAGGTAGCTGGTTTCTTCCTGAATGCCGCCGGAATCGGTGAGCACGGCCATGGCGTCCGATTCAAGTGAAAGGAACTCCAGGTAACCAACCGGGTCGACCAGCTTGAGGCCGGCTGCCAGCTCGACGTTGCCGCCATCGATCATCGCCCGGGTACGGGGATGAACGGGAAAGAGGACAGGGATGTCGGCGGCGACCAGGTTCAGGGCGCTGATCGCTTCGAACAGCAGCGGTCCGTCAACCAGGGCGGGGCGGTGGAGGGTGACCAGCAGGTAGCCCCCGGGATCCACACCGAAACCACGACAGGCTTCGAGCGGCCGGAAGCGCCCTTCCAGGGCAACCAGGCTGTCGATCATCGTATTGCCGACGAAATGCGCCTTTTCGGCGGGGATGCCTTCACGTTCGAGGTTCACCAGGGCTTCCTCGGAGTGGACATAAAGGTCGTCACTGATCGCATCGGTCAGGATCCGGTTGATTTCTTCCGGCATCGTGCGATCCCAGCTACGAAGTCCGGACTCCAGGTGGCCGACCGGGATTCCCAGTTTGACGGCCGTGAGAGCGGCAGCAACGGTCGAATTCACGTCGCCGGGCACTATCACCATGTCTGGCTGTTCACTGACCAGCAGCGGCTCGAGGCGTTCCATCACCCGCGCGGTCTGCTGGGCGTGACTGCCGGAACCGATCTCGAGCATGTGGTCGGGCGCCGGAACCCCGAGCTGCTCGAAGAAGATCTCCGACATCATCCGGTCGTAATGCTGCCCGGTGTGGACGATCACCTGCTCCGATTCGGGCATCCTCAAATTGAGGGCGCTGATCAGCGGGGCCATTTTGACGAAGTTCGGCCGGGTTCCTAGTACATGAAAAATTCGCATTGGAGCGCACAGTATCCGTCGTTCAGGACACGGGAAGGATGCCTGTCACCGAATTTTGATTGAATACGCCGTCGCATGCCGAAGATGAAGACACATTCCGGAGCCAAGAAACGGTTCAAAAGGACCGCAACGGGAAAACTCCGTGGTCGCAAAGCCTATTCCAGTCATATTCTGGAGAAGAAGTCACCGAAGCGCAAGCGCTCGATGTCGCAGCCGGTGTTCGTCAAGGCACAGGACGCCCCGCGCGTCAACAAGATGCTGGGTGGTAAATAATGCCTCGCGTAAAGCGTTCGGTAAACGCCCGTAAAAAGCGTCGCAAGGTTCTTGAAGAGGCCAAGGGTTATTACGGCCGCAAGAACTCGTCGTATGTCCTCGCCAAAGAGCAGGTCATGCGTTCCGGTGCTTACGCCTACCGCGACCGTCGGGTCCGCAAGCGCGATTTCCGTCGTCTCTGGATCACCCGTATCAACGCTGCCGCCCGCCAGGAGGGTATGAGTTACTCGCAGCTGATCCACGGCCTGGACAAGGCCGGAGTCGAAGTCAACCGCAAGATGCTTGCTGACATCGCCGTGAACGACAGCGAAGGATTTCGCCGATTTGTTGAAATCGCCCGGGAGGGTGCCGCCGCCTAGCGCGATACGGCACTTTGATCCCACTGGGCGGCTTCGCATATCTGCGAGCCGCCCTTTTTTGTTTCCAGACCCAAAGAAACCATGATCACCAGCCCTGACAACGAAAAACTGAAACTGGTCCGCAAACTCGGCCAGAAGAAGTACCGCGAGAAATTCGGCCTGTTCGTAACCGAAGGCGAAGATCTGGTGAACTCGGGCCTTGCCGCCGGGCGCACCCCGAAGTTCGTCCTGGTCCATCCGGACTGCGACATTCAGGGTGAAGAAGTCGAACCGGACCTGCTCGACCGGGCTTCCAGCCTGGCTTCCGGGACTAAAGTGATCGGGGTCTGGTTCCAGGAATGGGCGGAAACGGTTTCCGATGTATGCGTTTTCCTTGACCAGCTTTCCGACCCGGGAAACATGGGCACGATCATCCGTTCGGTTGACGCACTGCTCGATGCCACGGTTGTAATCGGGCCAGGCACGGTTGATCCGTACGCGCCGGATTCAGTGCGGGCCAGCATGGGGTCGATCTTCTCCCAGTCGTTGATCAAAGCCACGATCGACCTGACCCCTGAACCGCGGGTAGCGATGGTCGCTTCCGGCGGGGACACCCCGACCGAGCACCACGCGCCGGTGACGATCTGCCTGGGATCGGAACGCGAAGGGCTTTCCGAAACCGTCTTGAATCAATGCACTGAAGCCTGGACCATCCCCTTGCGGGAAGGCCGGGCTGAATCACTCAATGTCGCAGCCGCGGCGGCTATTGCCTGTGAGCGGATATCGTCCGCGACCGTCGACGGCGATCAAGGTTAGAGCGAGGAAATGGGCCAGAAAATTACAGACCGTATTGATGAGATCGAGGCGGAAGCAAGCGCCGCGGTTGCCGCAGCTTCGACCGCCGCCGAACTGGAAGACCTGCGGGTCAGCTGGCTTGGACGCAAAGCGGAACTGACCTCGATCCTCCGCGGCATCGCTGACCTCGAACCGGCCGAACGTGGCCCGGTCGGCGGCAGCGCCAACAAGGTTCGGAAAGCGCTCGAAGCCCAGATCGAGCAGCGGAACGAAGAACTTGCCGCAGCCGAACTTGAATCCTCCCTGACTGCCGACCGGATCGATGTAACCCTGCCCGGGTCGCCGGTACGGGCCGCCGGTCACCTTCATCCGATCACTCGCACCCGGCGGCTGATCGAGGACGTAATGATCGGACTCGGCTATCAGGTGATGGAAGGACCCGAAGTCGAACATGACTTCTACAACTTCACCGCCCTGAACCATCCGGCCGATCACCCGGCAAGGATGCTTCAGGACACCTTCTACGTCGAACCCGGCGGTGGCGCCCCCGACGGCGTTGGACTACAGGACGTCCTGCTGCGTACCCACACTTCGCCGATGCAGGTCCGGGC
>JBAUOE010000140.1:0-2452 GCA_049579585.1 Solirubrobacterales bacterium | reverse complement strand
GCCAGGTCCTGATGGCAGGTCAGGGCAGAGGCCGGCGAAAGCAGCGAATCCCGATGGGCCAGGGTCCACTCAACCGAATCGAAACCAGCAGCCAGGACCGCTTCAAGCACCTTGTCGGACTGCCAGTCCTCGAAGTCGAGCACTGCCATGAACGAGAGTTCGCGCTTCAAAGCGTCGCCTCGACATCGCGCAGCGCACGACCGAAGAGTTCAACCATTTCTTCGGCGTCCTCTTCCGTGACGTTGACCGCCGGCTTGAACTTCGCGACGTTGCCGTTGGCCCCGAAGACCGGACCTGTCTTGCCGATCATCAATCCGTGGTCGAGGCAGGCCGCCATCAGTTTGTCTGTCTCTTCGAAAGCCGGTTCCTTGGTGTCCCGGTCACGAACCAGTTCGACTCCGATCATCAGGCCCTGACCGCGAACGTCACCGATCAGTTTTGAATCCTTCTCGATCGTCTTCAACCGGTCCATCATCAGATTGCCGATCCTTTCGGAGTTGGCAGGCAGGTCATCCCGAACCATGACTTCGACCATCGCGAGGCCGGCAGCACAGGCCATCGGGTTGCCGGCCTGGGTGAAGCCGTACTCCCACGGCAGGAGATGCGAGTACTCGGGTGTGGTGATCGTGGCTGAAAGCGGAAGTCCGCCGCCCAGTGCTTTGCCGAGAATTATCATTTCCGGCTCGATCCCGGCCCTTTCGCTCGCGTACATCGGGCCGCAGCGGCAAAGTGATCCCTGGATCTCGTCAACGATCAGCGGGACTTCGTGTGACTTGGCGATTTCGTGGACCCGTTCGAGGTAACCGTCGGGGGCGGGCACCATGCCGCCGTTGGCCTGGAACGGCTCGACCACAACACCGGCCGGTCCGTTCAGGTGGCCACGATCAAGCGCCCAGTCGACATGGTCGGCGCAGGCCAGATCACAGGTTTCCCGTTCGAGGTTGAGCGGGCAGCGGTAACAGTTGTAGGCCGGAACCCGCATCTGCCGCGGCAGGTAACGATCGAGGCCTTTGTTGGCCCCCTCGACCATGCCCGGGTTCACGTAGGTCAGACCGATGGTGGCAAAGGTCCGACCGTGGAATGCGGCGTCGAGGCAGACGAAGTCGGTGCCGCCCGTGGTCCGCATGGCCAGGTGCATTGCACCTTCCACCGCGGAGGCTCCCGAAAGGCCGTAAAGCACTTTCGACAAAGCTCCCGGGGCGAGCTCGGCCAGCTTCTTCGCGAATGCGGTGCGGGCTTCGTCCTCGAAAACCGGCGAGACGTAATCGATCTTGCCGAACTGGCGTTCCATTGCCTCCCGGATCTCGGGATGCCGGAAACCTAGGTTCAGGACCCACTCGGCCGAAATCGCATCGAGGTACTCGTTGCCATCAGCGTCGGTCACCCGGACGCCGTCGCCGCTCACCAATCCCATGTCGACGTCGCCCATGCACTTGATCACATGGTCGTCGGACTCGTCACGGAGAAGCTGGGCCGCTCCTTCGGGGTCACGTTGCGGTGTCTCGTGGTTCATTTCGATCTCCTTACGGCAGGTAGGCCGGCTTCGGCAGGTCCCAATGTCCGATGTTTACGCCTTCAGTGTCAGCAGGGTCGCGGGAAAGCATGAACTCGATCAGGTATGGGCCTTCCGACGCGATCGCACGCTGGATCGCTCCGGCTACCTGGCCGGGGGTCTCAACCCTTTCCGAACCGCAGTTGTAGGCCTTGGCAATTGCCGTGAAGTCAACCGGCATCAGCTGGTTGCCTTTCCGGGCCCGGAACTCGGTGGAGAAGCCACGGTCCTCACCGAACATTCCCCGCTGGAAGTCCCGGATCGAGAGCCAGCCGGTGTTGTTCATGCAGGCGATGATCGGGGCCGCACCGGTTTCGGCGGCAACGGCGAGTTCCTGAATCGTCTGCTGGAGGTCACCGTCGCCGGCGAAGCCGACTACGGGAACATCCGGGCGGGCCAGTTTGGCGCCAATCGCGGCCGGCATCGTGTACCCCATGGTGGAGTAGCCGCCCGGGCTGAGCCAGGTCCTTGGTTCGTAGGAGAGGAACTCCTGGAATGCCTGGATCTGCGGGTGTCCGGCTGATGCGATCGCGATCGCTTCACGCGGCAGTTCTTCCCGCATCGTGTGGAGCACCCGGCTGAGCGAGAGATTGTCGGTCCAGCGTCCAACCAGTGCTTCGTGCCACTGCTGCCTGCATGTGGAGATTTCCTCCCGGTAGGCAGGCCGGCTGACGCCTTGCGGGCCAGCGTGGTCCTGAAGCGCGTCGAGCAGGTCGCTGAGCCCGGCCTTCGCGTCACAGACAACTCCGACCGCGGTCGGGTAGTTCTTGCCGATCTCGGTTGGATCGATGTCGAAATGGACGATTTCAGTCGGCGGGATCGAGAACGACATGCCGTCCAGGTAAGAGGACGATGTCTGTTCGGCGAAGCGGGTTCCGACGGCCAGGATGACGTCGGCGT
>JBAUOE010000139.1:0-2059 GCA_049579585.1 Solirubrobacterales bacterium | reverse complement strand
GCCACGACCTATTTCCTCGGCAAGAAGGGCAAGCTGAACCGGAAGAACACCAAGAAGGGAAGCAAGGCGAAGTATGTGGCTGATCCTTCGGCCCGTCCGCCCCAGACCCTGAATGGTGCTGGCGAATCCGATTCCTGGGTCGCCCAGCCGCCTTACGAATGGGCGCCGATCGCTGCGAAGAAGGGCCTCGGCTGGGTCACCCCGCCGCTCGCCAACGACGCAATCCTGGCTGGTACTTCCAGCCTTGATCTCTGGGTGAAGTCGAACCGCAAGGACACCGACATTCAGGCGACCATTTCGGAAGTGCGTCCTGACGGCGCCGAGACCCTGGTCCAGAACGGCTGGCTGCGGGCATCGCATCGCAAGCTGGACAAGAAGCTCTCAACCAAGCTGGATCCGGTCCCGACCCACCTGAAGAAGGACTCGGAGCGCCTGTACAGCAAGAAGTTCTCGAAGGTGCGGATCCCGCTCTTCCCGACAGCCCATGCTTTCCGGGCCGGATCGAAGATCCGCATCACGATCTCCGCGGTTGGTGGTGATCGTCAGATCTGGGACTTCGACACCCTCGACAAGGGCAAGACCAGGAATACGATCACGATTGGCGGCAAGAAGCCGTCCAAGTTCGTCGTGCCGATCGTCAAGGGCGCGACCGCCCAGGGCACACCGTTGCCTCCGGCCACGGCACTTCGTGGACAGCCGAGCCGCACCTACGCCCCGGCTTCCAACGGTGGCTGATTGATCTCCCGGGGAAACCCGTGAAACGTGTGGCGATAACGGCCGCGGCAATTGCCGCGGCCGTCGCCGTTTTATGGTCGGTCCTGAACCTGACTTTGCTGGCCGGTCCGGACACCCGGGGCGCGTCAGTGGAGAAAGTCACGGTTGATTCGAAAGCGGTGCCCGGCGAACACCCGGTTTCGGTCGTGGTCCCCGATGACGCCAATGGCGATGCCGGTCGGCCGCTGCTGCTTTTCCTTCATGGCCGGAGCGGGAACAGCGAAACGTTCACTGACCAGGAAGCGTTCTTCGATGCTCTCGAGGCCCAGGGAGACAGGGCGCCGATCGTTGCGTTTCCCGATGGTGGCGAATCCAGCTACTGGCACGATCGTGACTCCGGCAACTGGGACTCCTATCTGACAGATGAAGTGATTCCCCAGGTCGCCGAGAAGTTCGGTGCTGACCCCGCGAAAGTCGCGGTCGGCGGAATTTCGATGGGCGGTTTCGGTGCCCTGAACCTCGCCCTTCATCATCCGGGGAAGTTCTGCGCGGCCGGCGGCCACTCCCCGGCGATCTTTCTTTCAGGGGGCGAGTCAGCGCCCGGGGCTTTTGATGATGCCGATGATTTCGCCAGGAACGATGTGCTTTCCGCCGCCCGAAACGATCCCGCGGCATTCTCTGGGATTCCGATCTGGCTTGATGCCGGAACGAAGGATCCTTTCGTCCCGGGAGTGAGCGAGATGGATGCCGCGCTGACCTCCGCGGGGGCCGATCTCACTACGAACGGCGCCTGGCGCGGAGGTCATGACGAGGCTTACTGGAACGCCCACTGGGCGGACTACATGGAGTTCTACGCCGGGGAACTGGCCGGCTGCCAGCCCTGACCTAGCCGCCGGATGGCATCTCGTCGCCCATCTTGGCAACAGCTTCCATGTCCATGTAGGAGAGTTCCCAGACGTGATCATCGGGGTCGCGGAAGCTGGCGCCGTACATGAAGCCCATGTCGATCACCGGTTTCCAGGGCTTGCCGCCACTGGCCAGCGCCTTTTCGAGCAGGCTGTCCACTTCTTCGCGGCTCTCGCAGCTCAGGGCGGTCAGTACTTCTGTGGTTGAAGGATCGGCGATTTCGCCGTTGATGAAGTCGCTGAATCGTTCGTGGCTCAGCAGCATCGCGTAGATGTTCTCGTCGAACACGATGCTCGTGGCCGAGTCGTCGGAGAACTGGGGATTGTGCTTGAAACCGAGTGCGGCAAAGAACTTCTTTGATGCTTCCACGTCTTTGACTGGCAGGTTGACGAAGATCATTCTCATGGTGAATTCCTGACTTTGGGTACATCCGGAGCGG
>JBAUOE010000138.1:0-9131 GCA_049579585.1 Solirubrobacterales bacterium | reverse complement strand
GGCAATGAATTAGCGCATTATTTGCGCTAATTCATTGCCAGTCCGGGTGTTTTCTCCGGATTGCCGTGGTGAGCAGGCCGAGAGCCGTGCCGCCCAATAAGATCGCTGTCCCTTGGATGAAACCGCACGACAGAAGCTGGAAGAGACCACCCGCTGGATGCCGACCGAAGTGGAAGGCACGATCTTCAGCGAATGGCTCGAGGGCGGATACTTCCATCCCGAAGCGACCGGCAAGGCAGAAGACAACTATTCGGTAGCGATCCCTCCGCCGAACGTAACCGGAGTTCTGCACATGGGCCACGCGCTCAACGGGTCGATGCAGGACGCGCTCGTTCGAATGAACCGGATGAGCGGCAAAAACACGCTCTGGATCCTCGGCATGGACCACGCCGGAATCGCCACCCAGTCAGTGGTCGAGAAACGCCTGAAAGAAGAAGGCATCGACCGGCACGAAATCGGCCGCGAGGAATTCGTCGAAAGGGTCTGGACCTGGAAAGAGGAATACGCCGCCCGGATCAAGGCCCAGTACCAGCGACTGGGCGCCTCAGTTGATTACGAACGTGAGCGCTTCACGCTCGACGACGCTTACGCCAAAGCGGTGCGCAAAATCTTCACTTCGCTCTACGACAAGGGCTACATCTACCGCGACAACTACATGGTCAACTGGGATCCGGGCTCACAGTCGGCGATCTCCGACCTCGAAGTAGTCAACCGCGAAATGACCGACACGCTCTTCTCGGTCGACTACCCGGTCGAAGGCACCGACCGCGTCCTCACAGTGGCCACCGTGCGCCCGGAAACGATGATGGCCGACACCGCTGTTGCCGTGAACCCGAAAGATGAGCGATACGCCGATCTGGTCGGCAAGTTCTGCATCCTGCCGCTGGTCGGCCGCCGCCTGCCGATCATCGCCGACGAACACGTCGACATCGAATTCGGCACCGGTGCCCTGAAAATCACCCCGGGCCACGACACCAACGACTTCGAGATCGGTCGCAAACACGGACTTGAAGAAATCAGTGTGATCGGCGAAGACGGCCGCATGACCGAAGAGGCCGGCGAGCGATTTGCCGGGATGACCATCGCCGAAGCCCAGGTCGCGGTAGCCGCAGCCCTGCGCGAAGAAGGTGTGCTCAGCGCCGAAGAGGATTACGTTCACTCGGTCCCGTTTTCGGAACGGTCCGGCGAGCGAATCGAACCGCTGATCTCGCTCCAGTGGTTCTGTCGGATGGACGAACTTGCCGCGCCAGCGATCAAGGCAGTCGAAGACGGCGAAGTCAACATCACACCCGGACAGTGGAAACGGGTCTATCTCGACTGGATGCGCGAGATCCGTCCATGGTGCGTTTCGCGCCAACTCTGGTGGGGACACCAGATCCCGGTCTGGTACCGCGGCGATGAGGTTTATTCCGGCGAAGAAGCCCCCGAGGGTGACGGCTGGATTCAGGAAGAAGACGTGCTCGATACCTGGTTCTCCTCAGCTATCTGGCCATTCGCCACGCTCGGCTGGCCCGAAGAAACAGCTGAGCTCGAAGCGTTTTACCCGACCGACTTCCTGACCACCGCCCGGGAAATCCTTTTCCTCTGGGTGGCACGCATGATCATGACCGGCATCGAGTTCGCTGACAACGTTCCGTTCAAGGACGTCTACGTCCACTCGGTGATTCAGGCCCGGGATGGCCGTCGCATGTCGAAAAGCCTCGGCACCGGCATCGATCCACTCGGGGAAATCGACGAGCACGGGGCGGACGCACTGCGATTCGGTCTGCTCGCGATGTCATCGACCCAGGACGTTCGTTACTCCGACGCGAAGGTCCAGCAGGGACGCGACCTGACCAACAAGCTCTGGAATGCCTCCCGTCTGATCCTGATGAACGTGGATGAACCGGCCGACCGCACGGTTCCCTCCTCACCGAAAGCCCTCGAAGACCGCTGGATCCTGTCCCGACTCGAAAACACGATCGAATCAGTCACCGGCCTGATCAACGAATACGACTTCGCGCACGCAGCACAGGAGCTCTACACCTTCGTTTTCTCCGACCTCTGCGACTGGTATCTGGAGATCGCGAAGCCGCGGATCTACGAAAACGACGATGAGATCAGCCAGGTCCTGCTCCACACCCTGGAACGCACCCTGGCCCTGGTCCACCCGATCATGCCTTTCGTGACTGAAGAAATATGGCGCTATCACCCGTATCGGGAAGGCCACATGGTGATTCACCCGTTCCCGGTCCCGGCCGAAGAATTCCGGGATGCTGCCTGCGAAGCTGAGGTATCCGACGCGATCGCCGTCACCCGCCAGTTGCGCGGCTGGCGCGACATGGCCGGAGTGCCGCCGAAGATCGTGCTCGACGCATCCGGAGGCGACGCCAGCGTCCCGGAGTTCGTTTCCCGTCTGGGCCGGGTCAACCTTGGTGACCACGTGGGCGACCCCGTCGCCACGGTTGCCGGCTACGGCATCCTTCCCTCCGAAGGACTCGACATGGAGGCGCTCACCGCCCGCCTCGCCGCCCGGAAAGGCAAGCTGGAGATCGAGATGAAAAAGATCGAAGGCAAGCTGGGCAACGAACGCTTCGTCGACAAGGCGCCGGCCGAGGTCGTGGCCGAAGAGCGCGACAAGCTGGAACGCCTGAAAAACGAACTCGCCGAACTCGGCTGAATCGCAGCCGGGCGATCGCGGCCTGATGTTCGACGCCGAGGCCTATCTCAATTCGCTGGAGGCGATCGGCTGGAAGCTCGGCCTTGAACGGATGGAACTGCTGAGCGAACAGCTCGGCCGGCCGCAGGACAGTTACGACACGATCCATGTTGTCGGCACCAACGGAAAATCTTCGGTGACCCGGATGTGTGCTGCGCTGCTGGAAGCGCATGGGAACAAGGCCGGCTGCTCACTCTCACCTCACCTCGAGAGATGGTCCGAGCGGGTGATGGTTTCTGGAACCGAAATCGGGGCCGGAGCTTTCGCTGCAGCGGTCGAAAGGACGTCTCGTGCGGCGGCCACGGTCGACGCCAGCCTCGGTGAAGGCGATGTAACCACGCAGTTCGAAATTGCCACGGCCGCGGCTTTTGTCGCACTTGCCGATGCCGGGGTGGAGGTGGCCGTCGTGGAAGCCGGGCTGGGAGGCCGTCTCGACGCAACCAACACGATCAACTCGAAAGTGACCGTCCTGACATCAATCGGCCTCGATCACACCGAATGGCTGGGAGAAACCGAGCTTGAAATCGCGAAAGAGAAGCTCGCGGTGCTCAAGCCAGGCAGCAAGCTCGTCCACGGACCGCTGACGGTCGAGGTCGAAGCTCTCGCGCGGGAACACGCCGAAGGGCTTGGCTGCGAAATCATTGCGGTGAAATGCGATGGCCGTCGGGACGTGGAAATGGCTTCACCAGGACGGTTTCAGTTGGACAATTTTGAAGTCGCTGTAGCGGCTGTTGAAGCGCTGATCGGGGAGCTCAACCAATCAGCAGTCCGGGAGGTCGCCCGGTCGGTGAGCATCCCCGGACGTCTGGAACGAATCGCGGACAATCCGCCGGTCTATGTCGATGTTGCCCACAACCGTCCCGGTGCTGCAGCCCTTGGTGCGTCGATCCCCGAAATAGCTGCCGGTCGTCCCGTGGTACTGGTATTGGCGACCCTCGAAGACAAAGACGCCAGCGGGATGCTGGCCGAACTGGAGGGGTCGATCGATATGGCGATCCTCACCGAACTTCCCCAGGACCTCCTTCACAGCTGGGGGCGACCAGGCGCAAGAACTTTCCCGGCCAGCGATCTCGAGTCGATCATGCGGCAGCTGGGCGTTCCCTCGGAAGTCGAGCCGGAACCCATGAACGCGTTGTCCAGAGCCGTATCACTGGCCGAAGAACGGGGTGGAATCGTGCTGGTCGCCGGGTCGCACTACCTGCTTTCCTCGGTTGACATCGGGTAGCAAGCTTCGTCCCAGCGGATACCCAGTACACCGACATTTGCGCGTTATGCGACGATTGCGGAGTGAATCGTCAGGCTGGCTCTCAACTGCTGTCGATGATGGCGCTGGTCGCTGCCGTAGTGGCAATCGTGATCCTCGTCTTCTTCGGCATCGGGTACCTATTCGGAAGGATGTTCCTCTAGCAATCTCATGCCACTCGCCATCTTCGGAATCGAAAACACCGCCCTTAATCTCGTAGTCACTCTCGCGATCTTTTTCATCGTCGCGCTCTGGCTTGCGTTGATTGTCTTCACCTTCACCGACGCCCGCCGGAGGATCGCCGATCCGTTCCTGGT
The DNA here is from genome assembly GCA_049579585.1 of Solirubrobacterales bacterium. Lineage (GTDB taxonomy): Bacteria > Actinomycetota > Thermoleophilia > Solirubrobacterales > 70-9 > 67-14. The sequence goes on along the minus strand of JBAUOE010000138.1, from coordinate 4,873 downwards.
TGGCTGCGCAACGGCCGCTTCGCTGTTTCCGTTCGTCGGCACGATCATCTACACCGTGCTGCGGCCGCCGGAGTTCCTTGAAGACATAGCCGAACGCGACACTGAAATGCGGGCATCCGAAGTCCGGTTGCGTCACATGGAGGAGCACTCCTGCCACAAGTGTGGTTTCCCGACGGAAACCGACTTCCGGCGCTGTCCTTCATGCCGCACCAGGCTGAAAGAAGAATGCCCAAGCTGCTCGAAGCCGGTTGGTCTCAACTGGAAGCTCTGCCCCTATTGCGAGACCGCCCTTGTCGCGCCACCGAAGCGTTCGTCGCGTAGTTCTTCGAAGCAGTCCGGAACCAGCCCCAAGAAGGTTCGGAAAGCCCCGGCCAAGCCCGACGAGCCCAAACGTCCGAGTCGTAGTTCCTCGAGTCGCTCTTCGACTTCCGAACGTAGCAACCGGTCAACCAAGCCTTCCCGCTCAGCCGAAACCGCCGAGAACAAGACCGCCAAGCCTTCGTCCAGCCAGGATTCGACCAAGAAGTCCGAACCGGCTCGGCGTACCTCGCGTACGGACCGTCGCAAGACGATAGTTCCCGACGAGGACTCGAGCGCGAGGCCGATCAACAGTGGTGACGGTTCGCCGGCACCCGATCGATCCCCCGAGTCACGCTAGTTCAGCCTTAACTCCCATCCAGCCACAGACAAAACCGATACGGAGTAGTAAATAGCCATGCCACAAACCCTGATTCTGGTCAAGCCCGACGCTTTCGCCCGCAACCTCACCGGAGAGATCCTCAGCCGGTTCGAGAACAAAGGCCTGAGCATCGTCGCGCTGAAGAAGATCACCGCCACCGAGGAAATCGCCAACGAGCATTACGCCGAGCACAGCGACAAGCCGTTCTTCGGTGAACTCGTTGAGTTCATCACCGGCGGACCGCTGGTTGCCGCAGTTCTCGAAGGCCCCGAAGCCGTCAAGGCCGCCCGTCAGCTGATCGGTGCGACCAACCCGGTCGAAGCCGCACCCGGCTCGATCCGTGGTGACTTCGCCACCGAGGTGACTTTCAACATGGTTCACGGCTCGGATTCAGATGAATCCGCTGCCCGCGAGACCGCGATCTGGTTCCCCGAGGGAGTCTGATCTTTCGCCTTCGGGCGAATAGTTTCGACGAGAGGCGCCCTTGGGGCGCCTCTTTTCTTGCATCGGGCCTTGTGTGGGGAAGAGGTGGGGAGGCAGCTTGCGATACGGAGGCAGGCGGGATTGCGGTTCTCGCCATAGCCCGCCAGGATCCATGAACCGCAATCCCGTCTGCCTCCTCGCAGCTCGCTGCGGTTCCCGCCAAAGCCAGGTCAGAACCCTGAACCGCCACCCCGCCTGCCTCCTCGCCGCTGGCTGACGTGCTCGCCCGCGCTCGCGGGGGTTACCTTCTGGTTCCGGTGGCCACTGTTGCGTTTAGCTCTCGGGACATCGAGACCGTCGTTGAGAAACCCGCTTCTTTCATTACTTCGATCGTGCCTTCAGCCTGGACGTCGCTGGTTTCGATGAGGAGGCGTCCGCCCGGGGCCAGCCAGTCGCTGGCACCTTCGATTACCCGGCGCTGGATCTCGAGTCCGTCTTCGCCACCGTCGAGCGTGACCATTTCTTCATGGAGCCTGGATTCCCTCGGCATCAGCCGGACCTCCCTGGTCGGCACGTACGGGGCGTTGGCGAGCAGCAGATTTACCCGGCCGCGCAACGAGTCAGGGAGCGGTTCGTACAGATCACCGTCCCAGACCCTGCCCCCGACCGGAAGGACGTTCCGGCGGGCACACTTCACTGCAGTCGGATCGATGTCGGCCGCGTGCAGCTCGACCCCCTGAAGCCCTGCCGAAACCGCTATCCCGATCGCACCAGTGCCACAACACAGGTCGAGCACGACATCACCCGAACTGCCCAGACCAATCGCCTTCTCGACCAGGAACTCGGTTTTGTGACGGGGAACAAAGACCCCTGGCTCCAGGAGGATCCTCAAGCCGCAGAAGTCCGCCCAGCCAACGATCTGCTGGACCGGCACGCCGCCTACCCGCTGCTGAACCATTGCGGCCAGTTCATCCGGCGATGACGCGGTTTCGACCAGCATCGCTGCTTCGTCTTCGGCGAAGACAGATCCGGCAGCACGCAGTTCTTCAACGATCTCATCCAAAGTGACCTCTGAGCTTGACGAATAGGATCGTCCCATGCCGCCGCCGGTCAGTTCACCGAAATCCCGCGCTGTACCCGAGGACGCTGTCCGGCTGGCCCGGGAGCACTACCTCGCCTGCGAACGCATCGACATGCAATCGCTCGCTGCGGAGCTGGGCATCGGAAGAACCACCCTGTATCGCTGGGTGGGTGACCGGGAAAGCCTGATCAGCGGCATGCTGTCGGTGATGGTCACCCAGGTGCTCGCTGAATCGATCGAAGAGGCGACAGGCGACGACCTCGAGCGCGTCGTCGACGGCATGAAACGGTTTTCCGAGACATCGGCCGGATTCAAGCCGCTGCGGCAGCTGGTCCAGGCAGAACCAGACCTTGGGCTGCGAGTGATGATGGCGCCAGGGTCAGGTGTATCGGTGGCGATCTGCGAGGCGCTGCAGAACCAGCTCGAAGACGCGCGTCCCGCCTGGACAGGCGAAAAAGCCGCGGAACTGGCAGATGTGATCACCCAGATCGGCATGGCTTATGTCTGGGTGAACATCGCCAATGATTCCGAACCGGAAATCGAACGGGCGATGCGGGCGATGCGCCTGCTTGTCGCGGCCGCCGACTGAATGGCTGACACGCCGATCATCCTTGCCTCTGGATCGCCCCAGCGCCGGGAAATACTGGAACGGCTCGGATTCGAGTTCGAGGTCAGGGTCTCAGGAGTTGAAGAGATAGTCCATGGCGATCCGGCCGAAGTTGTTCTGGCGAACGCCCTGCTGAAAGCACGGGCAGAAGCCAAACCCGGCTCGATCGTGATCGGGTGCGACACCGACGTGGTGGTCGAAAACCACATCATCGGCAAACCCGAAGACGAAATCCGGGCCCGTGAATACCTGGCTCAGCTTTCCGGACGCAAACATCATGTCTTCAGCGGCCTCGCTGTCATCGGGCCCGGGGTGGAACAGGAACGCCACGGCGTTGCCCGGTCTACCGTGCGATTCAAGGATCTGGGCGCAGACCAGATCAACCGTTATCTCGCCAGCGGCGAGTGGCGCGGGCGGGCCGGTGGTTACGCGATCCAGGGTCGCGGATCAGCTCTGGTAGCAGGGGTCGAGGGCGATATCGCCAACGTAATCGGCCTGCCGGTAGGGCTGCTGCTCGACCTCGCGCCCGAATTGGACCGGTAGAACCGACCCGGTACAATTCCTTTCCCTTCGGTTCCTGCCGAAGAGGTCCCATCGGTCCAGCTGCAATTACTCGAACAGCAATGGTCCGGATGGCACCATAAGCGCCAATAGCTGAGAAAATCAGTGATTGCGCCCAGATTCACCAGCTTTCTTTCCTGCCTGCCCGGGCAAACCGCAATCCAAGGCCACAATCCGTGTACCAAAAGCAAGTTCGCCGCCGCCGCGCGGTCCTCATAGGACTGATCCTGCTCGCTTTCGTGTTGCTGACGGCTACTTTCGGCCAGGGATCCGGTTCGGCCGGCGGGGTGTTCGGCACTGTGTTCAGCCCGGTACAGAACGCCGCCAGCCGGGTTTTCAAGCCGGCCCGTGACGTTGTCAACTGGTTTGACGAAACGACTGAAGCCCGGGGCGAACGGGACCGGCTCACCCAGGAACTCGAGGAATCACGAGCGCAGGCAGTGGCCGGACAAGTGGCGCTTGAAGAAAACAAGCAGCTCAGGGCCCTGGTCAAGCTCGATCGAGTCGCGAATTTCCCTGACGCCTACTCGCCGGTAACAGCAGCAGTGATCGCCCGGTCCCCGACGGTCTGGTACTCGACGGTTGGAATCGATATCGGATCGAGCGACGGGGTAGAGATCAATGATCCCGTTGTCAGCGGCGACGGCCTGGTCGGAACCATCTCTTCCGTAACCCGGAGCGATGCCGTAGTCACCCTGATCACCGACAGCGGCAGCGCCGTCACCGCCAAGGTGGTCCCCGGTGGTGCTCAAGGCGTGGTCAGGCCGAAGATCGGCGACCCGGAGACACTCGTGCTTTCTTTCCTCGACGAAACGAAAAACATCACCAAAGGCCAGACCGTGGTTACCTCCGGCTGGCGGGGGGAAGGGCTCTCATCCCTGTACCCGGCAAGGATCCCGATCGGTGAAGTTGCCCGCGCGCCGATCGACGAACGTGAAGCGATCCAGAGCGTTGACCTTTCCGCTTACCCTGACTTCCGCAACCTGGATCTCGTCCAGGTCCTAACCGGGGGTAACCGCGGATGATCGTCACCTGGAAAGTCGCGTTGCGGATCGCCCTGCTGGTCCTGCTGTTCGTCCTGCTCCAGACCGCATTCTTTTCGTTGGTCGAACTGCTCCACGTTTCGCCGTGGATACTTCCCGCATGTGTGGTGATCTTCGGTCTGCTCGGAGGCAGCATGGTCGGAGCGACAGTTGGTTTCTCGATCGGTTTCCTGGCGGATGTGCTGATTGACGGACCGCTCGGCACGACCAGCCTCGTTTTCATGGGCATCGGTTATGCGGCAGGCCTGTATCGCGAACGGGGCGCTCATCCCGACCGGCTTGAAACCGCAGGGATCTGTGCCCTCGCCACTTATGGAGCGAATCTCGCGCTTGGACTCCTGACCGTATTCCTTGGCTTCGACGGTTTTCTAAGCCTGAGTCTTCTTATCGATGTGCTTATTCAGGGCCTCTATGGTTTTCTTTTGGCTTTTCCCATGTATGCGCTGATCAGGAGGGTCCTCGGACCGGCCCTGATCAAC
>JBAUOE010000137.1:0-22602 GCA_049579585.1 Solirubrobacterales bacterium | reverse complement strand
TCACCTTCGAGTTCATGCCAACGCCGGACACCGAAGCCCCCGCCGAAATGCATTGGTACATCGAAGAATTGCGAGCTGTAACGGCGGCCGAGAACTGTACCCACACTCTCCACAACACCTATCCGATTCGCGGGGCCCAGATTCGTGATCCGCAAGCCTGGTCGCATTACCTAAACGAAACTATTGACCGCTGGGCTGCGAAATCCGACGTCATGTACGGCATGCATCACTGGCCGGTCTGGGGTCAGGAACGAATCCACGAAATGCTGGGCAAGGGCCGCGATGCCTACCGCTACATCAACGATGAAACCCTGCGTCTGGCCAACCACGGTGCGACCCCGGATGAAATCGGGGAGGAGGTGAAACTGCCGGAGTCTCTGGCCGGTCACTGGGCGCTACGTGAGTATTACGGCACGATCAATCACAACGTCAAGGCGACTTATGCGAAGCACCTCGGGGCCTACGACGGAAACCCGGCACACCTTCACGGCCTCCCTCCGGTTGACGCCGGACGGAAATACGTTGAGTTCATGGGAGGCGCCGATGAAGTCCTGCGCAAGGCACAGGAGTCTTTCGAAAGGGGGGAGTATCGCTGGGTGGTCGAAGTACTGAACCACGTTGTCTTCAGCGATCCGGAGAATCGCGAAGCGCGTGAGCTCGAAGCGGACGCGATGGAGCAGATGGGGTATCAGACCGAATCTTCTACCTGGCGGAACGCCTACCTGAATGGGGCCCAGGAGCTTCGTTTCGGTACGCCGTCGCTGCCTTTCGAGGTTGGCACCGGAAGTCCCGATTCGATCCGCGCCCTCACCTTGGGAATGGTCCTCAACTTTCTCGGGATCAGGTTGAATGGACCAGAGGCTGCCGGCCGGGAAATCACCCTCAATCTGGTTTTGACCGATACCCGGGAGGAGGCGATCCTTCGCCTGGTGAACGGAACGCTCAGTCACTCGCTAGAGCGTCGAGAGCCTTCAGCGGACGCCTCCATCACTACCACCCGCGAGACGATCAACCGCATTGTTGCGAACGAGATCACCCTCGAAGAAGCGATTGCTTCCGGTGACATTCAGGCCGATCCCGATCCGCAGGCGCTGATTGAGGTCTTCTCGTTGATGGACACGTTCAGCCTCTGGTTCAACGTAATCGAGCCATAGGTGGCGGCGGAGTTTTACAGGCCGATTAAGGTGGCTCACCGCTGATCCAGGGACCCGCAGATCCGGAGCCGCGGGTCAGCCGAGGTTTCGTTGCAGGGCCGCCGTGTACTGCTCTGGTGAAAGACCCGGCACGGGCAGGGGGGTGGCGCCTTCGGCCCGCATGCCGTCGATCAGCATCGTGTAGTGGCGTTGCCAGACGTCCGGGGCTTCGGGTCCGGCGATCTCGATGATCCGGGCGAGCATCATCTCGGCTATTGGCACGTCAAGCACGTCGAAGTCCTGACGCAGCTTGCCGCTGGCTTTCGCACGTTCGACCATCGATCCGACGAGCGGTGCCAGCCGGGCCCGGGGTTCCTTGAGCAGTTCGCGGTTCAGGCCTGGTCCCATGAGCAGGTCGCGTAGCCCCGAGTCCCTTCCCTGGAGCAGAGAGCCGCGGGCGATGAAGGTTGTGAGGCCGGTCCAGGCATCATCCATCGCGGCGCATTCTTCGGCGATGGCAACGAACCTGCCGAGCCTTTGCTTGAAGAGTTCGTCGATAAGAACGTCCTTGTCGGGAAACCGCCGATAGACAGTGCCGACGCCGAGCCCGGCGTGCGCGGCGATCTGGTCGAGGCTGGAATCGAGACCGTGCTCGGCGAAAACCTCGCCGGCTGCTTTGAGGATCAATTGGCGGTTGCGTCGAGCGTCGGCGCGAAGGGGGCGGTCGTCTTCCTGCTCTGTGTCGTCACTCACACCGTAGATACTACTAAATGGAGGCGAATCCTCCGTTTATATGCTACTGTCGAACCTAAGTTGAGAAAAATCCTCCACTTACAAACAGGAGCAACCATGTCAAACAACGATTCAACAGATCCGCACCACCGGCGACGCTGGCTGATTCTGGCCTTCATTGGCCTTGCGCAGCTGATGGTGGTTCTCGACGCAACAATCGTCAACATCGCCTTGCCATCGGCCCAGCAGGACCTGGGCTTCAGTGACGACAGCCGCCAATGGATCATTACCGCCTACGCGCTCTCCTTCGGCAGCCTGCTGCTGATCGGTGGCCGAGTCAGTGATTACTTCGGTCGGAAGCGCACGATGATCGCCGGACTTCTCGGGTTCGCCGGTTCATCGGCGATCGGAGGACTCGCGCCCAGCTTTGAAGTCCTGGTCGGTGCCAGGGCACTTCAGGGTGCATTCGGGGCCTTGCTCGCGCCCGCAGCTCTATCGCTTCTCACCACGACCTTCACCGTTCCAGCGGAGCGGGCCAAGGCCTTCGGCGTCTACGGCGCGATCGCTGGTGGTGGAGGGGCGGTCGGCTTGCTGCTGGGTGGCGTGCTGACTGAGTACCTCAACTGGCGGTGGAACATGTACGTCAACGTGCTCTTCGCGATACCGACTGCGATCGGCGTGGGGATTCTGCTGGTCAACCACGTTCCGAATGTCCGGGTCCGTATGGATATTCCCGGTGCGTTGGCTGCTTCGGCCGGTCTTTTCGGCCTGGTTTTTGGATTCTCCCAGGCGGAAAGTTCGGGGTGGGACGCCACGTCCACCCTGGTCAGTCTCGTTCTCGGGGTGGCTCTGCTGATTGCCTTCGTCCTGATCGAACGTCGAGTTTCCAACCCCATGCTTCCCCTTCGGGTGCTGGCCGATCGAAATCGTGGTGGCTCTTACATCGCAGTAGGCGTCGCCGGTGCCAGCATGTTCGGCGCTTTCCTCTTTCTTACCTACTACCTGCAGCAGACCCTCGGTTTTTCGCCGGTCAAGACAGGACTGGCCTTCCTGCCGATGATCGCCGGCTTGATGTTCTCCGCGATGTCGGCCAGCACCAAACTGCTGCCCAGGTTTGGTCCGAGACCTCTGGTCCCGACCGGGATGGTTGTAGCCGCTGCCGGGATGATCTTGCTGAGCGGGGTGGAGGTTGACTCAACCTATGTCGCAAACGTATTGCCTGGCCTGATTCTGCTCGGCTTGGGATTCGGGTTGATCATCGCGCCGTCGATGGCCAGTGCGACCCTGGGCGTAACCCCCGCGGATTCCGGAGTCGCTTCGGCAATGGCGAATACCTCGCAGCAGGTCGGTGGTTCGATCGGAACGGCCTTTCTCAGCACGATCTCGGCCAGTGCCGTGGCTTCGTTCGCATCTGGCAAGGCGCCAACCGCCGACCTGGTGGCGCAGGCTTCGGTCCATGGTTACACGACCGCCTTCTGGTGGTCCGCGGCAATTCTCCTGGCGGGCGCGGTAGCTACGGCACTGCTCTTGAAGAGCGGAGCGCCCCAGATCGAACCGCAGACGGAAGCCAGCCTGGCGATGGCCCATTGAGTGAACAGCAGACGTAAGGAGAGCCCCGTTCCGATTAATGTCGGAGCGGGGCTCCAATTGTTTTGCCTTACAGCCGAAACGGGTATGTGCCTCGCATGACTAGCGAGCCGACAGAAACTATGACTTCGACCCTCAAAGTTCTTCTGGTTGCCGACGAGGAGTTCCGTGGTTCGGAGTTCCTGAATGAACTCCGGCAGCACATTGATGGCCGTTCGGCCGAGGTGCAGGTTTTCGTGATCGCCCCGGCACTTGCCAGTTCCGGTCTGGACCATGAGCTTGCCGCTTTTGACGAGCCGATCAAAGAAGCCGGCCTTCGGCTGGGAAACATCCTCGCCGAACTCAAGGGCGTCGGGATCGAGGCGGTAGGAGAAGTCGGTGACGGCGACGTGCTGATCGCCATTGGCGATGGACTGCGGGAGTTCGAAGCCGACGAGATCATCGTTGTCGCCCATTCCGACAAACACGAGACCTACGGAGAGAAAAACCTCTGGAAGAACATCGAGCACGAATTTCACCAGCCTCTGGTCGAACTGGTGGTCGGCGATTCCGAAGGAGATTCCAAACCCGGGCTCGTTGAAACGAACCGCGATCCCGGGCGGGCAGAAACCGAGCAGGAAGTCATCGAACGAACCCGTAACGTCCCGCCGTTCACCCGGCGCGACCTGGCTGGAATCCTGGTCGGCTTCATCGGCACGATCGCGCTCGGTCTGATCGCGGTGGGCGCCGGTTCTGCCGGGGCCGACGGCAACGGGGGTATTTCCGGGGGCGCCGCGGTGGTGCTGCTCCTTGCACTCGGCGCTTTCCTCATAAACGCGGCCCTTATCGTCGGTCTCCTGTTCTTCGAAAGCGTGCGCTACACCGGCGTTTGGGAAAAGTTCATGGCCCGTCTCGCGATGCTCTACACGATCCCGGCAGTAATCATTTCGCTGATTATCTGGGCCACCCTCTGAGGTGACGGAGGAACGTTTTTGACGCTTCGGGGCGGGTACCTGAAGGTTGATCAAAACGAAAGGAGCAGGTACATGAGTGAAGCACTGACAGGCAAAAGGGTGGCGATCCTCGTCGCCAACGAAGGCGTAGAGCAGGTTGAGCTGACCGAACCGCTGGACGCCCTGAAAGCAGCCGGGGCGGAGGTCGACCTGATCGCTCCGGAAACCGGAGAAGTCCAGGCTTTCGATCATCTCGACAAGGGCGACACCTTCCGGGTCGATCACACCGTTGCCGAAGTGAACCAGGGCGACTATGCCGGGCTTGTGCTGCCGGGCGGCGTGGCCAACCCCGACAACCTGCGGACCGACGAAAAGTCAGTTGATTTCGTCAAAGCGTTCTTCGATGCTGGCAAGCCGGTCGCGGCCATCTGCCACGCCCCGTGGACGCTCGTGGAAGCGGATGTTCTCCGTGGCCGAACCCTGACTTCATGGCCAAGCCTCCAGACCGACATCGAGAATGCGGGCGGTAACTGGGTCGATGAAGAAGTGGTGGTCGACCAGGGTTTCGTAACCAGCCGCAACCCCGACGACCTGCCCGCCTTCTGCGCGAAGATGGTGGAAGAGATTGCTGAAGGAAAGCACGCGGGCCAGACAGTCTGAGCACCGGTTCGGAAGGGACGGTGGGTTTCGGTGAAACTGAAACCCGCCGTCCCTTTCTACTTCAGATATCGACGGCCATAGCTGGGTACCGCCAGCCAGAAAACAGCGAGCACCAGCAAAGTCAAAGAACCGACGATGGCGGTCGCAGGGTTGCCGTAGAGCACGTCGGTGATCAGGGTGACCGCACCAGTCATCGCAAAGCCAAGCGCGCCAACCCCGGCGACCGTCAACTTGTTGCCGATGAGAACCAGACGCTCCTTTTGCTGAAGCCTGAAGGTGAGTCGGTGAAACGCGGTCGGGGCGATGAAGAGAATTGTGGAGAGGGCGGTCAGGAGCAGGGTCGCGAAATAGATCGTTCTCTGGAACTCGGTCACATCGTTGAAGTTGGGCTGGAACGGTACGGCAAGCAGAAACGCGAAAAGTACCTGAACTCCCGGAAGGCAAATGCGCAATTCCTGAAGGAGTTCACCCAGGTTGCGGTCGAGCCGCTGGTCCCCGCTCTCGTGCTCGCGCGGAGACGGTTGCGACATCTCGGGGTCCGGATCAGTGATTGCGGAGAGCCTTGATCAACTCATCCTTGTTCATCTCTGAGCGCCCTTCAATGCCGATCTCGGCGGCCCGATCCTGGAGTTCATCGACAGTGCGGTCTTCGTAGTCTTCAGCCTTCCCGCCTTTCTCACCGACGTTTTCTCCGCCTGCTCTGGCATTGGCAATCCGCGCCGCTTTTTCCTTGCTGGCACCGTCCTTCCGCAGTTCCTCGTAAGTCTCGTCGTCTTTGATGGATGAACCGTGGTCTTTGGCCATGGGGCTCGCTCCTTGCGGGTCGAAGGTATGGTCTCCGGCAAATACCCGGTGACGCCGCCGCGAAACAGTTTCACCGTGGGCTGCTCACCGGCCTTCGATCAATGCCCTGACCCTCTTTTCGATCCGGTTTCGCAACTGCGGTGAGCCGCCAACCTCCCAGTCATCAGGGACATCGATCCGGTGACCGTTCCGGAAACGATCGAGCACCCGCGGGTCGATATAGGAGTTGCGGCTTACGGCCGGGGTGTTTCCCAGATGGTCGGCAACCGTCTGGACGGCTTCGCGGATGCGGCGTTCACGCCCACGTTTTGAATCCGGCAGCGCGCCGACCCCAAGTTCAACTGCGGCCAGGACCGTGCCGTTCCAGGTCCGGAAATCCTTGGCCGAAAAGCGGCCACTGGTGTGTTCCTGAATGTATGAGTTGATTTGTGCCGACGCCACGTCACACCAATCTCGTCCCGCTTTGTAAACGAGAAAGTCGTCGGGACCGGTTCGGCGCCGGAGGAGGACCTGCGACAACTGCCGGACCTGTTCGTCCCGAACGTCCTGGATCCGGTCCTGTGATCCCTTGGCCGAGTATTCAAAACGGACGCCATCATCGATCAGGCTGACGTGGCTCTTCAGGATCGTGGCGACACCGTATGTCCCGTTCTCCTGGGCGTACTGCTCGCTGCCGATGCGGAAAAATCCGAGGTCCATCAGGCGTACAGCGCATGCGGAAACGCTTTCCAGCCCGAGGTCGTCAGGGTTCAGGTCGGCATCGACTGCTTTTCGCAGCCTCGGAAGGGCCCGGGAAAAGTCAAGCATTTCATCGAACTTCCTGGCTGACCGTGTCTTGCTCCAATGCTCGTGGTAGATGTATTGGGTTCGTCCGGCGTCATCAACCCCAGTTGCCTGAATATGACCGTTGTCGAACGGGCAGATCCAGACATCGGTCCACGCGGGCGGGATCGCAAGCTGTTCGATTCGGGAGAGCAGGTCTTTATCGGTGACCCGGTCGCCATCTCTGTCGATGAACATGAATCCTTTGCCGGCTCGCCTGCGGCCAATTCCGGATCTGGAACAATCGGATCGTTTCAGGCGGGGCAAAGGTTCATTCGTCTTCCAGGGCCTCAGCCAGCTGGCTCTTGGTCATGGTCGACCGACCGGGAAGGTCGCGTTCTTTCGCGATCTCGTAGAGCCGGGTTCGTGAAAGACCTCCGAGCGCATCCTTTGGCCTTGACCTCGCCGGGGCAGACCGGTTCCCGCCCTTCTTCCGGCCGGCATTCTTCTCGAGCGTCTTTCTCAGTGCGGCCATCAGGTCCGGGGCGGGGGCCAGATCATCGTCGGCGACTGGATCGGGGGCAGAGATGGTTTTGCCTTTTGCTTTCGCATCGATCACTTTCTCCAGACGCTCGTGGTAGCAATCGGTGTAAGACCCCGGATCCCACTCGACGCTTCTCTCCCGAATTATCGCGATCGCGTCGTCGATTGCGGCTGTGTCCGGCTCGAAACCAGCGGCCGGTACCGCATCAACTGGCCTGATTTCGTCAGCGAACCGCATCGTGCTCAGGGCCAGGACCCCTTCGCGTTCGCGAACGGCCGCCAGGTACTCCCGGGTGTGCATCACGAAGCGGCCGACGGCCACCTGATCGCTGTCACCGATTGCCCTGACCAGGAGTTCGTAGGCGCGCAGGGTGCCGACGCTGTCGTCGGCGGGGACCAGGTAATAGGACTGATCGAAGTGGATCGGATCAATCGATTCCAGGTCGGTGAACGACTCGATCTCGATCGTTCGGCTGCGCTCCGGCTGGACGTCTTCCAGTTCCTCCTTCGTCAGGACAATCATCTCGCCGTCGACTTCGATGCCGCGTCCGATTTGATCGCCGGTAACCTCTTCACCGTCTTCAACGCAGAACCGTTTGTGGTGAATACGGGCGCCGTCTTCCGCGTGGAGTTCGTGAAAGCGGTAGTTGAGGTCGCGAACCGCATTGGTCATTCGTACCGGCACGTTGACCAGACCAAAACCGATGCTGCCTTTCCACATGTGCGCTGGCATCAGCTTTTTTTCGCCTTGGCTTTCCGGGCGTCCAGGCTCGCTTCAAGTGCAGCTGAAAGGTCGTCCTGCCCGGGTTTTTCGGTTTTACTGCCGCCGCGCCGCTTTTTGCCCTTCATCTTGTCTTCGATCAGGCTGCGAACGGCGTTTCGGTGTTCGTCCTGGAAGTCGTTGGCGTCGAAAGGTTCGTGAAGGCCTTTGATCAAGCTTCTGGCCATCTTCACCTCCTTGTCGGAAGGACTTTTTGAAGGTGACTGGACTTTGAGGTTCCGGCCGTAAACCATTTCGTCTTCGAAGTGAAGGGTGTGGACGGTCAGCAGATCCTGTCGGCTCCTGACCGCAACCAGGTACTCGCGATTGTGGAAACTGAACCGGCCTATACCTGCCTTCCCGCTTTTCTCAAGCGCCCGTTCGAACACCGCGTAGGGTTCCGGGTCGTCACGGAATCCCGCGAAGTAGGTCCGGTTGAAGTAGGCCGGATCTATTTCCGCAGCGTCTACGAATTCTTCGATATCGAGAATCTTGCCTCGATCGCCTGCCGCTGCCTTGATCTCGTCCGGGTCAAGAACAACATATTCATCCTGTTCGATTTCGTAGCCCTTGACGATGTCTTTGTAGTCGACCTCGATCTCCTCGACGGCGCAGATCCGGCGATGCTCAAGCGGCGAAGCGTCCTTCAGATGCACTTCCCGAAACCGGATCACCTTTGACTCGGTGGCCGAGTAGAGCTTGATCGGAACCTTCACCAGGCCGAATGAAATGGTGCCATTCCAGATTGATCGGAGTGCCATGACGGGAAAGTACCCGGGATTCAGAATCTCTACCGCCGGTGCGAAAACCGCAAGTTCTCTTTCCGTTCAGAATAAAAGATGGACATCGGGGTACAGATGTCTTCGAACGCGATTTGTCGAGACGCGGGGGCCCAGATCGAGTACCGCGGCAGTCAACGAGAGGATTTCCAACCGATGCCTGATCTGATTGAGCCGATGAAGGCCAAGCTTGCCGAGGCCCCGGCAGCGTCCGATGAGTGGGCAACGGAAATCAAGTGGGACGGGGTCCGGGCGATCGCGTTCTGCGAACCGGAAGGGTTGCGTCTCCAGGGAAGGAGGCTGAACGACATCACCGGACTTTTCCCGGAGATCGCCCCTTTGGCCAATGTTCCCGAGGCAGAAGGAACAATTCTGGATGGCGAACTTGTCGCATTCGACGAATACGGCATTCCTGACTTTCAGCGAATCCAGAAGAGACTGACTCGTTCCGAGCGTAAATCCAGACCGATGCCTTCGCGAAGTTACGCCGCCACATTTGTGATCTTCGACATTCTCCAGGCCGATGGTCAGGATCTCAGGTCACTCCCTTATCGCGAGAGGCGCGCTGAACTTGAAAGCCGTCACCTTCACGGGCGAAGCTGGCAGACCCCGGACTATCTGGTTGCCGACATCGAATCCACGCTGGAGGTCACGGCCGAGCAAGGACTCGAAGGCCTGGTGATCAAACGCCTCGACAGTTCCTACCACGGTGGCAGGGCAGGTAGTGACTGGCTCAAACTGAAGAATCGGTACCGTCAGGAATTCGTCGTCGGGGGCTGGACCGAAGGCAAGGGTGCGAGGGAAGGTGGGGTCGGATCGCTGCTACTTGGCTACTGGACGCAACGTGAAGGAGAAGGCGAACGACTGGCATTCGCTGGCCGGGTCGGAACCGGGTTCAGCGAAGGTGACCTGACAGCGATCCGTGATGACCTTCATGGGTTCGAACGTGAAAGCTCGCCGTTCCTCGACATGACCGATGTGACTGGCGCCCATTTCGTCAATCCACTTCGTGTGGTGGAAGTCGAGTTTTCCGAATGGACGCATGACATGAGGCTCAGACATCCTGTTTTCATTGGAATGCGCCGGGACAAGGGTCCGGGGGAGGTCCGTCGCGAGTCACCAACCCAAGGGGACTGACATGGGGGTGGCCGGTCGGGCGGCAAGGGTTGCCGGGAACCGTTTTGAAGTCGAGATTGGAGACAAGCCGGTCAGTCTTACAAATCTGGACAGGGTCATCTATCCGGAAACCGGCTTCACAAAAGGTGACCTGATCGACTATTACGTGGCGGTAGCTCCGGTACTACTGCCGCACCTCAAAGACCGTGCCGTAACCCTTCGACGGTTTCCCGACGGAGTCGGTGAACCCGGTTTCTGGCAGAAGAACTGTCCGCCTGGACGTCCGTCCTGGATGAAAACCGTTTCCGTGGAGAGCGGAGCAGACGGCGACAGCGTTGACTACTGCCTGGTCGATGATCAAGCGGGGCTGGCCTGGCTGGCAAATGCCGCCGGGGTTGAGATCCACACTTCACTCGCCTCGGCGGGCGGACGGACCGTTCCCGACTCGGTTGTCTTCGACCTGGATCCCGGGGAACCGGCCGGTATCGCGGAGTGTGCGCAGGTTGCGTTGACAATCAAAGGAACCCTTGAGGAGCTTGACCTCCAGTCAGTGGTCAAGACTTCTGGCTCGAAGGGCATGCAGGTATACATTCCATTGAATAGCGGCGCTAGCTACCCGGTGACAAAGAAGTTCGCTCATATGATCGCCAGGGCGCTGGAGAGTGAAATGTCCAGCCTGGTGCTTTCACGCATGAACAGGGGTTTGCGCGAAGGAAAGGTTTTTGTTGACTGGAGTCAGAACTCCCAGCACAAAACGACGGTCAGCGTTTACTCGATGAGAGCACGGTCAACACCATCCGTTTCAGTTCCACTTCGCTGGGATGAACTTGAAGCGGCGGTAGATGGAAAGGCCGGCGACACGCTCAGATTCGGTCCCGAAGAGACCCTCGAACGCGTCGCCAGCATGGGCGATCCGTTTTCGGAACTTCCGTCGCTACGCCAAACGCTCCCGGTGGCCTAGGCCAAACGGGTTGTTCGGCTCTCGAGCTGCTCGAGGCTGCGGCGGAGCAGTCGCGACACGTGCATCTGCGAGTAGCCGATTCGTTCGGCGATTTCCGATTGCGTCATATCGTCGATGAATCGCAGGCGCAGTACGCGTTTTTCGACTGAGGACAGGTCAGACATCGCTTCGCGGATTTCGTCCTGCTCGTCGACCAGCTGGAAATTCGAGTCGGTCGCACCCAGTCGGTCCTCCGGAGTACGGCCCCGGTCGTCTTCGGGTTGATCCAGAGAGACGGGGGTGCGTTCAACGCGGGCGAGCAGTACTTCTTCGACGGCTGTTTCGTCAAGGCCCGAGTGAAGTGCGATTTCTTCCGTGGTCGGGGTCCGGTGGAGTTCGGCTCCGAGGTGGCTTGCGGTTGTTTCAACCGTGCGGATGTTCTCCTGTAGTCCTCGTGGAACCCGGACCATCCAGACGCGGTCGCGGAAGTAACGTTTCAA
Source organism: Solirubrobacterales bacterium (assembly GCA_049579585.1). Classification (GTDB taxonomy): domain Bacteria; phylum Actinomycetota; class Thermoleophilia; order Solirubrobacterales; family 70-9; genus 67-14. The sequence continues at coordinate 11,354 of JBAUOE010000137.1, read as the reverse complement.
CTCACCGAGGATCGTGGGGGACGCGAATGCGGCAAAAGGCGTGCCTTTGTCGGGCTCGTAACGGTTGACTGCGTTGACCAGCCCCACGGACGCAACCTGGACCAGATCGTCAAATGATTCGGTCGCACCCCGGTAGCGGGATGCGAGGCTGCGGGCGAACGGCAGGTATCGGGCCATGAGTTCTTCGCGGGCCCGTGGATTGGTGTCTCTCTCGACCCACAGACGTGCCTCTGTCGCGAGGTGGTGCTCGATTCTGCTGGGATCATGTTGCTCATTCGAAAGGTGTTTCGTTTGCATGATGATCAGCTTCTCTCCATTGGAATTGTGTTCCGACGAGTTGCTGCCCTGGGACCCTGTTGAGTGAGGGCCGTGCAGTGTTCCTGACGCCAACGTATCACCTGAACACAACGGTACGCAAGTTCCCCTCGGCGTTCGCACGTACGAACCTGTTTATCTGGCTTGACAAGTGAGAAACCTCGATGTTTATTGTTTCTGTGCCGATAGACGACAGGTGAATTTCGCTTGTCCAAGGGGAAACCGAACACCGTACGGACAGTTTTCTCGAGATACAGGTAACCGTCGTTTTTCATGAATAGTGTTCCGTCTGAGGTCGGGCAAGATGCGTGCCGGGCGTTCAGTAAGTCAGATGTGGGATTCGGGGCGATGCATTTAGTACGCAGACGGACACGAATTGGATCACTCACCCCGGAATTGATCCGAGATCCGAAAGTCCGTCGCTCGCGGTTGCGGCACCCGGACCTTTAGTACGGTCCTGTCAATGGGCGGTGATGACTCAGATCTGGTCTGGTCCAGCGACCAGGGGGACCTTCGGAAGCAGCCGGCATCCGAAGGTGGCGGCTCGGCGAAACGCCGCAACAAAAGGAGCCGCCGCGACTCCCAGGTGGCAGCGAAGGTAGCTCCCGGAACGAGGATGAAGGTGCGCCGCGAAGTTGCGGGCCGCAAAGGCAAGGCGGTTACTACCGTTACCGAAATCGCCCTCCCGGAAAGCGAACTGAAAACCCTCGCGCAACAATTGAAGAAGCGCTGTGGGGTTGGCGGAACCGCCAAGAACGGACGGATCGAACTCCAGGGAGATCATCGCGACGTAGTGCTTGCTTTCCTGAAGGACGCTGGCCATGATGCGGTCGCGGCGGGTGGCTGAGAACTGCGGAGTCAGCGGCTCAGGTTCCGTGGATTGACCGAACCCGAATCATCCGGGTCCTGCATGCGGAAGTACCGGCGAATATGGTGGGGACATGAGCGACCACATGGAAACACCAGAAGAGATCCAGGAAGAGTTGAAGGAACTGGGCATCGATAACGATGCGACCGGAAAGCCGGATCTGTTCATCTCGGGCCAGATGCTCAAAGTGGTGTCAGCGGTGCTGATCGTGGTGCTCGTGATCGGAGCTCTCTACCTCGTCTTCTGAGAGGCCCTGAAAGTCGACGGATCGATTTCATGCCAGGACCTCAGGATCGATTCATAAATTCAGCGGTCGTCGCCACCAATCAGCATGCGGCGGCTCTCCTGGCCCGTCGCCATTCGCCGATCCGGGAAAAGCCGGAACAACTCGATGACTTTCGCACGGCACTTCGGCTGGCCCTGAAGGACAATCCTTATGGCTTTGTGGCCCGGGCTGCCCAGCTTCAGGTCAGGGCCCGGCTCGCCCCGGCTTTCCCCGGACTCGATCCGGTCGACCTCGCGATCGAACAGCAGGGTGTGCCCAAGATCCTGTTCGAGATGAAGCTTGGCCGGAAAGAGGTGGCTGACGCCGCCTGGGATCTCTGCAAGCTCGCAGTAGCCCTTCGGGAAGACGTCACACGGCGGGCGTTCATGGTCGGGGCGGCCGCCCGTAGCGAAAGAGCCGGTGAAGGATCAGGCCTCGCCCTGTTCGATACGAGACGATGGGAGGCCTACCGTCTGCTTGCCAGCTATCGCAACAGCTTTGAAAAGCGTTCGACGGTTCCGCGCAAGCTGCCGCTGGAAATCAGGACGGAGTTGATCGACGCAGTCCGGTTCCGCAACGGATCGGTCGAATACGAAATGAGACTGATCGAGGTCAGCCTGGGCAACCGGGAATATGTACCGGTGGACCAGGATCCGGCGAACTGGTCGTCGGCCGCGGCCCTTTAGCCGGCGAGGCTCTTGGTGGGCTGAAGCACGGCGGCGGCCAGGGCATCGCTTCGGATGGTGGTGATCTTCTGGTACTCGGGGTCCATGACCATCTCCAGGAATGCCTGACGGTTGGGGTACCTGACCAGCAGGACCGCGTCCCACTGCTCGCCGTCGTTCGGGATGAGCGGGGCGGCAGCATCACCGAAGTACAAGGGTTCGGCGCCGACACGTTCGAGGTGAGGGACTGTCAGCAGCGCATACTCGCCGTAGCGTTCTTTGCCGCCATCGGTCTTGTAGCGGAGAAGGTTGAGCATGACTATCGGCTCACCATCATCTTCGGCGATGAAGGTCTGGACGGTTTCGGGAGTCGGGTCGACTGACATAACGTGATCCTCCCACAGCCGGCATGTGAACGAAAGATTCGAAACGGATTTCGACAAGTTTCGGGAATCGCGTAATAAATGCCGACCTTTGCGGTTACATTGGTGAGAGCGAAATGGATCGCTCCGCGAACGGAAGGTCTTTTCCCATGTTTTCGAAGCTTGCGGTTCTCCTGATGTCGATGGTCGGACTGGCCCTGATGGCGGTTACGCCTTCGCAGGCGGCCGTGATCGACGTCAACACCACGGCCGATCAGGCCGGCATGGCCCCGGGATGTTCACTGCGCCAGGCGATCCGTGCAGCTGACCTCGATTTCGCTCAGGGAGGCTGCCCGGCCGGAGTCGGGGCCGACACGATCAGGCTGCCGGGAGGCAATTACACGCTCACGATTCCGGGAACGGGCGATTCGATCAATGAGAAAGGTGACCTCAACGTTCAGGGAATGGGTGCGCTCGCGATCATCCCAGCGACAGCATCGCCGGTTGTGATTGACGCTGGTGGGCTTGACCGTGTGCTCCAGCACGGTGGCCCCGGCCAGTTGACCCTCAAGGACCTGACGATCCGTGGGGGCCACCTGGAACCGAATTCCGATGGTGGCGGCATCCTCAACGAAGGCGGCCTGCTGGAACTCGACGGCGTTACCGTGTCTGGCAATTCTGCCCTGAACGGGGCGGGCGGCGGCATCTACAACGAGACATCGGTCTCCATCCTCAACTCGACCATTTCCGGGAACAGCGCGAAGCAGGGCGGAGGGGGCTACTTCGGCACGATGGCTTCCGTCGGCAACTTTCGTAGCGTCACCATCTTTGGCAATACCGCGGATCTTGACGGGACCAATTCCGGCAATGGAGGTGGCATCGCGGCAAGTGGCACGGTCAATTCGTTCAACACCGTAATTGCGGGCAACGTTGACAACTCGCCGGCAGTGCTCAACCGGGTTCCGGACTGTTCGACCGGTCCGAACTTCTTTCCGCGCTATACCCTGATCGGCGTTCCGTCCCCGGCCCAGTGCCTCAAGGGTTTCGATCCTGGCACCAACATGACCGGTGATCCGAAGCTTGGGCCGCTGGGTGAACATGGCGGTCCCGCTGCAACTCATGTGCCGCTCGACGGCAGTCCCCTGATCGACTCCGGGGGAATCGTAGCGCCTGACCTTTGCCCGATCAGCGACCAGCGCGGGGTCTCGCGTCCCCAGGGAGCCGGCTGTGACCTCGGTGCGGTCGAACTCGATCCCGCCGGTCTCGACAAGCCAGATGCGCCGTCCGCGAACAAAGCCATCCTGAAGCTGAAAAAAGCAGGTCGTAAGGCGGTCCGTTCCAGGCCAGGCAAGGTGGCGACCCTGCGGATCAAGGTCCGTAACACCGGTGACATTGCCGCCAAAGGCACCAAGGTCTGCCTGATCGTGAAAGGTAAATCGAAGAAAGCGATCAAATCGGCTGGCAAGCGCTGCCGCAAGTACGGCTCGATCCAGCCGGCAGCAGGGAGGGTTGCGAAGGCCAAGCTGAAGGTGAAGAAGGGCGCGGCCGCCGGGCGTAAAAAAGTCCGGATCGTGGTCAAATCACGCAACGCTGAAACCCGCCGTCTCAACATGACGATTCGCGTGCGCTGAAACAGGAGCGGGGCCCTAACATCGTCGTAACGGCATTCGGGCCCCGCTGCGTTATCTTGGCCGCATGAAACGACCGTCGGAAACTCGATGAAGACAGCGGTTCTCGGGCACATCGAATGGGGCGAATTCGCTCTTGTGGAAAGGGTGCCTGAGCCCGGCGACATCGTGCATGCCAGGGAAACGTTCGAACTGCCGGCTGGAGGCGCTGCGGTAGCCGCGGTCCAGATTGCCCGGCTTGGCGGCAACTGCGTTTTTATGACCGCAGCCGGTTCCGACCAACGCGGGGACGAGACGATCAAAGGTCTCGAAGCCCGGGGATTGCGGGTAGAGGCGACCAGGCGGGACACGGATCAGAGGCGGGTGTTCGTTTTCCTTGACGATGAAGGTGAGCGGACCATCACCACGATCGGTGAGCGACTTGGGCCCGAGGTAACGGATCCGCTGCCCTGGGATGAACTTCATGGGGTTGATGCCATCTATTTCACCGCTGGCAATGCAGAGACTCTTCGGGCAGCTCGCGCCGCGAAAATGGTGGTGGCAAGCATCAGGGCCCGGCAGGCTTTGAAGTCGGCAGGGGTTCAGGTAGACGTTCTCGTGGCCAGTGCCAACGACAAAGGCGAAACCTACGTTCGGGGTGAGATCGAACCGCATCCTCGCTGGGTCGTCCGCACTGATGGTGCCCGCGGCGGAACCCTCGAAACCGAGGACGGAAAAGTCACCGAGTGGAGTTCAGATCCTCCATCCAGCGAAAAGGTTGACAGCTACGGGGCGGGGGACACTTTTGCCGGCGGACTGACCTACGCGCTGGCTCGGGGCTTTCCGATCGAAATGGCAATCAGCTTCGCCGCTTTCTGCGGCGCATCTTCAGTGAGGGGTCGCGGGCCGTATGCGGCCCATGTCTCGCCGGAAGAACTTCAGGCCTGGGAAGAAACGAACGGTATCGCCTAGCTGCCGGGCGCTCAGCGCCTGCTCTTTTTCAGGACCTTCACTTTGCGTTTGGCCTTGGACGTGTTGCCAGCGGGGTCAGTGGCCCGCACGGTCACGGTCGCAACTGAAGCCTTCTTCCTGAACACCCGTTTGACCAGCTTTTTGGCCTTCTTGTTCAGCTTGAGTTTCAGTTTGACCTGCTTGCCAGCCACTGCCGAGCGCTTCTGCTGCTTCAGCTTCAGCGTTTTCGTCTTCTTGACCTTGCCGTTCGGCTTCAGGATCTTCACCTTGATTTTGCCGGTGGCTTTGAGCGTGCAGTTTTCGTTGACGCAGGTTGCTTTGAGCACGATCCGTCGCGGGTTCTTCTGTTTCTTGGCGCCGCGCAGTTTCAGCGTGGGCGCAACTTTGTCTGCGGATGCTTGGAAGCTCCGGACTGCGGGAGAGGGGTCAACGTTGTTGAAAGGTGCCGGGTCCGCGGCTGTGACGGAGAAGCTGTGTGCGCCTGCGGCCAGGCCGCTGTAGGTCCGTGTACCTGAATTGCAGGGTTCGGGGGCGCCTCCGTCGATCGAGCAACTGAACACGGAATCCGGTTCGTTCGACGAGAAAGTGAAGGTCACCGGATCGGACCCGGTTACTTCACCTTCGGCCGGGCCGGAATCGATGCTGGTATCCGGTGCGGTCTGGTCCACATGCGCGGCCCAGAGCTCGACCCCGGTGTCACCGGCGTCGGAGAGCACGTCCGCGTCCGCACCACGGAAGTAGAGGTATTCCCCGGAAACGATCATCTCGTTGATCAATGAGCCGCCACTGGGGTTGATGTCCGTGAGGCGCTCGGTGCCGGAAGTGGTCAGATCGCTTCGCCACAGTTCCACGCCGTGGACACCATCGTCGAAAGCACCGTAGAAATTGCCATCGAAATCGACGAGCGAGGTGAACGGCGGAAGGACTCCATCAACCACCAATTCGGTGCCCCCAGCCGTGCCATCCCACGTATAAAGAGGACCCGCGTTCGGGATCGTTAGGTAGAGGGCACCGTTCACCTCCATCAGCCCACCGGTTGAGCCAACGCCAGCAAACATCTCTTCAACGTCGCCAGGAATGCCGTTGGTCTTGTAGAGGCCGAAGTCACCGCTGATGAACAGTTCCCCGCCGAATACGAGGGACGGTCCGCCGAACTCGAGGCCGTTGCTGTCATCGCCGCCGGGCCTGAGGTCCGCAAACAGCTCCGTGCCGCCCAGGGTTCCATCAGTGCGCCAAAGCTCGATCCCGTTGACGCCATTGTCTGCTTTGAAATAGAGGAGGCCGTTGTATTCGAGGAGGCCGCCCGGTTTACCGCTGTCCGGACCCGGATTGATGTCCTTGACCATTTTTGTGCCGAAGAACGAGCCGTCCGAGGTCCAGAGCTCCCTGCCATCGTCGCCATTGTCAAAGCTGAAGTACAACTGGTTTCCGACTGCCTGCATGTTGCTGATATCGAAGTTGGGGTCGGCTTCGAGGTCATAGACAGACTCAGTGCCGGCTGTGGTCCCGTCGGATTTCCAGAGTTCATATTTGGTGTCCGTAGGGCCGTTCGAATTAGCCAGGAAGAACAGGGTTCCGTTCACGTTCACAAGCTGACTCGGATCGCCAGCATTAAAAGCGGCCGGGTTGATGTCCTTCACCAGAACGGTTCCGGCTTCGGTGCCGTCTGTCTTCCAAAGTTCCCGGCGCGCCAAGTCGCCTGCCTGCGCAGTGAAGTAGACCTCGCCGTTCATTTCGACGAACCAGCTCGGAGAACTTGAGAAGGCGATCGTCCCGTTGTTGCCGGGAGACAGGTCCTTGAGCATGTAGGTCCCGGCATCAGTTCCGTCAGACCGCCACAACTCTGTTCCCTGCAGCCCACCTTCAGCGACCTGGCCGCCGTCAGTTGCATTGAAGATCAAAACACCGTTCAGATCCGCCCCGCCGAGCCGACCAGCACCGCCGCCACTCAGCAAGGGATTGCTGTCTCCCGGTCCCGGGCGGATGTCCTTGACCTGCTCAACCACCACCGGGCCTAGCGCCGCACGGGCGGTTGTGTCGAAGCCCAACCCGAGCAGCAGAAAGGCTGCGGTCAAGATGAACAGGCGCGGCACAGCCGCCGAAGGTAGGTGAATCCCGGATTCCCTGATCATTTCCCCGCTCTTTCTCCGCTGCTGGAGCGGATAGCTTCCCTGCTTTTGGCTTTCCGCCACCATCCGACGATTGCCCGATGAGCCTATCACCGCGTTCTGCGGCAAAGTGCCTGTTTCTGGAACCAGTCCCAGGGGCCGGAGTTGCGTTCAGTCCGGCAGGCCGCTTTCCGGCCATCCCTCGGGACCATCGCTGCCGGCGGGATATTCACCGAGTGGCACGTCGCCGTCGTCCCACGATTTCTGAACCGATTCGACGATGCGCCAGCAGTCAACCGCGGTATCACCACGAACCGAGATCATCGGGTCGCCTTCGAGCACCTTTTTCAGGACCTGTCCATATTCGTGGAGGTCTCCGGCGGCGAAGTCAGCTTCCATGGTCACGGGGTCAAGCACAAGGGGATCGCCGGGGCCGTTGACGTTGAGGTCCAGGTGCATCTGGTCAGCCCCGAAACCGAGTCCGATCCGGAGCCGGTCGGAATCGTCCGGTCCTTCCAGCCCGGTCGGGGTCCATTGCGGCTTTTTGAAGTTCACGATGGCTTCTTTGCGCGGGTTGCCGATGCCTTTGCCGGAGCGCACGCGGAAAGGAACACCTGACCAGCGCCAGGTGTCGATCGCCAGCACGACCTCGGCAAAAGTCTCGGTGCCCCGGTCCGGATCAATGCCCTTCTCGTCGACGTACGAGATCAAATGGCGGCCGTCGACATCGCCAGCGGTGTAGCGCGCCCGCCGGCTGTACCTCTTCGGATCGTTTTCCCAGACCCGGGTGGCCCGCAGGACCTGGGAAGTGCTGTCGCGGAAGTCGCGGGAACCCATGCTGGCCGGTGCCTCCATCGCCATCAGGGCGAGCACTTCGAGCAGGTGGCTCTGGATCATGTCGACCATCGCTCCGGCCCAGTCGTAATAACCGGCGCGTCCTTCCAGTCCGAGATCTTCATCCCAGATGATTTCGACGCTTTCGACGTGCTCGGAACTGAAAAGCGGTTCAAGAACCCGGTTGGCGAAACGCAGGCCGACGATGTTGATCACGGTCGACATTCCGAGAAAATGATCGACCCTGAAAACCTGTTCTTCGGGCACGAGTTCCGTGACCTGTTCGTTCAACGCGATCGCGCTCGCGGAATCGGTGCCGAAAGGCTTTTCCATCACGAGGCGCAGATCTTCGGGCAGATCAAGTTCGGCCATCGCCGCGCAGGCCTTTACGGCTACCGGTGGTGGCAGCGCGAAATAGATGGTTATCTGTCCACGGCAGGCCTCGAGCAGTTTCTTGATGTCACTTGAAGAAGTGACGTCTGCCTTCAGGTAGATCGCTTCCGCGGCGACCTTGTCGAGCTGCTCGCCTTCCGCGTCACCTTCGGCGAATGATTGCCTGACAGTCTGCCGCCATTTGTCGTTGTCCCAGTCTTCAGTTCCGCTTCCTGCCAACAGTAAGCCGCTGCCTTCGGACTGGGCAAGAAGCGCACCGAGGCCGGGCAGGAGCAGCCTTGCGGTGAGGTCACCACTTGCTCCGAGGATCAACAGGGTCTGTTGATGCCGGAGTTCGATCATCGAATGGTGGCTCCCCACGTATTCGTGACCGAATCACCGGGTTCGATTCGGAGCAGGCCATCGCCACTGTTGAAAGCATCGGGGGCGCAGGTCATGGGTTCGGTGCCGAGTCCCCGCCGGGCCCGCTCCGGTCGCAGGGTGTCGCCGGTGTAGCTCTGGACGAGGTTGTAGGTCTCATCCACCCAGAGTTCGGCCGAAGCTCCATCGGGTCCGATCAGCCGGGTCCAGGCCAGGCCCTGATCGTCACGGTCGAGGTCAGTGAACGCGAAGTCGATCGCGAGGTCTCCGAGCCGGCGGGGTTCGGTGAAATCGAACGCCGTACCGGCAACCGGTTCATTGCCTGCCGGAAGCTGACGTACCTCGTCGGTGGTGACCCGGGTGTGGCCGGCCAACTGGATTTGACATTCGTCGATCAGGCCCGATCCGGGCGAGAGGTACGGATGCTGGCCGTGGCCATAGGGGCAGGCCCGCTCGCCGGTGTTTTCGGCCCGAGTGGTTACGGTCAGCCCGTTTTCATCGAGTGCATAGGTGATGCTGAGGTCAAGCTGGAACGGATACCCGGAGAGGGGAAACAGGCGGTTGGTCATGGTGATCCGGTCGGGTTCGTGTGAAGCCGCCCGCCATGGACGCCAGCGAAAGAATCCATGGATCGCGTTGCCTTTGGCCGGTTCGGTCAGGCTCACCTGAAAGTCCTCACCATCAAACGAGTAGCGGCCGTCTGCCATCCGGTTGGGCCAGGGAATAAGTGGCGAGCCATGGGCTCCGTCGCACATCATTTCGACGGGGAAGGGGTCAAGTACCGGTCGCCCTTCAACTTCGTATTCCCGGATTCCACCCCCGACTTCAACGATGGTGGCGCGCTGGGAGCCGTAAGCGATCTCGAATTGTTCACCGGATGGGTATGTCGTCACGTGCCGATCCTAAAGCCTTCGGTCGGCCGGTTCGTATCCTTCCTGTTACTCATTTACCAGTAGGGTGACTTAATTGTTCAAAGAGGTCGTGGAGGGGTCACACATGTCATTCGATGAGAAGAACGCACCGCTGGATGGCTTGGTGGTCCTTGACAATCAGGTCTGGTCGGACGGACCACCGAACGAGCTGTTCAAACGGATGCGTTCCGAGTGTCCGGTTCATTGGTCTCCCGGGGTGACGATGTTCCCCGACGAAGCTGGTTTCTGGTCGGTAACGACAGCCGACGGAGTGCGTGAAGTGAGCCATGACTGGGAGACCTATTCGTCTGAGCTGGGCGGAATCACCGCGGCAACCGATTCGGTGATCCCGCTGCAGTTGATTCAGTCGATGTTCATTGGCATGGACCCACCGAAACACGATCGCATCAAGGCCCTTTTCCAGCGTGGTTTCACCCCGAAACGAATCGCCGGGCATGAAGATGACATCCGTCAGATCACCCGCGATGTGCTCGACAAACTTGAAGGTCGGGACACCTGCGATCTGGTTGACGATGTCGCTCAGCCGGTAGTGGCAAGGGTGATCGGCAGTTTCATGGGGCTTCCGCCCGGCGATGATGTGATCTGGGCCCGGCTGATGAACACGATCCTCGGGGCCAATGATCCTGAAGTGAATCCCGAAGGAATGTCCACCGTCATGGAGCGGGACATCCCTGAAGTCTTCGAACGCTGCGGCAGACTGATTGCCGAACGGCGTGAGAACCCGACCGACGACCTGACCAGCGTTCTTGTTCACGCCGAAGTCGGCGGTGAGAAACTCGAGGAGCATGAGATCGTCATGGGCTTCTTCCTGCTGATGGCGGCAGGCAACGACAGCACCAAAGCGACGTACTGCAGTGCGATGCGAGCGCTGCTGGAAGACGAAGAACAGCTTGCACTATTGCTGGAGGATCCCGAGCTCGTACCCGGCACGGTCGAAGAGGCGCTGCGGATGTTCCCGGCCTTCGCCCACTTCCGTCGCACAGCGACAAAGGACACCGAGCTTCAGGGGCAGCCGATCAAGCAGGGTGACAAGGTGGTCATGTGGTACGCCTCATCCAACCGCGATGAGTCGCGCTACGAGAACCCGGAGAAGTTTGACGTCAAGCGCAACCCGGAGCACCAGGCTTTCGGCGCTGGCGGCCGGCACTTCTGTCTTGGCACTGCCCTCGCCCGGCTGGAACTGAAAATCCTTATGGAAGAAACGCTGGCCCGTTACCCGGACATGAAACTCGACGGCGATCCGAAATATGTGGTTTCCGGTTTCGTCAATCAGCTACGGACCCTGCCGGTGAAGCTCAGCTGACGGATTCTTCGCGTTCCGGCAGCTTCCATCCGGGACGCACGAAATGACAGGTGTAGCCGTTCGGGAACCGTTCCAGATAGTCCTGATGCTCGGGTTCGGCTTCCCAGAAGGGGCCTTCCGGCTCGACTTCGGTCACGACTTCACCGGGCCAGAGGCCTGATGCGTTGACGTCGGCGATGGTGTCTTCGGCAATCCGCTTCTGTGTTTCATCGGCGTAATAGATAGCCGAGCGGTAACTCAGGCCACGGTCGTTGCCCTGCTGGTTTTTTGTCGTCGGGTCGTGGACCTTGAAGAAAAACTCGAGCAGATCCCGAAATGACTCCTGGTCGGGGTCATAGACGACTTCAATGGCTTCAGCGTGGGTTCCGTG
>JBAUOE010000136.1:0-6310 GCA_049579585.1 Solirubrobacterales bacterium | reverse complement strand
GTTACTCGGCTCAGACCACGGTTGGTATCTACATGGAAGGCGCACTGGTCAACGGTACGCTCGAAGTTGCGATCCCGCAGCTGACCGCTGATTCGGCGACGGCTGAGTTCAACCTGAACATCCCCGGTACGGACAGCCCGTTCGCGAACCGTCGTGGTGTGGACAAGACTTACGTCCAGGCCAAGTGCTCCACCGGAACCTGGCTCCTCAACACCACGTTCGAACTCGGTAGCCGTGACGCAGCGAACAACCCGACCACCCCGACCGAAACTGTGGTTGCGCCCCAGACCAGCGAGTCCTGCGTCGGACTGGCCGGCAACGCCAAGCTCAAGAACAAGAGCGTAAAGGGCCCCTCCAAAGTCAAGAAGGGCAAGAAGGGCACCTTCAAGGTCAAGGTCACCAACAATGGAACCGCGATCGCGAAGAACCTCAAAGTCGTAGTTCAGGGCAAGGGTGTTTCCGGCAAGCAGAGCGCCGGCAAGCTGGCACCCGGAGCCTCGAAGACCATCAAGGTCAAGGCGAAGTTCAAGAAGAAGGGCAAGATCAAGGCCACCTTCAAGACCACCGCCGGCAAGGTCAAGGCCACAAGCAAGAAGACAGTCAAGGTCAAGTAGTCAGGACCTGACCAGAAGTTCCGGAAACGGGCGGCCCACGGGCCGCCCTTTCTGCTGCAATGGAATACTGCCCCGGGGGAGCACGCCGGAGACCAGAGGAGGAATCGGTATGGCAAACAGAACGAAAATGGCAAGCATCGTCCTTGCCGTCGCAACGTTCTTTGCCGCAGCAGCGGGAACTGCCGGTGCGGCCGAAGAACAGGCAACGGGAAACCTGACCATGACTTCCCAGTCCGGGAAACTGTTTCGCGACGCCTACCGTCCGGTGAACTGGACAGCAACCGTGGCCATGACTGCCCCTTACCCCGACTCACCGCTGGTCCAGCCAATCAAGCGGGTGATCGCTGACTTTCCTGAAGACATGACCTTCTCGCCGTCAAAGAAGACGCCCGTCTGTGGGGATTCCGCGATCGGTCCGCCGCCAGTCAACATGAGTGTTCCTACCGACGTAGCGATCGAGCGCTGCCCGAACTCGGTGATCGGCAACGGAACGACAGGAATCTATTTCGGCAGGTCCAACAGTCCTCAAGGGCCGACCCTGAAAAACGTATCGCTGGTTGTGTTCAACGGAGGATTCGACCCTCAGGGCCGGCCGGTCATGAAGATCCACGGTTACTCCGAAGTGGCCCAGGTCGGGACCTTCATGGTCGGGACGCTGAAAGGCAACCATCTCGAGGTGGACGTGCCGTACCTGCCGGCCGATTCGGCATCGGCCGAGTTCCAGCTGGAAATACCAGGCAGCGCCAGTCCGTTCCCAAACCGGCGTGGCACGGATCCGGGCTACGTCGTTGCGAAGTGCTCGGCAGGAACGTGGGATACGAATACGTCGCTGCTGGTGGGGGCGAGGGACGCGACCGGTCGCCCGGTCGGAGGGGAGAGCACCGTTATTGCCCCCACGTCGAGACAGACCTGCGTGGGCGCGCGTGGCAAAGCAAAATTCGGCAGTCTCGGAGTTTCCGGGCCGGGCAAAGCAAAGTCCGGGAAACGCACCACCTACCGGTTGAAGGTAAAAAACCGGGGTACGGCCGACGTGAAGGCATTGACCCTCAAAGCATCGGGGGGCGGGGTGAAAGGTAAAACGAAGATCGGTCTGATCAGGGCGGAATCATCGAAGGTGGTCAAGCTCAAAGTGAGGTTCCCACGGAGAAAGACCGGCAAAGTCCGGATCAGGTTCAAGGCGGCGGCAGGCAAGATGAGCCAGTCAGCCAGAAAGACCGTCAGGCTCACCCGCTAGTCCAGCAGGCTGTTCGATGATGATCGGCGGGCAGGGGAGGCCCGAAAGGCCGGTCAGGGAATCCGGTCGAGATCCAGTTCGATGCTGACCGGACAATGATCTGACCCCATCACGTCATTGTGGATCTCGGCTTTCACGACCGCGTCCTTCAGCGATTCCGATACCAGGAAGTAATCGATACGCCAGCCCACGTCCCGTTCCCGGGCTTTTGACATCGCGGACCACCATGTCCAGTGGCCCCGGCCTTCGGTGAACAGGCGGAAAGTGTCGATGAAACCGGCGTCGATGAAGTTCTGGAACCCCTTGCGTTCCTCCTCAGTGAAGCCGTGCTGGCCAACATTGCTTTTCGGGTTGGCCAGGTCATCCTCGGTGTGCGCCACGTTCATATCGCCGCAGAACACGACCGGTTTGTCCCGCTCCAGTTCCCGTAAATGGGCGAGCAGGGCAGGATCCCACTGTTCCTCACGCAGTTTCAGGCGGGTCAGGTCGCGTTTGCTGTTCGGCACGTACGCCGTGACGACGAAGAACTTCTCGAATTCGGTGGTCAGGATCCGACCTTCCTTCATCGGATCACCGTATTCATCCCCGGTCAGCCCGAACTCGATCGAATAATCGTCGGTGAGGTCGTTCATCACCGTGATCGGCTTTTCCTTGGTGAAGATCGCGGTGCCGGAATAACCCTTCTTCTCGGCCGAGTTCCAGTACTCGGTGTAATCAGGAAGGTCGATTACCGCCTGTCCTTCCTGGGCTTTGGTTTCCTGAAAGCAGAGCACGTCGGGCTGGTGCTTCTCAACAAAAGGACCCAGCTCGTTCTTGCGGATTACCGCCCGGATACCGTTCACGTTCCACGAATAGATCTTCACGCAGCAACTATCTCATGGAGGGGTGATGGTTCCGCTGCCGCCCGGTGCCAATCAAAGAGCACCGGTGCAGCGGAAACATATGCGGCCGAGAGGAGTCGAACCTCCACATCCTTTCGGACACAGGCACCTGAAGCCTGCGCGTCTACCAGTTCCGCCACGGCCGCGCGGAAGCGGAACTCTAACGCTTGAAGTGACAAGGTGTCGCTCTGCCCCGGATTGTTACTATGGCCGTCGCTTGCCGCTATCGTCCAGGGGTCTAGGACGCCGGATTCTCAGTCCGGAAACCGGGGTTCGAATCCCCGTAGCGGTACTGGCCGAAACCCGCCTTCCGAGGCGGGTTCTTTCGTTCAGACGCCGAGGCCGCCGGATGTGGAGTTATTGCCGCTGCTGTTGCCGCCGTTATTGCACTTGCTGGTGCACGGTTTGAGCTGGCTGATGTCCCTGATCAACAGACGGTTCTCTTTGCGCCTTCTGATCTGCAGGCCCTTCAGTTCGATTCTCTTGCCACCGACGATCACGCCGTCGTAAAGGAGGATCTCCTTGCCTGCCAGGCGGTACTTGCCCTGACGGATATGGAGCCCGATCCGGGTGGTCTTGCCGGAACCTTTGTGCTTGGTCCGATCGAGTGCGCCCGCACCCAGGTTGAAAGCGAAAGATGTCAGCGCTGTGACCATCGAAGGAGTAACCAGGGCATTGCCGATCCGTTCATAAACCTGGTCTTCGGTTGCTTTCAGGTCCTTGCGCAGGAGCTTCAGCGCCTGAGCTTCGGAAAGGCAACCCCATTTGCGACGGTCCTTCTTGGTTACCCCTCCGTAATGGAGCAGGTGGCCATAACCGATCGTGGCGTGCCCGGCCGGATCGTTATAGGGGCAGGACAGAAAACCTTCGAAGTTTGCAACGAACCGGGTGGTCTTCATGGTTACGGCATCGGCCGGTCCGGCCAGCCCCAGAGGGCTGAGCAGGACGAGGGCGATGAGTATTCCCTGGATTCGGCGCAAGCACAGAAGGCTACAGAGGTGATCCCCGATGCCTGCCCGGATTGAAACCACGAAAGATTCCTCGCGGCTAAGGAAGTTCTTTTTCTGCTTCCGCCGCGGCGATCGACCGGTCGACCTCAGGGTGGATCGGCTCGCCGTCTTCATTGATCGGATTCTCGAACGGTTCCGGCATCTGGTGAGTTCTGGCCGACTTGCGGGCCTTGTTCAGTTCGAGCACCACGGGAATCACCGAGATCGCAACAACGCCGAGCAGAATGAACTCGATGTAATCCTGAACGAACTGGATCTGGCCGAGGAAGTAGCCGAGAGTAGTGACGCCCGCTCCCCAGAGAATGCCGCCGATGATGTCGAAGGTCAGAAAGGTCCGATAGTCCATCCTTGAGGTGCCAGCCATCACTGGCACGAAAGCCCGCACGATCGGCACGAACCTGGCGAGGATGATTGCCCCGGCCCCATGCTTCTCGAAGAACGCGGCGGTCTGGTCGACGAACTCACGTTTGAAAAACCGGCTGTCGGGACGGTTGAAAAGCGGTGGCCCGAACTTGCGGCCGATCCAGTAACCGCACTGGTCACCGGCGATAGCCGCGATCGGAATCAAGACCACCAGAATCCAGATGTTCGGCAGGACGTCAGTAGTTGCCGAAAGGAGTCCCGCAGTAAAAAGCAGTGAATCGCCCGGCAGGAAGAAGCCAACCATCAACCCGGATTCCATGAAGACGATCACCAGCAGACCGATCATCGAGAACTTCTTGATCAGGCTTTCGGGATCGAGCCAGCTGGGGCCAAGGGCCATCGGAAGGTGCGGGAGCAGGTTGAGAAGTGATTCCATCGCCGCGACGGTATAGGACATAACGAAGGTCTTGTCTGGTCGCAGACCTTCGTTGAGGTCTTTATCATTGGCAATGAAGTCGGTCGCACCCCTCAGCGGGGTCAGGGAATCCGGTCAAACTCCGGAACTGGCGCGCAGCGGTAGGGACGTACTGAAGAGCACACAGGCCACTGAGTTAACTCTTGGGAAGGCTGCTTTTTCTAAACGTCTTAGTCCGAAGACCTGCCGACTTTACGCTCGATATCGGGCGTCCCGAAAACAGTGGCTACGCGAACCGGCCGCCGGAAACAAGGAAGCAAATGACCAAACGAATCATCTCACCCGTACTGGGGCTCGCCCTCGGAACGGCACTGCTGTTCACATTCATGGCCGGACCGGCAAACGCCGCGTCGAAGGTCCCCGTTCAACTGCGTGTTGTCACCTATCAGGGCAAAGTCCTGGCCGACAAGACCATCAAAACCGGTACCTCCAAGGTCAAGACGAGCAACCAGGCCACCTGTCTCGGTGGAAGCCCGACCAACGGATCGAAGACGGTCGAAGGCCCGACCGCGCTGGGACTCCTGAATGACGCTTCATCCTCAATCAAGTCGCTGCGCCCGCTTCAGGTATCCAACGCCTTCGACTTTGGCCTCGGCCTTTGTGGCGTCGGTTCATCCGTCGCGCAGAACGAAGAGTGGTGGGTGCTGAAGTACGACCACACGGATTCGTTCGTCGGCGGTGAAGGACAGGTTGTCAAGAAGGGCGGCACTGTTCTCTGGTACCTCGCGCAGAGCTACAACGAAGCGACACCGAACGAACTCTTCCTCAAGGCCCCGGCCAAAGTGAAGAAGAAGAAATCGTTCAAGGTGCGTGTCTTCGAATACAACGGCAAAGGCAAGCGCAAGCCGGTCAAGGGAGCCCGGATCTCCGGCACCTCGGCTGCTCTCACCAATGCCAAGGGATACACCAGGGTCAAGCTGAAGAAGAAGACGAACCTGCTGGCTCGTTACTCCGGCACGATCCCTTCGAATCGCGCCACGATCAAGATCAAGAAGTAATCAACTCACCCGTTTCAATGAAGTGGGCCACAGTCGCCATCACCCTGATGGCGGCTGTGGCTGTTTTGCCTGGATGCGGCCTGGGTGCCGGATCCCAGGAAGGAAAGGTCGAACTGCTGGTTACGACCGATTACGGCAGCCGGGTTCTGGTCGAGAAGGAAATCGGTGATCTGACCGAATCCGAAACCGCGATGCGGGTCCTCGATGGATCCACCGATATCGAGACCCGGTACAGCGGCGGATTTGTCCAGTCCGTCAACGGCATATCCGGTGGGAACCAGGGAGCACGCAGCCGCGACTGGTTCTACTCGGTCAACGGCATCGTTTCCGAAAGGGGATCAGCCGAGTTCGAGGTTGGCGCCGGGGATCTGGTCTGGTGGGACAACCGTGACTGGACCGACGCGATGGAAATCGGTGCCGTGGTGGGTGCTTACCCGGCACCTCTTGCCGTCGGTTACGACGGCACTGTCTGGCCCGTGGTGATCCAGTGCGTAACTGAACGGCAATCCGGTTGTGACCTCGTAAAGGATCAGCTTGCCAGTGCCGGAATCGACGCAACCATGGAAACCGGTGCCGGTACTTCGTCGGACGACACACTGCGAATCCTGGTTGGCAGCTGGGCCGACATGGCCGCCGACAGTGACGCTGGCCGCCTCGCAAAAGATCCATCGGCCAGCGGTGATTTCGCGAAGTTCGTGAATGAAGATGGCAATGACCACCTGCTCGGTCTGGGCC